>CAYQJH010000060.1:0-19400 GCA_964417755.1 uncultured Planctomycetaceae bacterium
GATGCAGAACTCCATTTTTTCGACGTCGACGACGCTGTTGAACTTGGCGATGCCGATCATCTTGCAGAAACTGCGGATGGCCTCTGGGTTGACCCCGCGGCGGCGCAGGCCGGCCAGCGTGGGCATCCGCGGATCGTCGAAGCCGCGAACCACTCCGCCGCGGACCAGTTCAATCAGCTTGCGCTTGTACATCATCGTGTACGTCATGTTCAGCCGGGCGAATTCGATCTGCCGCGGATGGAGAATCTTCCTGCCCCATGGCCCGCTGCCGTCATCAGTCCTGCCATCATTCACCGCATCGATGAACCAGTCATACAGCGGGCGGTGGTTCTCGTATTCCAGCGAGCACAGCGAATGCGTGATGCCCTCGATGGAGTCCTCCAGGCCGTGCGCCCAGTCGTACATCGGGTAAATGCACCACTTGCCGCCCTGGCGGTGGTGCTCGGTGTGCAGGATGCGATACATCACCGGGTCGCGCAGGTTCAGGTTGGGGCTGGCCATGTCGATCTTTGCCCGCAACGTGCGGCTGCCGTCGGGAAACTCGCCCGCACGCATCCGGCGAAAGAGGTCCAGATTTTCCTCGATGCTTCGATTGCGGTACGGGCTGTCCTTGCCCGGCATGGTCAGCGTGCCGCGAGCAGCCGAGACCTCATCGCCGCTCAGGTCGCAGACGTAGGCCTTGCCCTTCTTGATGAGTTCCTCGGCCCAGAGGTACATCTGCTCGAAGTAATCGCTGGCGAAGAACAGGCGGTCGTCCCAATTCGCCCCCAGCCAGCGGACGTCCTCGATGATGGCATCGACATATTCCTGCTCTTCCTTGGCTGGGTTGGTGTCATCAAAACGCAGGTTGAACTTGCCGCCGAAATCCTGCGCAATGCCATAGTCGATCCACACTGCCTTGGCATGGCCGATGTGCAAATACGCATTCGGCTCCGGCGGAAACCGCGTCTGAACGTGGTCAAATCGCCCGGACGCCAAGTCGTCCTTGACGGCCTCGCGAATGAAGTCAGAAGCCTTCTCCAGATTTGGATCATTTTCAGTGTTCATAATTCTCCATACGCTCGATTCCGGCGGATTCGCCGTCAAACAACGTGAAAGAGTAGAGGTGAAAGAATGTAAATGCAAGGCTTGCTTGAACGCCCCGGCCTTAAAGGCTATATTGAATCGCGTCACGCCAAAGGGTGCGGCAGATGTGCTGTCGCAGGATCGCCAGGGTCGGGCCGCCTTGGACTATACAATCGCTGTGCAAGCCAACACAGATACTGTTTCATTCATGCGCTTCTCTTTTGCGCTTGCACAGCCTTTTGCCGTCGGCAGGAGGTGCAATCATGGAACAGACCCATTATCGAACCGAGTTCTTTGAGGCCGCCGTCAAACAAGGGTTCTATGGACTGGACCGGGGCGGACTGGAAGGCAAGAAGGATAACGTCCGGAAGTACTGGGAAGACACCGTAACCAAACTCATGATTCTGCCGGCGATGCGGGAGATTATGGGGCGCAAGAAGTCCATCCGTATCGTAGACCTCGGCTGCGGCAGCGGTGAAGGGCTGGAACTGCTGACGCATATCCCTTATGCGGCACATTCCAAGCCGCCCCACAGCGGGTTTCTCATCTGGCGAGGGGAGATCGACCAATACGTTGGAGTGGATGTCTCGCCATCCATGGTGGCCCAAGGACGCTGCAATTATCCCGACTGGCCTAATGTGCGTTTCGTGCAACACGATCTCTCAACAGGTTTCCCCTTGTTGGACGAGGAGCCCTTCGACCTGTATTTCTCCTCCTATTCGAGCCCTTCCCACCTGACCAGCCGCCAGCTCCAGCACACCATGGAACAGGTCTTTTCGCACGTGCGGGAACGAGGGTACGTGCTTCTCGATATGTTCGGGCGGTTCTCGCCCGAATGGCCGGAATATTGGGGCAAGTCCTGCCATGAGATGCTGCCCTACACGATGGCCTACCTGCTGCCATCGCACCAGCGCGCCGCCGAAACAATGGAATGGTATCATGTGTCCTTCTGGAGCGCGGCGGAACTCGAAGAAGTCCTGCAAGCGGCGGCCCGGCAAGCTGGCCGGAGAATCCGCCTGACAATGAAGGACCGGTCCGTCTTCATCGGGCGGCACATGGATACCGGCATCTTCAATAATGCGAGTCTCCAACTTCGCTACCAGACTAACCGCCTCTTCGACCGCGGCTACCGCGGGGACGTGGAAAGATTGCGGGTGCGCCTGGATTTCCTGAAGGACTACCACAAGGCTTCTTCCCAAACCTGGGCGCGCCTCTGCGAGTATCAAAATCAATGGAACACCGTCATAGACCTGCTCGAAAGCCTGATGGAACCCGATGACGAGCGCGCGAGGACCCTGATCGAATCGGCCCCTGAGACGCTCGCCTCAGACCTCAAGATGCTCGCCTGGCTGCACCGCAGTGCGGAGCGATTCCCCGTTGCGGATTTCTGGGCAAGCATCATGGGCCCGCAGGTCGCGTGCGTTCTGCGAAACATCGAGTTCAACTTCGATGGCATTGGCAGCGGGCACGGCCTGCTGTGTCTGGCGGAAATCGACCAGGAGTAAAACATACCAGCCCGTGCCGGCTCTCTAAGGTTTGCCAGCAATGGCCAAGAGCGATCTAAGCAAGCCAGTTTTCGGTCTTCAGGCCGGGGACGTGCTGGAAGTGCAGGTCGCACGTTGCCAGGGCCGCGCCGTGCTGAAGGGCAAGAGACGCAATCCAGAGATCGTTCTGAGGAATAGGAGTGCCGGACTTTTCCAAGAGAGTAGCAAGAGCCGCGTAAAGCCTGCATGTTTCAATATCAGGCAAGACCGTTGGCATAGCTGCGAGCAATCCATCTACAGCTTGGATATTGAGTGAACTTGCTCTCCTTGCCGCACCGATAAGCACTTCCGCACAGACCGCGAAAGGAAGCCTCAGATCACGCTCCTGCGAAACTACTTGGGCCACTCTTGGATGGCCGCGGAGCAACCAGATGGCGATGGATGTATCAAGAAGCTTCAGGCCTTTTCCTCCGGCTCGATCCTCTCACAAGTATTCTCAACATATCTAAGCATCTCCATTGCATCTTCCTCAGAGATGGTCCCGACACATTTCATCCATGGTTTTTCACCCATGGATTCCACTGGCTGGACAAAGACTTCTGTGCCGTCGGGCAAGCTCACCGGCCCGTCTAATACCACCACCCCGTTCTGAATTTTTCCATGGAGTGTCATACCTACCTCGCATCTGGGATCACTTAATTATCGGATGCGAACAGACAATAATCAACATGCACTGTCTTCTCGACGCGCGTGTTGTTGTTGTCAATCCGCATTCCGAAATCCGCCCTTCGACATGCTCGGGGCAAGCCCTTCGACAGGCTCAGGGCCGGCAATATCTTATTGTTCCGGCGTATCGGAAATCAGCTTGTAGAACTCGACGTAATCGTGCTTCTTTGGCCCGCCGCCTTCCACCCAGCGCATCGATAGTTCCGGATGGCGGTCCATTACGCCCGCAAGCATGTAGGGAATCGTATAGCCCCACTCGATCTTCTCGCGCAGCGGGATGACGGCCTTGCCGATGACATCCAGGATCGGCACGATATTGAACTTGGGGTTCTTAAGGAAACCCAGCAGCAGTTCCAGCGGGCAGTTGCCGGCAGCCCGGCCCAGGCCGTACAGCGTTCCATCGACGAAATTGGCGCCCTTGATGATGGCCTCGATGGTGTTTGCGAAGGCCAGCTGCTGATTGTTGTGAGCGTGGATGCCGACTTCCTTGGTCTTTATGTACATCTGGAACTTTTCGACGAGGTAATGCACCGTCTCGCTGTAGAGCGCGCCGAAGCTGTCGACAATGTAAACCGCCTTGACCTTTGTCTCTTCCTCTATCTGCTGCAGGGCCTCATCCAGAAAGTGCGTCCCCTCGTGCGAGATGGCCATGATGTTGATCGTCGATTCATAGCCCTTATCGGTTGCATTGTTGGCCAGGAAGATGGCCTTGTCGACGTCCTTGACGTAGGTCGCCACGCGGATCATGTCCACGACTGATTTTTCTTTGGCCGGCACGTCATCGGCGCTGGCCTTGTGCGAGTCCTGCATGACCGAGAGTTTTGTCGTCTTCGGGTCGATGCCGTCGATGACCCGCTTGAGCTGATCCTCATCGCAGAATCGCCACGGGCCGTACTGCTGCGTCGAAAACATCGCCTTGCTGTTGCGATAGCCCAGCTCGACGTAGTCGATGCCGGCGGCACAGCACGCGGCGTAGACCGCCCGCACTGTCTCGAAGGTGAACTTTGAATCATTGGCCAGTCCGCCATCGCGGATGGTGCAGTCGCAGACCTTTATTTGCGGACGAAACATGAGTTGCTCCAGTTCTCTTTGCATGAGCTTGGCAGAGCCCGGGATCGTGGCACGGGCATCTTGCCCGTGCGCTCAAGGACGCCGACGCCCGCGCCCTGTAAGTTTGAAATGATGATTATAACCAATGCTTACAAAGAGGACACGGCTTCATTGATGATTTTGTGCCCGAGATCTTGCCGCGATTTTCGTTGTCGGCCTCAAACGCTGCTTGACCGTCATCTAGTGCTTTAATTACAATTGATTGGCTTTTGTTGACCTAAGGCTTATTCTGTATGATCCCCCTGCGTGGGTTGTCGAAACGATCCGCATTAGACGCTGGTTAGCTGCTTTCCTGCCGCCTCACGAGAGCGCACCGGCGACCCGGCCAGGTTAGATTGAGCAGGCTATGGCACGAAAACAAAGACGTAAGCTTGGCGAAATTCTTGTCGAGTGGGGAGTTGTAACCAGTGCAGCCGTCCAGGAGGCCCTCGAGCATGCGCAGAAGGAAGGCCTGCGAATCGGGGAGGCGCTGATCTCGCTTGGCCTTGCCGACGAGGAAGATGTCACCAAGGCCCTGGCCAGCCAGTTCGACATGGAGTACATCGACCTCGACCGCAACATCAGCGTCCCCAGCGACAACCTCATCCGCGACGACCTCATCCGCAAGTATCAGATCCTGCCGCTGGGCAAGGAAGACGGCAAACTCAAGATCGTCATCACCGATCCGCTGGACCTCGAAACACTTGATACTTTCCGCTTCCGCCTCAATACCGACCTGGAGCCCTGCCTGGCCTCCAAGAGCAAGATGCGGAACTATATAGACCACTTCATCCAGGGCGACCTCAGCGTCGATATCCTCGTGCATCAGACCGAGGAGGACCGCCTGGCAGCGGCTGAAGCCGAGGTCGTCGAGGAGGATCTCGACGAGGAAGCCGCCCCTATCATCCGCCTGGTTACGATGCTCATTACCGAGGCGGTCAACATGCGGGCGTCGGATATCCACATCGAGCCGATGGCCAACCGCGTACGCGTAAGATACCGCGTGGACGGTGTTTGCATCGAACGAGATAATATCCCCAAGCGAATGCAGGGCCCGGTCATCAACAGAGTGAAGATCATGGCCGGCATCGACCTGGCCGAGCGCCGCCTGCCTCAGGACGGCCGCATCAAGCTGCCCGTCGGCGGCAGCGATATCGACTTCCGCGTTTCCTCACTGCCTGCCTATCACGGCGAAAGCGTCGTCTTGCGTATTCTGCGCCCTGAAGGCGTTCGAGTGGGCATCCCGGCCCTGGGCTTCGAGCAGGAGGACTATGAGCGGTTCATGAAGATCATCAAGAGGCCCAACGGCATCTTCCTGGTCACCGGCCCGACCGGCTCGGGCAAGACGACTACCCTCTACTCAGCCATCAACGAACTCAACCGCCCGGACCGGAAGATCATCACGGCTGAGGATCCGGTGGAGTACAACTTCACTGGGGTCAACCAGGTCCAGGTCAGCGAACAGATAGGTCTGACGTTCGCGAACATCCTTCGATCCATGCTGCGCCAGGCGCCAAACATCATCCTGGTGGGCGAAATCCGCGATATGGAGGTTGCGGAGGTGGCAATTCAGGCCGCTTTGACTGGACACTTGGTTTTCAGTACACTCCACACGAACGATGCGCCCTCGGCCATCACGCGTCTGGTGGACATGGGCGTCAAGCCGTTCCTCGTCGCCAGCAGCATCCAGGCGATCATGGCACAGCGCCTGATCCGAATCATCTGCAAGGAATGCAAGGACATCGACCACGACCCCGATCCCAGAATCCTGAGGCTGCTTGGCTTCAAAGACGATGAGATAGCCAGTGGAAAGTTTTACAAGGGCAGGGGTTGCAACGCGTGCAATGGCACGGGCTATCGCGGCAGGCAGGGCATCTTCGAGATGCTGGAGATGAACAACACCTTGCGCGAGCTTGCATTTAACCGCGCTCCGCTGGCCGACATTCGCAACGCAGCCCGTGCCAGCGGGATGCGCAGCCTGCTGGAAGACGGCCGGCTGAAGATCCGAAATGGTGTCACCACGGCAGAGGAACTCGTGCGGACGACGCAGGCCGCCGATTTAGTCGCAGATTGATTCCAAGAAATGTCTTTTTATGTAACTTCTTGTGATTTAAGTAGTAATAGCCCAAACTGCTGAACACGCCTTGAGCGGGGCTTCTCCGGCCTACGGCGGCAGCCAACAATCTTATCGGAAGGAGTCACAATGTCGTCCATCCATGTAGACAGACTGCTGGAGACGTGTATCAAGCGCAACGCCAGCGACTTGCATCTTCATGTGGGACGCCCGCCAACGTTGCGTCTTCATGGCCGGCTTCGAGCACTTGAGACCAAGGTGCTCGAGCCCGAAGATACCATCGCCTTGATGAAGGCCATCACCCCTGACCGCTGCCAGCAGGAATTGCAGGAGCAAGGCGGCACTGACTTCGGTTTCGAGTTTGGCGCAGCCGGCCGCTTCAGAACCGCCGTCTTCCAGCAGAAGGGCAATGTCTCACTGATTTTGCGTCTGATTCCTTCCCGGCTGTTGAGCTTTGACGAGATCGGCCTGCCTGCCATCGTCAAGGCGCTGTGTCGCCGCCCCAGGGGGTTGTTCCTGGTAACCGGGCCTACCGGCTCGGGCAAGACGACCACCCTGGCAACGATGATCAACTACATCAATGAGAACTTCGACACGCACATCATCACCGTCGAAGATCCAATCGAATATTACCACTCGCACAAGAAGTCGATCCTCAGCCAGCGCGAGGTCGGCGTGGACGTCCCCAGCTTCAGCGAAGCCCTGCGGCGTGCCCTGCGTATGGACCCGGACGTGATCCTAGTCGGCGAGCTTCGCGACCTGGAGACCATCGAGGCTGCCCTGCGTGCCGCCGAGACCGGGCACCTTGTCTTCGGCACGCTGCACACCACCAGCGCCCAGGGCACAGTGACGCGTATTGTCGACCAGTTCCCGGTCGATCAGCAGGAGCAGATCCGCGTGCAGCTCTCGACCTCGCTGATCGCGGTGCTCTGCCAGGCCCTGATGGCCCGCAAGGACACCCGCGGCATGGTGGCTGCGTACGAGTTCATGGTGGTCACGAACGCAATCGCCAACCTCATCCGCGAAAACAAGGTCTACCGAATTCCATCCTCCGTCCAGACCGGCAAGAAGTTCGGCATGCAACTGCTCGACGAGCACCTGTACAAGCTCTTCAGCGAAGGCAAGATCAGCGAGGAAGACGCCATCGACCACAGCCAGAATCCCGGCGACATGCAGGACAAGGTCGAGGCCTTCAAGACCGGCAAGCCCTACATTCCCACCCAGAGCAAGGAAGAAAAGGGCGAAGACAACAGCCCGTCGCAGTTGAGGAAGTAAGATGCCAACCAATCCTCCCAATCTATCCGAACTCAAGGGCCGGCCGCTTGGGCGCGTGCTGGTCAAGATGGGCAAGATCACGCGCGACCAGGTCCACGAAGCGTTGGACGTGCAGAAGGAAAAGGGCAACGTCATCGGCCAGATCCTTATCGACCTGGGCTACATCGACGACAAGACCCGCAACCTGGCGTTGGCGTTTCAGTCCGGGATGGAGTACATCGAGCTCAAGGGCCTGGACATTGCACCGGACGTCATCAAGCAGATTCCAGCCCAGATGGCCAACAGCTACAAGGTCATCCCGCTGGAGCACGACCCCGCGACCAACCGCCTGGTGGTGGCCATCGCCTCAGCCGACAACTTCCACGCCGTCGATGACCTGCGGACACTGATGGGCTTTGCCGTAACCGCCAAGATCACCACGCAGGAAGACCTCGAAGCAGCCCTGACCAAGTACTACGACGTCGCGCCTGAGTCGATGAGCGACCTCATCAACGAGATCAGCGGCGACGAGCAGCTCAGCGAACTTGAAGGCCGCGGCGAGAGCATCGACCTGGAAACCATCAAGGAGATGGCCGACTCGTCCGGCGTCAAGAAGCTGGTGAACATGGTTCTGCTGGAGGCCATCCGCAACCGGGCCTCCGACATCCATTTCGAGCCGTTCGAGACCGAATTCAAGATGCGTTACCGCATCGACAACGTCCTGTACGAGATGATCCCGCCGCCCAAACACATTGCGGTGGCCATCGCGTCGCGCGTGAAGGTCATGGCCAATCTGGACATCGCCGAACGCCGCTTGCCCCAGGACGGCCGTATAGAACTTATCGTCAACGGCGCGCAGGTTGACCTGCGCGTCTCGGTGCTGCCGACAATATTCGGCGAGAGCGTGGTCATGCGAGTCCTGGACCGCTCGAACGTCTCGCTGGACGTTGAGCGGCTGGGAATGCGGGAAGACGACATCCGTATCTTCCGCCAGTTGATCAATCGCCCCAACGGCATCTGCATCGTCACCGGGCCGACGGGTTCGGGCAAGACCACTACGCTGTATTCAGCCCTCAACGAGCTCAACAGCGTGGACGTCAAGATCCTCACCAGCGAAGACCCCGTCGAGTACGACATCGACGGCCTGATCCAGGTCCAGATTCGCCACGAGATCGGCCTGACGTTCATCCGCTGCCTTCGCAGTTTCCTGCGCCAGGACCCGGACATCATCCTCGTCGGCGAGATTCGCGACCTGGAGACGGCGGAAATCGCCGTGCAGTCCTCGCTGACCGGCCACTTGGTGTTCTCGACCCTGCACACCAACGATGCGCCCTCGACTATCGCGCGTCTGCTTGACCTGGGGCTTGAGCCCTTCCTTATCACCGCGACGCTCGAAGGCATCGTCGCGCAGCGGCTGGTGCGTGTTATCTGCTCTCGATGCAAGGAGGAATACGAGCCCACCTCCGACATGCTGTTGGAACTGGGCCTGACTCCCGAGCAGGTCGCCGGCAAGAGTTTCTACCGAGGGGCCGGCTGCGAATACTGCCGCCAGACCGGCTATAGCGGCCGAATGGCCTTGTTCGAGGTCGTCCTGCTGGATGACCATCTGCGCGACCTGATCATGAAGCGCAGCAGCACCAACGTGCTTCGAGAGGCTGCCCGCAAACGAGGCATGAGAACCCTGCGAGAGAGCGGCCTGCTGGCGATCTACGACGGACAGACGACAATTGAAGAAGTCGCCGCCCAGACACTGTACGAAGACACGGAATAACGACAACGACGGCACACCACAAAGACACGAAGAACACGAAGAACGACAACAGAATAGACCCCAGGCATTGTTGAGGCGCTGTTGTCTGAAACCTGAAGTCTGAAGCCTGAAGCCTGTTGTTGTTGCCGTTGCCGTATTGTGGTGCAGGCGTCTCGCCTGCAGCCGTTGTTGTTGCCGTTGCCGTTGCCGTTTGTTGTTGCCGTTCCCGGAGCCCGAAACCCGGAGCCGGGAGCCGGTTGTTCCCGTTGTTGCCGTTCCTGAAGCCTTAAGCCTGAAGCCTGTTGTTAATTAGGAGTCCATCATGGCGACCTTCATGTACGAGGCGTTGAACAGCGTAGGCCAGCCCGTCAAGGGCGAACTTGAAGCCGGCTCACAGGAAGATGCCATTGCCAAAGTCCGGGCGCTGAACGTCTTCCCGACCAAGATCAAGGAAAAGGCCGGCGCCGGCGGCGCAGCCAGGAAAGGCGCAACCGGAAAGCCCGGCGCGCGCCCAGCGGGCGCGACGACCTCCAGCAGGCGAACCGCCGGCTCGGTCTCGCGAAAGCTGCTCACCCAGTTCACGCGCCAGCTTTCCACGCTTCAGGACGCCGGCCTGCCCATTCTGCGCAGCCTGCGGATCCTCGAGCAGCAGCAGAAGCCCGGCATGCTCCGCGTCGCCATCCGCCTGGTAGCCGAGGACGTTGAAAGCGGCCAGACGCTCAGCGAGGCCATGAGCCGCCACCCCAAGGCCTTCGACCGCCTGTATATCAACATGGTCCGGGCCGGCGAGCTGGGCGGCGTGCTGGATGTCATCCTCCAGCGGCTGGCCGACTTCATGGAAAAGTCCCAGACCCTCAAGCGCAAGGTCATCGGCGCGATGATCTACCCGGTCTGCGTCATCAGTTTCGCCATGCTCATCGTCACCGGCATCATGTACTTCGTCATCCCGAACTTCCAAAAGATATTCACCGAGATGGGCGTCGATCTGCCCGGGATCACCAAGATGCTCATCGGCGTAAGCAGTTGGGTAGCCAATGATTACGGCTGGGCCGTTATCCTGATATCGCCCCTTGCCATCTATGGCGTATTCAAGTTGCTTGGAACCTCCAAGGGCGGGCGGTACTTTGTGGACAATCTCAAGCTCCAGATCCCCATCATGGGCATGATCGTCTCGAAAACCTCGGTGGCCAGGTTCACCCGCACGCTGGGCACCCTGCTGGCCGCCGGCGTGCCGATCCTCGAGGCCCTCAATATCACCCGCGAAACCTCCGGAAATGCCGTCTTCGCCGAGGCCATGATCCGCGTGCATGACGGCATCCGCGAGGGCGAGAGCTTCGCCGACCCGCTGCGCCAGACCAAGGCCGTTGACCCCATGGTCGTCAACATGATCGACGTCGGCGAGGAAACCGGTGAGTTGGACAAGATGCTCTCGAAGATCGCCGACACCTACGACGAAGAAGTCGAAACGCTGGTATCGTCGATGGTCTCGCTGCTGGAACCCGTGATGGTCATCGTGCTGGGCTTGATCGTAGGCTCCATCGTGCTGGCCCTCTTCTTGCCGATGATCTCCCTGCTTGAAAACCTCTCAGGACAAGGCGGAGGCCGATAGCCCGCGGCAGTGGCAGCTGTGCGCCGCCCCCCGACGGAAGGTTAGGAAGAAGCGGAAAGGAAAGAGTCATGCATAAAGGCATTCCAGTCAACCATCCAGCCGTTCGCACAACGCCCCGGCGTGCAACTGGCTTTACGCTGATTGAACTATTGGTGGTCATAGCCATCATCGGCCTGCTGCTGGGCCTGGTCGTGCCGTCCCTCAGCGGCGCAAGAAAGCTCGCATACAAAACCAAGACTGACGTGAGGATAAAGGCCCTGAGCGACGGCTGTTCGCTCTTCTTCGAAGACACCGGCCGGCGCTATTACCCGGGGCAGAGATATACATCAGCATTAACCGGCACGTATCCAGGCTCTGGAAGTGCGGTTCTGGCGATCTCGCTCTTTTCCAATAAGCAAGATATCTGGTTCGATAACGTCGGAGCCACGCCCACACTCAAGTTCCGCCGGGCAAGAGATCCTAACAAGGATGCTGAAATAAAGACCCGCGATGATCTGCGAGACTTCAAAGGCTACATTGAGTATTCAGACGAGTATTTTAAGCCTGGCGACATGACCGACTTGGTTCTCTATGACGCATTCGTGGGCTCAAGTGCCAAGCCCATCTGCTACTATCCTTCGCGGCTGGGCGTTCCCAACAGTGCTCCCGAAGAAATTTCGGTAGGTAGCAGCACCATTACGCAATTCAAGAAGTATGCCTATAAGGACAACCAGGAGTACACCGGCCCAACGGCGCAGGAACAAGCCGATGGCGTTAAGGATGAGGACAAGGCAAAGGCGTTTTGCGATGTGAGCGATGCGGACAAGCCCGGCCTTATTGTCGATCCCAAATTCCCCGCGCCGAATAGGCAGCCCCACAATGCCGACTCGTTCCTGCTGATAGCGCCTGGCATAGACCGTGCCTACTTCACCAGCGACGACCAGAAGAATTTCTGACCTGAATGCGGCAATAGCCGCTCGCCAAGGACAAACGGTGAAACGATGATGAGGAAATCGAAAAGCAAGCTGCCCGGCTTTACGCTCATAGAAGTGCTGGTGGTCGTGGTCATCATCGTTCTTCTGATCACGCTGCTGGTGCCCTCGCTGCGGCAGTTCCAGAAGCAGGTAAGTCGCGGCCGGTCGCAGGCCATCATCAACCTCATCGACGGCGCATGCAAGACGTACTACCAGGACTTCAAGGAATATCCACTTAGTACGCCCGACGGAGCATGGTATGGACGCCATCGGCTGGTTGAGTGGCTGACTGGCTACCTGCCCGCTACGGCGACCGCTCCAAATCGCAGTGATGGCGCAGACGGCTATGGATTCAGAGTGCCTGGCGGCAAGATGGTTTACGGGCCATACAACGGCACGGAGAAGCTTCAGACCACAAAGTCGCAGCCATACGCATTTGTCGATACGTTCGGAAATGAGATCTTCTACTACCAGTGCCGGTTCGACGACGACGCCAAGAAGTACATGTATTACGCATCCGACAACAACGATGCCACCAATGCGCCTTTGCAGGGCGGTTATGAGACAACCGACGGAACGCAGTTATTCCAGACCACCTTCCTGCTGATGAGCGCGGGTGCGGACAAGGAGTTCTCAGCCTGGCGCGACAACAACTCCACCGACGATGTGACCAACTTCTTCCCCGGAGCCAAATGATGAAGCGATATTCAAGCCATGCCGGCCGGCCCAGACGCGGCGCCTTCACGCTCATAGAGATGCTGGTGGTCGTGGTGATCCTGGTCATCGTCATCACGCTGATTGTCAATGTCGGCTCGTACATCCGCTCCAGTGCCCAGGAGAAGAAGGTGAGAAGCTGGGAGACGCTGATAATGACGGCTGTGCAGGCTTATTACGATAAGAAGCACATTTATCCCAACCCTGCCCTGCCAAATTCACCCAGCGCCGACATGCAAATTGCCGTCAAGGATCATTCCAAGAATCTGTATGACCAGTTGAACGCATTGCGGGAATCGCAGGCCAAGCTGGCAGGGTTGCCGAACGATGCGATCGCAAATGAAGGCGGAAAGCCTTACTTTGCAGACCCCAATGGCATTGCATTTGACTATAGCGATACCGCCGGCATGGGTGGCGGGCCGGTGATTATTTCCGCGGGCCCGGATAAGCTCTTTCCGGACCCAACGAACTCCGATCCAGCAAAACGCTATCCCAATGCCGAGGACGACAACATCCGTTCGGACAGGCAATAGCTTTGGCCTTCCAGCAGTGGTGAACGCATGATTAACAGACACGCGACAACCAGGCCGGCGCGAGGCTTTACGCTGATAGAGCTTATCGTCGTCGTCACAATCATCTCGCTGCTGGCGCTGACGATCCTGCCGGGCATAATCGGCCTGTTCAAGGCCGGCAGCGACGCCCAGGCCTACAACGTGCTGGCGGCCATGCTTTCCTCAGCCCGCTCCGCCGCCATCCAACGCAGCACCTATGTAGCCCTGCACGGGCAGATGGCGGTTATTCAAAAGCGCGACAGCGGGAATTGGAATTGGAAAGATGGTGGAGGCAACTGGTATCGCCCCGACTCCAACATCTACTCGCTGGCCATCCTGGTTTGGGATCCTGAACATGCCGGCTGGGTGCTGCCGCAGGATTATCCGCCGCAGGCTTTGCCGGGCACGATAGCCTTGGGCCAGGTCTCCGATGGTGCAGGCCCGAAGTTTGTGGATGCGACGGGTTTTCTGGATCCAGTCAAGGATAGTGAAGCCGACTTCACTTCCTTCACTATCTTGTTTTCTCCAACCGGCACAGTGGTCAAGCAGCTAAATGGCGGCAACATCGATCTGAAGGATGCAGTCCTTCAATCTGATTTCACCAAACAGGTGTTTGCTAGTGGTTCTGAGACCAACAGGTCCGCCTCATTCTGGTCGAAGGACCCAACCGAACTGCAGACCGAGCCGGGCGTAACAGCCATCACGTTGTTTGATTACGCCAAGCTTGAGCCTCTTACGAGCGCTTCCGCCAGACGACAGTACCTTAACGACAACGGCCAGCTTATCGCCATCAACGTGTACACGGGGCAGTTGTTCCCGAGGAAATAGCCATGACAAGGACAGCCATGATCGTAAGGCCCCAGTTACAGGGGGCAATTGTGGTGCAGGCGTCCTCGCCTGCAGATCCTGACAATGCCAAGGGTGTGCAGGCGAGACGCCCGCACCACAAGACGGCAGCGACCCTTCCATGTTTGCCCCCTGTAACCGAGGCCTTAGCCATGATCTTCGGCGCGTCAAATCAGGCGAAGGACGGCCCAGTGCGGCAGGAATACTCAGTGCGACGGCAGGAATGCTCAGTGCACGTGTCGCGGGCGTCCCGCCCGCGCGAACAATCATGGTGCGAGGGCAAGAAGCCCTCGCTACGCGCGGGCGAGCTCGTGCTACGTAGCGAGCTACTTCGCAGAGTAGCAACGCCCGCGACACGCTCACAGCACAGCCGGGCATTCACGCTGGCTGAACTGATGATCGCCATCGGCATCATGGGCATTGGGCTGGTGATGGTGATGGCCCTCTTCCCTGCCGCCCTGAAGGAAAACGCTAGCTCCGTCCACGACGTTATGGGCAGCCTGATCTGCAAAAACGCCATCGCGATTGCCAAGGCTCAATTGCATAAAGATGCCATTGTGTCTCCCAGCCTCCAAGTCATTAGTCCAAGCAATTACGGCTATGGCGATACTTATCCCAATGAAGTTGGGATTGTCGCAAGTCAATCGGGCAACAAGTTTATGGCGGCATCTTCTGCTGGAAACAAAGCATATCCGCCGGATTGCTGGAAGGGCTATTCGGTGGAATTCGCAACGAAGCCAGGAGTCTACTATCCAATCGCAGGCAACACGAATGCTGGTGAGATTACTGTTGACGCTGGCTCACCAGCCATTCCTTCACCCGATGCATTCCGTATTGTGAGCAAGAACGGCTTTGTGCTGCTCGGGCGTAAGGTAAACACAGATCCAGCTAGCAACGACTTCCAACTAATGGCCATCGCCTACCAGAAGGAAGAGGTTGCCAATACAGTAGAAGTGCATCAGATTTCTGCCATCACACATCCAGGCTTCAATGTCCCCGTCGGAGAGGGAAAGCTCGAATTCGATTATCCCCAGGCCGAAGATGGCTTCATCGTGATCGGTTCGCCAGTCATAGATATAGCCACGGGTGATTATGCAACTATCATCGCCAAGAATGACAAGACGTATAAGGCATATCTGGATCACGAATTGAGATTGGACGCATCCACTGGCCCCGCAACCAATGTGTATGTTGTTACGGAAAGCCCTGCCGGCGTGCGCAGCCCTGTGATATCTGTCTTAACCACCCGGACCTCCTTGCGGCCTTAAGAGGCAACCATGATTACATTCTCAACCATGCAAGAGCCGCTTTGCCGCCGCCCGGCCAGGGCGGCCATGGAAGCCCCAGCCGTGGCACATGGCGGTTCGGGCCTGTCCCCCTGCTTCCGCAGGGGGCTTTCTGCCGCGGCCCGGCGGCGGGCGCACGGCCTGACGCTGGTGGAACTGCTGGTGGCTGTGGGCATCCTCTCGATGATGATCCTTGCCTTCGCGACGATCATGAATCAAAGCCGCAAGGTCGTAACAGGCTCGCAGAGCATCATGCGTGCCAACACAGCCGCCGAGGCCATCATGCAGTCCTTCCGCGACAGCATCCGCCGAATGACGCAAAATGGGTTCTTGTGCATTGATACTTTCCCCTCGGCTAATCTCCTTGTTAACGATTCGCCGCAACTGTTCCTCACGACGGCTGGCATCGCCGACAGCAAGACGCAGGGCCAAAGCGGCACGGCCTCTATTGCGGGCTTTGGTCTATGTCCGGATTCTTCGATTGCTGGCCAGTGCGTGCTGTGGCATCAGAACCTGTTATTGAAGACGCCGCCGGCGGGCGGATGGCCGGCAAGCAGCGATATCTGGGGATTCGATCTCAAAGATATTCAGGGCCTGCCCCGCGATGTAATCAACAGCGGCATTCACGGCCAGCTGGGTGCAGAAGGCAATGTGGCCGGCAATCGGCCTGCCGACTTGCCGTCCAGCCCGGGCAGCCTGGCCGAGGTGAATAATGCCTGGAAACTGCTGGCCCAGAACTGCAAATATCTGACCATCTCGTGGACGGACGGCTCGCCGGGACCATTCCTCCAATGGTATGACAAGGACAATCCCAAGGATAGCAATTGGAAGAACAACTCGATCTCGACGGTAGGCGCCCCTGTTGAGTTCAATGCCAAGGCAAACGCCAGCGATCCGGATCGTTACCGCGCATTGTGGACGAAGGACAACCAGTCCAACTGGCCGCGGGCTATTCGCGTTCGGTTCTGGCTGAATGACCCGACGATGCAGGAATTCACCGGCCCGAATGGCATGTTTTACGAAGTTATATGCCCGGTCGCGCGATAGCCGTCAAGGAAGTGAGGTTGCGAACATGAACAACACAGCAAGACACGTCCGAGCCGGCGGCTCCGTGCTGATTATGGTCATCGGAGTCCTGACGATTCTGTTCATGCTTGGGGCCACGTTCCTGGCCGTCTCGCACATGAACGCCAAGCAGTCAGCCGCCCTTGCGGAAAAAGCCCCCGCCGACCCCGCCGCCCTGGGCGTGCTGACGACGCTGGTAGATCAGATGCGCGCCGACCTGGCCTTCAGCACAACCGGCGGGCGGTACACCAACACCGCCGGCGGCGTTGACGCCTGGAAATCATTCATCGATTGCCCCATGGTAGACGAGACAGCCGTGCCGAAGCGATCCGACCCGTGGCTGGCCTGCACCGAGTTGCTCACAGCAGGAGGCACCATCCCGTTCATTTCCGATCCAACGCTGCAATGGGTCGGCACCGCCACGAAGGATTTCTCAGCAACAGGTTTCGGAGCCGTTGATACCGATGGCGACGGCTATATGGACAGCCGGCTGTACGACACCGGAATCACCAATGACAACGGCGAGCACTACTGGGCCGCCGTCTGCGTCAGGGACGCCAGCGCCCTGCTGAATGTGAACGTAGCGGCTGGGCCATGGCCTGCGGGAGCGGCTGACGCGCCCAGCTATACGAGTCCAATAGCTGTGGACCTGGCGGGCTTCTTGCCCAACTATGCTTCGCTCCACAACACAATCGGTGGTGCTAATTCCAGAATAGCCGCCGCAATGACGAGTTCCGATTTCAACAAGTGCGCGGCAATGGTGATGAGTCCGTCCGGCAACTACCAGCCCTACGCCATCGGCGACGAGACGTTCCTGCGGTTTATTGGCACAGCCGGCGGACAGTATGCCTCAAACTTCGTCGGCCGCCTGTACGAATCCAATGCCATCGCGGTCAAGGGCAATCTGGGCGCCCAGGCCAACCGCCGCCTGCTGACTACGTACAACGGCTCAAGCCAGATCGGGCGGACCGGCCTGGCCGCGGCGGTTGTTCACAATCTCGACATCACTGCCGGCGGCGCGTCGTATGACCTTGTGAACTCATCCACCGTGCGCGACCTTGTATATGATCGAGTCGAGAGCTTCCTTTCGCAGGCAGGGCTGGGGGGTTCGAGCACTACCGAAACCGGCATAATGGCTGCTTCGTTCGTAGCCAATCTGTGGGCGTATCTCGATAGCCCCGCTCTTGCCAAAGCGCCCTGGGCCTACAACCGCAACAACGTTACAGCCTACGGCACCATTCCCGGCTGCGTGATTACCGAGGTATTTGCCGGCAGCACCCCCGACACAGGCGCAAACGACTGGGCGTATTGCTTCGCAATAGAGGTTTGGAACCCAACCAGCGGCCCCATAACTTTCCGCATACCAGAGAGCGATAATACGCCTTACACTCTTGCCGCGAACGAGCGTCGAGTTTATGCGTGGTATGAAGACGGAGGTTCAGGTGACTACGCCATACTGGGGCTTCCGTCAAATCCGCTGAAGGCCGGCTGGATCCAGCTATCTGCGACAGCGGGTTCGGATTTCCGGTCGCCGCTGGCGCCCGCACAGCGAAGGGTGTCTGTTGTGCGCGTCGATAGCAGCGGCAATAGCTGGCCATCGATCATGGATACAGCCTCGGCTGAAGACGCGGGCTATCCTCACTCGGTCCTGAGTGAGGGCGGTCTGGGTGAACTTCCCCATATTGGGAGGCGAGATGATTCGCCACATCGCGCACGATATAATGTCGCTGCATACAAGACGGACAACGTTCATAACCTTGGCACGCCCAACGTCAATAACCCCAACGCGCTGAACCCAGCCGACGTCGACGCGAAGGCGGCCTATCCTTATCCGATTGTTTCACTCATGGGTGGCGTGCGGGACATTGGCGAACTGAATCGCATCTACTTTGCCGCCGCGACGAATGAACCCGGCAAGAAGAGGGCTTTCTCCCAAAATGTGGCTAAGGATACAGCCGTGGGCTCGACCTTGTTTGGATTGACTTCGCTTACGCCCGGACGCCTGGACCTTCGTGGTGGAATTGGCGGCGGAGCTTTTCCCGACGTGCCCCTTGCCTCGGCGCTTGGCGAGTATCTGACACTGACGCCCGGCGACACAACCCGATTGGATAATCCCAATCGTGTCTATGGCAAGGTCAACGTCAACACGGCCACAAGGGAAGTGCTTCGACGCATATTCCCTGCTTCGGCAACGACGCTTCCACAGTTCAAGGCCTGCGACGATAGCACTATTCCTGCGTCAGCCGCAACAATTGATTGGGATCGCGCGGTTGAATTCATCCTGGCATATAGAGAGCAACGAGCAGTCGTACCCCCAGGGACAGGCAACGTCAGCTATGTCAATCGCGACAGCGGAAGCAATGTTCCGAACCTGCGAACCGCCAGCAAGTTCAATGGCTTCCTTACGGCTGGAGAAGTGGCCATTCCTCTGGCGGATTATGCACATGAGTTGATGGGTAACATGGTTCCTTATGGTGGGCCAGAGAATAAGAATTACACCCAGGCTGCTGGCTATGTTGACGCTCGCGATGCGATGTATCGCTCGATAAGTAATCTCATCACGGTCAATAGCGACGTGTTTGTGGTGAACATGGTTGTTCAGTTGCAGCCGGCTACCAATGCGGCTGACGCGGCGGATCTCGCCAAGCCGCGGCAGCGGTGGCATTATGTGGCTGTGATTGATCGTGGGAACTGTTTCAAGGATGGCGATACGCCGGCTGTGCTGCTGTTCTCGGAAGTAAAGTAATGGGCCAAGGGCCTGTATGAAAACGTGTCGCGGGCATTGCTACTCTGCGAAGTAGTCGCTACCTAGCACGAGCCTGCCCGCGTGTACCGCGGACGTCTCGTCCGCGGAGCCGGCAGAGACGCGAGGGCAAGATGCTTTCGCCACACGCGGGCGAGACGCCCGCGACACATGCGATACCCGCCGGCGGG
>CAYQJH010000061.1:0-19133 GCA_964417755.1 uncultured Planctomycetaceae bacterium
GAGATGAGCATCCGCGAGTTGCGGGTGATGGGGGCCGCGTTCATCGTCTCTGGCCTGCTGGCTGCCGCCTTCTGCCAATGGGCGATACCCGGCGTGGAGCTGTCAGCCGGCCTTGCCCCCTACTGGACGCTGGGCATTACCTTCGGCGGGTATCACATAATCTACGGCATCGTGGTGCGGGTCAGGTACGGAGGCTGATAATGCTGAGCAAATTGAGGCCTGTTATATTCGTCCTTACATGCGTTGCAGTGATTTGTCTGGCTGCGGGATTCATCTTGAAGATAGGTCCAGGTGCAGCAATTCACTATCGATTGCATCAATGGTCGGCACCTGGTTTTGGAAACAATGCGGAATTATGCACGGAATACCCGGCTCTTTGGGAAATCCAGCATACGAGACTTTCTCGAATAGGCAGAGATGTCCTATTGATTTCCGGCGCAGCCTTACTAGTCCTTGGCATTGTTTGGATCCATGCGAAGCCTCTCTCTTCAAGTCGGCGGTGCTTGCGGTGTGCTCATGCGGGACGTGCGGCTATGCTGTGCGTCATACCGTTGAGCATTCTTCTATGGCTGGGGCCAGGTCAGAATCTTCACAAAGCCCTGGATGGTCAACGCATCTTCAGCTTCATTCCTGAATGTTGCGATCATGACACACCCTGGAGGCATCATCATCCGAGGGTCAGCCAGTTAGGACTCATGTTGCTGCTTACATCTGCTGGGAGCCTTTGTCTGCTGCAATTGGAGCTGCACAGGCAGCGGAAGCTGCTCCGCGAATCAGACACGAAGGAAGTCAATACTAAGTGACGAAGAAGGCACATGATCTGATAGACGAGACGATCCACCAGCGGACGCGGCTGGCGATCATGGCCAGTCTCGCGGGCGTGGAAGGCCTGGAGTTCAACGACCTCAAGGCCCAGCTTGCGCTCACCGATGGCAATCTCTCCACCCATGCAGCCGCCCTTGAGCGGGCCGGCTATGTGGAGATCCTCAAGGCCTTCAAGGGCAAGAAGCCCTCGACCACCATCCGCATGACAGCCAAAGGCCGTGCGGCATTGGAGCGATACGTCAACCTTCTGCAGTCGATCCTCAACAAGACAAAATAGAAAGGGGAGCACAATGACAACCACTCGCTTCTTCGCAATCGCGGCGATCTTCGCCCTGGCGAGCATCGCCTGGCTGACGCTCAGCGGCACGCTGCAATATCGCACAGCCAGCCTGGGGCGTTCCCTGCAGGAGAAGGTCAACAGCCTCTGGGGCCCCAGCAGCCCGGAGCAGTTGGCGCCGCTGGCTGTTCCGCCCAACGCCGACCGCGGCAGCAGCGAGGCGAGCGGGCCGCTGTCCAGCCAGGTGCTGGCCGATTTCGAGCATCACAATCGTTACAAGGGCCTGCTGTGGTTCAGCACGTACAGCCTCACATTCAGCGGCACGTACAAGTTTGCGGCGGGCGGCCCGGCTGGCGGCGAGGCCGGCAAAGCCTGGAAAGTATTCATGAGCATCCCGCAGGAATGCGAGCAGGTGCGAGTCCAGTTAGATCAGCAGGATGTGCCCAAGCGTTACGTCCCCGGCGAGGCCAGCACGTTATCCGTCGACCTGCCCGCCGACGGCAAGGAGCACGTGGTGGCGGTTGCGTATGAGAAGGCCCGCGGGCGCGACCGCTGGAGCTATCGCCCGGCGGCAGCCGGCCAAGCGGGCAGCCTGCGAGACTTCTCGATGACGGTCAAGACGAATTTCGAGGACATCGACTATCCCGATGGCTCTTCCAGCCCATCGATGCCGGCGCAGCAGATCGATGGAGGCAAGCAGGCTACGTGGAAGATGGACAGCGACCGCACGAGCAAGTGGATGGGTATCGAGATGCCACGCCGCGCCGATGCCGGGCCGATAGCTGCCCGCATGAGCTATTTCGCGCCGGTCAGCCTGCTGTTCTTCTACACGGTGCTCTTCACGCTCGTGGTGCTGAAGAAGATTCCGCTGCACCCGATGCACTATTTGTTCATCGCGGCGGGGTTCTTCGCGTTCCACATCCTGATGGCGTACCTGGTGGACCTGATCAACATCCATAAGGCGTTCTGGATCTGTGCAGCCGTCAGCGTGCTCCTGGTGGTCAGCTACCTGCGCCTGGTAGCCGGCATGAAGTTCGCGGTGCTCTACGCCGGAGCGGCTCAACTGGTGTTCCTGATCGGCTTTAGCTATGCGTTCTTCTGGACGGGCTACACGGGCTTGGCCATCACCATCGCAGCCATCGTGACGCTGTTCGTGCTGATGCAGGCCACCGGCAGACTGAACTGGAATGAAGTCTTCCATCGCCGCAACAACCTGCCAAACGTGCCTCCCCTGCCGCCGCTTCCTCAAAATGCGAGCAACAGAACGGCAGAGCACCAGTCACAAGAGTAATACTTACGCAAGTCGCATGACGAGATATCGCAAAGCCGGTATATGATCGGCCGCGGCTCATGGGGGAGAGTCGCGGCCGGTTTCTCTGAAATTCGCCTTCCATGGCTGAGAGTTTGGATCATCGAGACTTAGGCGATGCTACGGCCATTATCGTCCGGCCTTAAGAAAATTTGATGAGACCGAGGCAATATCCCGGTCGCGTTGTCCGGCCTGAAGGGCCGAAATGTGGAAGCCCAGGCCAGAGCGAAGCCCGCAGGGCGAAGCGCAGGCCTGGGGAACGAACACAACAAAACGATCCAGCCCTGCAAGGGCGATATCATTTGCATTTGGGTCCACTAGAAGCAGGGCCTTCGTCACTTCAAGGCTTGACGATTCGGCTCCTACGACGCAGGCCTGCTCTGAATCTGGTGATCCGGTATTTCGGCGGATACGGCGGCCTTGGACAGGAACTGCTGATAGTACTCTTTGAAGTCAGTCGAGTTCTTCAAGCCCTGGCGGACCGCATTGATGAATTGCTCGCTAGGCGGCGGCAGTTGCTCCCACTTGTCCAGATAGGTCCTGACGATCTTCACCGAAACGATGTCATTGGGGTGCGTTCCCTTGACGATTAGAGGCACTACGGCTGGCAGAGCGGGCTCACCCATCTTCAGCAGTTCCAGCCGGGCCTGATCATTGTCGATCATCTCGATAAGCCAGTCGATTGCCTTTGGGCCAGCCAGGGCCGCCAGTGCCATCGCCACGTCGTCGCGCACGTGTCCGTCCCGGTCATGCCGAAGTTTGGCGATCTGCTCGATCTGCGACGTCCGATTGAAGTGGACAGCCAGTGCCATGGCTGCACGAAGCTCCTCGTCCTGTCCCTGGACAGGATTCTTGAATATCAACTGAGACAGCGGAAGGTAGCGGCTGTAGTCGATCAGCAGGTACGGCCGAGTTGTTCCGGGCATGCCGCGAAGCGCCTCGAGATGGCCGCGAATCTCACCCCAGGCCTGAAGTCCGTCTTTTCTGCCATATTCGAGCTTCACCATCAGGCGTTCCTGATGGGCTATGCTTCGCGCGAGGTGAATCAGTTCCTTGTATGGGCCGTCGCGCCAATCCCAGGCCGTGGCCTTGGCCGGCTGGTCTCCGCCCGACAAGGAGAACGTCCATGCAGGCACATCAGGAGGTGGCACAGGATCGGATTTGGCCGTCAGCGACTTGGACTTCTCCAGCCCTGCCTGCAATTCCTGAATCAGCGCCTGTGACAGGCGGAATTCGTGGCGACGCTGAATCATCTCGCCCTCGATTCGCACCGAAACCTGGCAGATACATGTTCCATCAGCCTTAATCTCGATAGTCGGCGGGGTTTCAAAGATGGTTTGTGTCGCGGTTATCTTCAGCGATTTGAAGTCTCCGAGCACCGCCGGCTGGCTGGCAGTCTGAAGAAACTCCGCCAGTTCCTGATGGCCGTGCTGGCGGGCAACGTCTACTGGTTTGCTGTTGGAATCATCGACGAGGTTGATATCTGCTCCGAGAGCCAGCAGCCGCTTCGCGACATCCCGATGGCCGGCCGCTGCAGCCAGAAGCAGTGGCGTTTGTTTCGATTTGTCGCCGGCATTTACATTCGCGGTAAGTTCCACCAGTCTCTCGACCGTCTGGCCGTGCCCGCCCATTGCGGCTAGATGCAGCGCCATTTTGCCGTTCTCGTCAGCCGCATCAATCGGCGTTCCTTGCCCGACTAAATCCAGGACTGCATCGCCATGTCCACCGGCTGCAGCTTGGTGCAACTTCCTGATCTTCTCGTCCAGAGCAGCCGACGGTGCGGTTATGGCCGGCTGGGTTGCTTGTCCTGAGCTTGCCGGAGGTACCGGCGGCATGCCGGCGCGGAGGGCGGCCGCGAGGTCGGCGGCCTCCTGCTCGGTGAACTTGCCTGTAATCATGCCCTGCTTGCCCAAAGCGGCGCGGATGATCGGTGCGGAGACGACCTTGCCATCGACCACGATTGCCAAGGCGTTATTGATGTTTGCCTTGGTCAAGGTCGAGAAAAGCTCCGCACCGCGATCATCCAGCACAAACCCGACCGCCGGCTGATTGACGGGGGTCCTCGGTGACGTACACTCTGGCCAGCCCCCAGCCATCTTTTCCTTCGACAGGCATGATGAATGGCGGCCGCGCGGCCAGCAGGATGTACTTGCGCCCCTTGTGCTAGCCGATCACGGCGTCGGGGAAGGTCACATTTCCAGCCAATTCGAACCACTGGAACTCATCCTGGCGCTGCCGGGCCAAGTCAGGTCCATATTCAGCCAGTTCCTTGAGGGCATCCGGGACATACTTCTTCTGCGTTCCCTCGCCAAGGAATAGCGGCAATACAGGCTGCCGCGATGAACCGACATCGTTTGGCACTATGCGGAATTCCAGCTTGCTGCTTGCTGGTTGTGTGGCAGGCACAATCTCATCAATTTGCACAATTGCGGCTCTGGGGATGCTCGCCTTCTTGCCGGCCGGGATTTCGGCCAGCGGCGTGTTCAGCAGATCGGCGGAGGCAACCAGGAGCACGCTGTCGTCGCGTAGGCCGCGGGGGTCGATGATCCCGGTAAAGACAAGCCCTCCGTTATTCGTGGGCCCGTTGTTGATAGCGACGAAGCCTTCTGCATATCGTGTGTCGCCCGGTTCACGCAGATTCGTCTTGATCCTGACTGGCCGGCCCTTGCCGAGACACGATAGCTCAAAGAAGGTCATTTCGCTTACGCGGACGCCGGGGGCGGCGATCTCGAACTCGACAGCGTTGGATTCGACAACCACGTTTTTCTGGCCGCCGCCGACACCATCAGCGAAGAAGATGACGCGCAGCGTGTGCCGGCCGGGGGCGAGCGAGAGCTTCTGCATAATGCCATTGATGATCGGGACACTTCGCCCGACCCGGACAGGCTGCGCCACAAACCAGGTGTTGTCCGTGAGCGCGATGTGGATGTCAGTGTAAGCCTCTCCGGGCGGCAGAGCCGAGGATTTCACGTCCATGTCGCCGATATGAATGTACCGCCCGCCATCCACTTCGATTTCGCAAAGCTGCTGCGCCTGGGCGACAGTGTACGTGCCCTCGCCCTGGTTGCGGATGTCGGCCCGGAATGTCGGCGTCTGCCCAGCCGCCCACGTATGCTTGTCCGCCCGCAGCCGTGCCTGCACGCCATTATTGGCCTTGCCCCATTCGCCTGCCGGTTTCGTACTGGGACCCGAAACCAGAAGGCTATAACGCACCTTCAGTCCTTGGCGGTTCTCAACTCTCGCAACTTCAACTATCTGAAGCCTGGCCAGTCCGTCGGTGTTTGTCTTGACCCAGTATGTCGCCGGCAACGTCCGAGCCGGCATTTCCTTCAATATGGGCAGGTCTTCTTGTGACAGCTTGGCCGCAACATCAGCCGCATTTGCATCCCATTGATTCTGCTCCACAATAATGCCCTTGAGTCCATGCAGCCCAAGCAGTCCCGGTGGCTTGTCACCCGGCTGCGTCTGGTCGGGGATGACGTCTATGTCTTCGTTGTTTGTGCCTTGGGCAGGCATACCATTTGTTTTTCCGGTGTCCAGATCCAGCGCCCAGTCTTGCGACATTGCGGAGAGCGTCCTCGTCTCGACCTGGCCCCAAGACATGGCGGCCGATTGGGTCGCCGGCTGGCTGGCGGGCGTCGTTTGAGATTGTGCTGAACTCACCTCCCGCATGGCCGCAGACGCCGCGGTTCGACTTCGCTCACCGATGTCGGCCACGGCACCCGGCAGGAGGAATGTGCCGTCCGCTTGCGGTGCGAAGTCAAGGACTTCAACTACAGCATCCAGATTCAACGGCCCGTAGATGTGCGGGAACAAGGATGTGCCGCCCTCAAGGTTCTCGTACTTCAGCGGCGCCTTGAGCTGGTGCGGGTCGATGCACAGCAGCACCAGGCCAGTCGTTCCGCGGAAATTGTCGTTGGCGACGCGAATGATCTGCTCCGGCGTCGAGCAGTGGACGAACCCCGCCGATTTCAGCGACTCCGGCCGGTACACACCCACGGCCGCCGCGTTCTGCCATTCCGCCTTGCTGACAATGTGAAGGACCAGTGCCGCCTCTGCGACCTGCGTGGTTGCAACCTCGGCACCCACCGGCTGCGTGGCGGGTCGGGGGCTGCCAGCAAGAAATGCTTTGACATCAGGCAGTGCGGCAATGCGATCAGCTTCTTGCACCACGCCTTCGCGATCGGACATCTTCAATCGTTCGGGATGAATAGGTAACTGGCTTATCCCTCCGGCTTGCTTTTCATAGAGAAAGACGGACCCTCTTGATAATTTAAACTCCTGACTATCGATAGTGATTGTTCCATCCCGCGTTTTGAGATAGCCCTTGTAGATGATCCTTGGACTGCGATCCGGGATCTGGTTCAGGTACACCAAATAGAATAGGTCGCTGTCGATTCTATTGAAGTAGACAACGGATTCTGCCTTCGCGATGCCGCCCATTTCACCATGAAGATCAGACGGGGCCTTCGCTATTGCTAATGTCATCGCCATGCTACAGGCCAGAGCAGCCGCGACGAGGATGCCGATGCGCGTCAGCGCTTGTCGGTTACGCGTGGCGTCTAGGATGGCCAGCAGCCGGCCTTCGAGCTTGCTTCTGCGGGCCATGGCGATGGAGCTTGCCCCTCGGCAGGCTCGTGGCAGGCGAGCAGCCAGCATACCGCTTGGCCGTGAGGTCACACTTGAATCATTGTCAGGGCCCGGCTTCGCACAGCTTCGCCGTGGCAAGCCAGTGGCGATCTCCAGCAGGTGCTGGGCGTAATCGCTGGGGCGAATTTCCTGGAGTGCGGTGGCATCGACACCGCTTTGGCTTCGGCGCTCGGCAGGGAAAGCGGCGGCGCCGCCCTTCGCCAAGCTCAGGGCTCTGCCGCCGCACTCCATGAGCACCAGGTCGTCGCAGGCGGTCTCGGCCTCGCGCTGCATGAGCTTGAAAGCGACCCAGCATAGCGGGTTGAACCAGTAGAGGCTGCACGCGACGTGGGCGATGAGCTTGGCCAGGCAGTCGCGGCGGCGGGCGTGGGCCAGCTCGTGCAGCAGGACGACCCAGCGACGCTGGAGCGTCCAGTCCTCGGCTTCGGCCGGCATCAGCAATTTCGGCCGGAGGACTCCCCAGACCATCGGCATGGTTTCGTCACTGCTCTGAAGGAGCGTGATGGGCCGGCGCAGGCCGACGGCCTGGGCGGCGCGCCGCAGCAGTTCGGCCCACCCGTCCGGGCTGCCGTCTCCGCTTCGCTCCGCCGTGCCAGGCCGCTTCGACGCGGCAAGCGAGATGCCGATTCGCCGTGAGCGCCGAGCCAGTCGATGCAGGCTGATTCGTCCGAGGACGAGCGGCAGCAGGCACACGAACGCGCCCGCCAGCCAGGCCGCCACAGCGGACGGAATGACCCACGAGCGCCATGTGTCGGCAGGGCCGGAGGGTTTGGCGGTAGTTACAGCCGGCGAGATGGTATCCCTGCCGGCTTGCTGGGCCGGTTCAATCGCAACACTTGGCCCGGACGGTGTGTAGTCGCCCGGCGGCACGATGGCGTGCGCGTCGGCCTGTTCCGCCCCCCGGAGCGGAGCGGGCGGCGTGGCGAGGGCTAGGGCGGCGGCTGAGTCGGTGCCGCCGGCAGCGGCAGGCTCCGCCGGCTCGGCGATCTCGATTTTCACCCAGCCAGGCAGAATGGCCCATGAGGGCAGGGCAGCCGAGGCAATTGGCAGAGCGATCAATGCCGCCAGGGCCAGCAGCCAGACCGTCTGGCGGGCGGCGGCAGAGGCCTTTCTCATCGCCAGCACAAGTGCGCCCCCCACAGCCAGCAGCACCAGGCCCTTTGCGGCAGCATCCAGCAGCACTGGCAGCCATGCTTCGCTGAAGCTTCGCAGGCCTGAAGCAACGAAGTCCAGTCTTTGCAGCAGTTCAACGTAGGTGTTCATGTGTCACCTGTTCCCCTTCAACTGCTCACCTGTTCTGTTGCCTCGCGTGGCGGATCAACTCTGCCAAGCGCTTGAGTTCCTCATCCGATATATCCGTGTTTCTCTGTGCCAAATGTGCGGCGACGGCTTGGCGGAGCGAGCCGCCGAAGAACGTGTCCACCACGCGCCGCATGGCTGACGGCCCGGCCTTCTTCGGCGAGAGGGTGGGCTGGTAGATATATTCCCGGCCCTTCTGATAGTGTTTGAGGTGGCCCTTGTTTTCCAGAATGGTCATCAGCCTGCCCAGCGCACCGCGGGCCGGCGGGTCGGGAATTTCCTTGAGCACTTCGCCGATGGATGCCTCTCCGTGCGCGTAGATGATGTCCATGATCTGCCGCTCGCGCCGGCTAAGCTGCGATTGAACGTCCATAGCTGCCTTCCTTTCGAATGCCCCGGTGATAGGGCCGGGGACTTCTGGTTTGACGCCCGGACTGAGCACCAGTTCCCACACGCATAAATTATTATGCGCCGCATGCGAGCGACGTCAATAGTTGAGATAATAATTTTTTATGGCTTCATAAACTGGGCATGCTGTGAACGTCTGAAGATCCAAGACCGCTTGCCATCTAGTCCATGCCTCAGCCTGGCCTATGATTTGGCACAAGAGCTTGTCATGCGCACAGAAGGCATCAATTCATTGATGGGCGCGGAATGCCAGCGGCTGGCTGCCGATGCTGTTCGTCGGAAGAACTGGAAACGCTGGGGGCCTTACCTTTCCGAGCGGCAATGGGGCACGGTTCGCGAGGACTACTCTGCCGACGGCAATTGCTGGGACTATTTTCCGCACGAGCATGCCCGCAGCCGGCGATATCGCTGGGGTGAGGACGGCCTGCTGGGCATCACCGACCGCGAGTGCCGCCTGTGCTTTGCCCTGGCCTTGTGGAACGGGGCTGATGAAATGCTCAAGGAGCGGCTTTTCGGCCTGACCAACTCGCAGGGCAATCATGGCGAAGCCGTGAAGGAGTACTATTACTACCGCGACTCCACGCCGACGCACTCGTACATGAAGGCGTTGTACAAGTACCCGCAGGGCACGTTTCCCTACCGGAAGCTCATCGAAGAAAATGCCCGGCGCAGCCGGCTGGAGGACGAGTACGAACTGGCCGACACGGGCATCTTTGAACATTGGCGATATTTCGACGTGCAGGCTGAGTACGCCAAGGCCGACGATGACGATATTCTCATCCGTTTGAGCATCACCAACCGCTCCTCCCATGCGGCGAAACTCCATCTTCTGCCGACGCTGTGGTTCCGAAACACCTGGTCCAGCGGCAATGAGCACGAGGACTGGGGCGTGCCGCAGATTCGCCTCGAAGGCAGCCGGGAATTGCGGGCTGAGCATTCGAGCCTGGGCGTGTTCCATCTATTCGCTGGCGATGGGCCATCTGCACAGGCGCCGCAATGGCTATTCACGGAAAACCAAACCAACTACGCCCTCTTGTTCAACGCACCCAACCCCACGCCATACGTGAAGGATGCATTTGACGAGTACGTCGTTCATGGCCGGCTGGATAAGGTGAACCCGGCCCGCGTAGGCACCAAGGCTGCTGCACTGTATCAATTGCGTTTCGAGCCTGGTCAGACGATTGTCCTGAAGCTTAGGCTTGTCTCGGCCCAGCAGCGGCCGGCAGGCGATGCCCTGGGCGATGACTTTGACCGCGTGATGCAGCAGCGGCAAGCGGAGGCTGACGAGTTTTATCAAGCCCACGTTCCGCAGCGGCTGGGCGCGCATAGCCGGCAGGTGATTCGCCAGGCATACGCCGGGCTGCTGTGGTCGCGGCAGTTTTACTACTACGTGGTGAAGGACTGGCTTCATGGCGATCCGAAAGAGCCGCCACCCCCTCCCGGCCGGACGCGCAATGCAACCTGGCCGAACATCTTCAATCGTAACTTTCTGAGCATGCCGGACAAGTGGGAGTACCCGTGGTACGCCGCGTGGGACCTGGCCTTCCAGGCTGTCGCCGTTGCGCGGATCGACGGGCAGTTCGCCAAGGAACAGTTGATGCTGATGCTTCGCGAATGGTACATGAACCCCAACGGCGAGTTGCCGGCCTACGAATTCAACTTCTCGGACGTAAACCCGCCGGTGCATGCCTGGGCGTGCTGGCGGGTGTACAAGATCACGGCCCCGCCGGGCCGGCGCGACCGGGCGTTCCTGGCCAGGGCATTCCAGAAGCTCCTGCTGAACTTCACCTGGTGGGTCAACCGCAAGGACGTGCGCGGACGGCAGGTGTTTGCGGGCGGCTTCCTGGGCATGGATAACATCGGCGTCTTCGACCGCAATCGCCAGTTCCCCCAGGGCAGCTATCTCGAACAGGCTGACGGCACAGCCTGGATGTCATTCTTCTGCGTGACGATGCTGGCCATCGCGCTGGAATTGGCCAGCGAAGACCCCGTTTACGAAGACATGGCCAGCAAGTTCTTCGATCACTTCATCGCCATCTGCGATGCGATGAACTGCCTGGGCGGCACCGGCCTGTGGGACGAGCAGGACGGCATGTACTACGACCGGCTGACGACCGCGGGCGACCCGATCCAGTTGCGCGTGCGGTCAATCGTGAGCCTGATTCCGCTGCTGGCCGTGGAGGTTCTGGACGACCGCGTGCTTGGCCGCTACGCTGGCTTTCGGCAGCGGATGGACTGGTTCCTGGAGCATCGCAAGGACCTGGCCAGGCACATCTCCAATCTTTGCCGCAGCGAAGAAGCCGGCCGATACCAGTTGCGGCTGCTGGCGATCCCATCTCGCGATCGCCTGCTGCGCGTGCTGAGGTACATGCTGGATGAGGCGGAGTTTCTTTCACCCTACGGCATCCGATCGCTGTCGAAGCACCACCAGGCCCACCCATATATAGTGCACCTGGAGGGAAGGGAATATCGCGTCGATTACGAGCCGGGTTGCTCGACGACCGACTTGTTTGGCGGCAACTCCAACTGGCGCGGACCCGTCTGGCTGCCCATCAACTACCTGCTGATGGAGGCGATGGAGCGATACCATCACTTCTACGGCGAGAGCCTGAAGGTCGAATGCCCCAGCGGCTCGGGGCGGATGATGACGTTGCAGGATGTGGCCTGCGAGATTCGCTCGCGCCTGGCGAGGATCTTTCTGCCGGGTGCGGATGGCTGGTGCCCCTGGCAGGGCAACGTTCCGCTCTTTCGTCAGGAACACTGGCGCGATCATATTCTGTTTAACGAATACTTCCACGGCGAGACCGGCTGCGGCCTGGGCGCCAGCCATCAGACCGGCTGGACCGCACTGATGGCCCGGATCTTTGAAGATATCGGCCGATCCGATGGATGAGGCCCTTATTGTGGTGCAGGCGACTCGCCTGCAGATTCTGCACTGCTAATAATTATTGCGTAGGTTTCTCGGCGGGCGTCGCGGCATTTGATCGGAAGGAAGGCCGGGGATGTCGTAGAATCTTCGCCATGGGAACAACCTGGTGACAGCATCCCCCTGCTTCCGCAGGGGGCTTTCTGTGAGCAGACAGTCCGCTTGCTCTGCTGGCTGCGTTGCATAGAATCAAACACATGCAATACAAATCCTTTTATCTGACCCTGGCCCTTCTTGTGGGCGCATCCTGTCTGGCGGGCTGCGCCGGGCCTTGCCCGCCCGGGCCGATTGTCCCCGACAGCGCGGGCATTGCGCCCAAGGTTGATTACTCCCATCTCGACAAGGTCCTGAGTCGAGTAGTAACGCGCGACGGCCTGGTCAGCCGGGTGGCACTGGAGGAAAGCGCCAAGGACATGGACGCCCAACTGGCCTTGCTGGCCATCACCGGCCCGACCGCTACGCCGGAGCTTTTAGCCAGCGAGGATGATCGCCTGGCGTACTGGTATAACGCCCGCGCCGCCTGGTCGATGAAACTGATCCTGGCCTGCAACCTCAAGAACAAGCTCGATCAGCCGGGGGCTCTGTTCGAGCAGCAGTTCAAGCTCGATGGCCGGCTGATGAGCCTCAGCGACATTGACGCGATCCTCCGCGCCGATAGCGACTGGCGGACGATGGCGGCTGCGCCGTGTGTCTCGCTGGGGCGTGCGCCCATGCCGCGAAAGGCCTTTGGCCCGCAGGCAATCCGCCGCACGATTGGCGAGCGATTCAACGAGTTTGTAGCTGATCCGAGTCGTTTCGTGGTAGACGTGGATAACAAGCGGATGATCGTGCCCAGGCTGGTGTGGGAGATGCGAGGCTGGCTCATCGAGCAGTACGAGCGGCAGTACCACACAGAGGGGACGCATTTCCTGACATCGCTGCTGCCGTACCTGCACGGCTCGGCCCTGCGGAAGGTGCAGGATGCGCGCGGCTACGAGGTCAGGCCGCGAGGGCGGCCGCTATTGTTGGCGCTGGCTGGCAAATTCGACTTCTGGTTCAACTGGCCGCTGCATTGACGACGGCGGCACACCACAACGACACGACGTCCACCACGATCAGCAAGCTATAGGGCATCGCGCGGAGGGCCTGGAAGGGAAGCCCCCTGCGGAAGCAGAGGAATATCCCGCCTTCTGGTGGGGGCTTTCTATTGGTTCAAGCCCTTTCTTACGCCCGTTCGCGCATCAGCCAGCCTGCCAGCCAGCATGTTCCCGCAAGGATGACCAGCAACGGCCAGAGCTCTTGCGATCCGGCTGCGGGTAGTTGCGGCGGCAGCGCGACGGATTTGGCCGATGTCGCCGAAGTGCTCGGCGGCTCGCTGTGCAGGCCCAGCAGGCTGACGGCCTGGTACTGCCCGGACGGCGATTGATAGATTCCCGGATCAGGCCAGGGGCTAGACGGCCAGTGCTCCGCCCTGGCGATGCTGGCGGCGTCGCGGCTGATCAAGGCATCAATCGGCCCTCGCCAGAGATACCGCTGCTGCAAGTTGGACCGGCCGGCAAGGTCGGCTGTGGCGTTGGCCAGGAAGGTCACGAACGCCGGCGAAAGCGGGAAGTTCGTGTTGCCGCCGGAGAGATCAAAGCTGACGTAGATCGTCTTGGGCCTCTCTGCCGAGGCCGGCACGGCAACGACCACCGCCTGGCCGTCATAGCTCATCAGCGTCTGCGCATATGTCGCATCGGATCGCTGCCAGGTCGGCAGGTCGCGCACGGCCACGCCGGCCATGTCTACGGCCTTCAGCACGCCATCGTTGACGGCGACGGCTGTCGAGAGGGAGACATTCTCATATCGCCGCCCGGCCAGGTAACCCGGCGGGGCAATGTGAGGATTGATTATCAGTGCGGGCTTGTCGATCTCTGAGATCGCGGCGGAATGGCCGTCGGCGATGACAAAGTCTGCCATCTGCGGCTGGGCGAGAAGCTCCAGGCCGGGATGAACGCGGATGAACCGGCGGATCATTGGCTCGTCATCGCCGATAAGAGCGACCTTGGCCTTGATGACTTCCTCGCGCGAGATGAACGCCCTGCCGCCAGCGCCGGCAGCCTGGCCGTCTTCACCGATAAGCGATAACTCAATAGCCGGCGCTGCGGGCAGATTCGACACCACATCTTGTCGCTCATATGGCGGCACTTGAACGGCCGGCCAAGGCGAGGCGGGCCTTGGCTCGGCATCCATTCCAAGGTAGACCGGCCTGACTGAGACGCTTCGGGCCTGGTCGGTGTTGTTCCGCAGCGAGCAGAAGACTTGCAACTTGGTCGAGTCGAGAAGCTCCGCGCCCAATGCCTCGAATGTCACCGGCGGCAGGCTGGCTGCAAGCGGAATCACAGTGATGTTCGGGCCTTGTGCAATTAAGGCAGGTTGCGTCGTGAAGTGGTACACATGCTGCGCCGCGACATCGGCAGCCGGCAGCATGAGCTTGTCAGCCGGAGTCGGCAGAACCGGCGCGGCGGTGATCAATTCGGCGGCGCGATGAGGCGGAACAAATCCGCTCGCCCCGCCCAGCACGTCGGGCAAGACGACCTGCACACGGTCTGATGGGCTCAGCCGATCAAGCAAGGCCGTCGTAGCTGAGTGAATCTCCTTCGCGCCCGGCGGCGAAAGCTCGGCTGACGGGTAGACGCAGATGGCGATTTGCCGTCCCGGCCGCTGCCAGTGCCACGCCGGCCCAGCCAGCGCCAAGGCTGCCAGGCAAGCGCCTGTCAGCAGCATCACCCAGGCAGCCGAGATGCGCATGCTGCGATGCTTGTGGGATTTGTCCAGCTCTTCCAGGCTTTGCCGCCAGAGTTCGAGGCTGCCCACAACGGCCAGTTGGCGCACGGGGCGATATAGCGCCCAGGCCGCCGCCAGGGCAACGGCTATCAGGGCCAGCAATGCCCATGGCCAGTTGAAGGTGATCAGCATTTCCCGCTCACGCAGACGATGAATTTGGGTGCCACCCCCAAGCGCCGTTGTCTCCGGCTTGGGGGTGCTGATCCAATCCTATGTCGCGACAAAGGTCTTAAGCTGTCGATACGTTTCCAGCGCAGCCGGGAATGGCCCCAGCGCCCGCTCGAAAATGCCCAGGCTGTACGCGATGGCCATGCCGTAGTTGGCGATTGGCACGCCCGCCTGGCGGCAGCGGAGGATCCGGCTGAGCATCTCGCGGCGGTTCCACATGCACGAGCCGCAATGCACGATGAGCTTGTACGGCGAGAGGTCCTGCGGGAAGTCGTGCCCCTGCACCGAGGTGAATTCCAGGCAGCCGCCCACGTACTGCTGAAGCCACCGCGGTATCTTCACCCGCCCGATATCCTCGCCGATGGGGTGGTGCGAGCACGCCTCGGCAATCAGCACGCGATCGCCGCTGGAGAGGCTGTCGATGGCCAGGCAGCCGCGCACGAATTCGCCCAGATCGCCCTTGTACCGGGCGAAGAGGATGGAAAAACTCGTCAGCGGTATGCTCGGCGGCGTGTCGCCCGCGACCTTCAGGAAGCCTTGTGAATCGGTCACCACCAGCGCGGGCGGGCGCTTCAGCCGATCCAGTGCGTCGCGCAGTTCGCGCTCCTTGACGACCATGCAGTAGGCGTCTACGTCAAGCACGTCGCGGATGGCCTGCACCTGCGGCAGGATCAGCCGGCCCTTGGGGGCCTCCAGGTCGATGGGCACCACGAGCATCACCAACTCCCCTGCCGGTACAAGGTCGCCCAGGATGGCTGGGGCATTGATGAAGTCTTCAGGCGCATTGCGGATCAAGGCCTCACGCAACTCGAGGATGCCTTCGCCCCGAGACGCCACCGTTTGCACCGCTGCAATCTTCTGGGTCTTGAGCCGCTCGCGGAGCTCAAGTGCCGGCATGGCCAGGTCGCTCTTATTGAAGACCACGATGGTTGGGATCTTCCGCGATTGCAGCTCGTCAAGGATAGCTTGCTCGAAGCTGCCCCACTGGCCGCTATCGGTAACAATAACGCCGACGTCCGTACGGTCGAAAATCTGCCGCGTGCGCTCGACGCGCATCTCGCCGAGGCTGCCTACGTCGTCAATGCCGGCGGTGTCGATGAACAGCACCGGCCCGATGGGCAGCAGTTCCATCGGCTTTTCAACCGGATCGGTGGTCGTGCCGGCTACGTCGGAGACGATGGAGACGTTCTGCCGCGTCATCGCGTTGAGCAGCGAGCTCTTGCCGACGTTGCGCCGCCCGAAAATGCCTATGTGGAGCCGAAAACCCTTTGGGCTGTTTTGCATGTTACTTCAACTTCATCTCGACGCCCTTCTCATTCCACTTCCTTGCCAGGGCATCGAAATCTTCGGTCATCTTCTTGATGGCATTGGTCATGTCCAGGAGGCTATTGTACAGGCCGGGGTCGTTGATCAGCTTGCCGAACGTGCCCTGCCCGGCGGCGATTTTTTCAGCAGCCTGGTTGAGTGTCATCACCAGTTGCGAAATCTTCTCCGCATCGTCAATAAGCTTCATGGTCAGGGCATGAACGTCGCTGCCGGCCTGGGTGGCCGCCGCCTGCCCGCTTGCGGCAAAGGCCTTGAGCGATTCCATCGCCTCAGCCGCACTGGCGGTGGCCTTGGAGAGATTCGCCAGCGATGTCTTGATGTTGGCCTGGTTTTCCTGGCTGCCCATGACGGCGTAGAGCGCATCCAGCGTGCGGTTAAGCTTTGCGACCATGCCCGGCAGGCCGCCCTGGTCCGCCGGCGAGGTCGCCGCGGCTGTGGAAGGCTCCGTGCCGGCTGGGCCTGTGGTTACTTGCGTCGCCGGCACTGGCGGCGGGGAGATCAGGTTGTTCAGGTTCTCCGCCAGCTTCGACAAGCCCTTAAGCGCGTCGATGGCCTCTGGGGGTATCAGGCTGCCCGGAATCACCTTGGCCTCGAGCGTCGTCATGCGGTCGGTGGGCAGGAACTCCATCGTCTTGCCGGTCTGCGGGTCGATGCGGTATTGGCCCTCGGGCTTAAGCTGGACATACGCGCCCTGGAAGCCGCTGCCTTCGAAGATGTACACGACAACGTTGGCAGGCAGTTGCGTGTCGCGATCCACTCGCGCGACGATGGTGACGCCTTTTCGCGGATCGTTCTCGGTAAAGCCCACGCTGACCACCCGTCCCACCTGCATGCCGGAGAGATAGATCGAATCGCCCGGCTTGATGTTGTGCGTGCTGTCGGTCAGGATCACCAGGTCGTAGCCTCGCTGGAATATCTCCGGCGAACCGGCAAATCGCAGAATCATGCCGCCCAGCATCGCCAAGGCCACAAGTACCGTCACGCCCACCGCAAGATTGCGGCGTTTCTCGTTCATCGCGCGCTCTCCATTTCACTTGGCCCGTTGGTGGCGGCCTGGAACAGGTGCCCGGACTGAAGCTCGGCCAGTTCGTCCTGGCTGGCCCGGCCTTCCACGAAACGCCTGACAATCTCGTTGTCGACTTCCTTGAGGCGATCCGGCGTGGTGTCGGCGACGAACCGTCCGTTATACAGCATCACTACGCGGTCGCCGACCTTGCTGGCGGATTTCATGTCGTGCGTAACGACGATGGCCGTCGTGCCCAGCTCGGCCTGGAGCTTGAGGATCAGTTCGTTGATCAGGTCCGCGCGGATCGGGTCCAGGCCGGTGGTCGGCTCGTCGTAAAGAATGACTTCCGGATCCAGCGACAGCGCCCGGGCCAAGGCCACCCGCTTCTTCTGCCCGCCTGAAAGTTCATCGGGCATCTTATCCTGAATGCCATCCAGGCCCACCATGCTCAGCACCTGCCGGCATCGCTCGCGCCGCTGCCTGGGCGTGCCGGTCTTGTGCTCAGCCAGCGGAAAAATGATGTTCTGCTCCACTGTCATCGAGTCGAACAATGCCCCGCCCTGGAAGAGGAAGCCCATCTTGCGGCGGATCGGCACCAGGTCGTGCTCGTTGAGGTGGGTGATCTCCTGCTCGCGGAAATAGACCTTCCCGCGGTCCGGCCGAAGCAAGGCTACGATATGCTTCAGCAGCACACTCTTGCCGCAGCCAGAAGGCCCGATAATGACGGTTGTCTTGCCCGGCGCGATGTCCAGGCTCACCCCGTTCAAGACGGCCAGGCCGTTGAAGGCCTTGTAAAGTCTTTCCAGCCGGATTATGGCCTTGGTCTGTTCCATAGGCTGGCGGTCACCTGCTCATTTCTTCTTTGCTCTCAAGAGGGTTCTTCGCGCGGATGTTGCACGTATAGCCCTGCGCGGCGACGTCAGATTCAACATCATGGCCACCTCGTCGCAGGCGTCCATCTTGGGGCAGTATATGCACTCGCGCCAGACCTTCTCGGGCAGGCACTCGCGGTCGACCACGGCAAAGCCGTGGCGCTCGAAAAAGTCTTTCTCCAGCGTAAGGGCGAAAAGCTTCTTGATGCCAAGCCTGCGCGCCGAGCCGATTGCTGCCCTTACAAGCTTGCCGCCAATGCCCTTGCCTCGCTGGCTGGCGGAAACCGCCAGCGATTTGATCTCCGCAAGATCGGACCAGAAGATGCCCACCGCGACGCAGCCGACTATCTGCCCGCCCTCATCCTCAGCCACCAGAAAATCGCGCAGGGCAAGATACGCGCTCTCCAGGCTGCGATGCAGCATCCTTCCGCGCTCGGCATAGTAGTTCACCAGGCTGCAGATTGCCTTGGCATCCGAAATATGTGCGGGACGTATTCTCATGGTGACCGTTATCTATACTATCAAACTCGAGGCAATGCATAAGAAAATTCATTGGCTCAATAGGAAGCCCCCTGCGGAAGCAGGCGGATGTTGTTTCTCACTCCCGCCGGGGAATCAGGAAGGCGACAATAGAAGAGCCGGCCGCGACGGTTTGGCCATCGCAGCCGGCTCTTGTTGTATCTGGAAGAATCTTCAGGCTAGAAGCAGATCAACGTAGTAGTCGCCCACAACATCGAAGTTGACGCCCGCAGCCGCCCTGGCGGTCTTAGCCTTGGTTGAGGCTTCATAGCGGGTGTAGTTCTTCAGCGTGTTGGCGATCACGCCAAACTCATCATCCGCCTGGCCGTTGACATCTCGCAGAGTGATCTTATTGATCGTCCAGGCAGCTATGTTCGTGTTGCTGAAGCCCTGTTCGTCATTGCGGGCAATCTCGAACGAACCGATTATGGGCAGCAGGGCATCGTCGATATCCAGGAAGTCCTCGCGGTCAGCCGCGCGACCATCACTGATAACGCCGGCATAGACCGTGCTGTCGAGAATCTGGTTGCACTTGATCGTGCCGATATTGCCGGCGGAGTAGATGCCGGAGGTGTCAATCGGCCCGGAAACGGTCAGCGACTTGAGATTGAAGACCTTGCGTGATTCCGTGGCCTCGGCCTGAAGATCGAGCGTCGCGCCGACCAGCGAGCCAAGCTTCATCTTGCCGATGCTCTGGGCTGTCACCTGAGCCCCAAAAACCGTCCTGGTTGTGATGGCGGCGA
>CAYQJH010000062.1:0-19048 GCA_964417755.1 uncultured Planctomycetaceae bacterium
CCAACTCCTGCCGCGTAAGCCCTTTGACCATGTTCTTGTAGTTCACGATGAACACCAGTGCATCGCGGGCGATGGGCCTTAGCTCAATCTTCACACCTTTTTCAGCCGCGAGCTTGAGCTCATCTTCCGAGGGCGCCCGAGCGGTCAGGTTCAAGTCGCACTTGCCATTGATGAGGTTCTCGTATGCGAAGTGTGTGGTAGCATTGACGCCCAGCAGGCTGTTGATGATGATTGCGAGCCTCGCCTGTTCAGGAGCAGCCGGCTTGGCGACGACCCGCGAAGCAGCCAGATTGAATTCCATGTCGGCCGGCTCAAGACTGGCGGCACTAGCCATCGGCCAGAACAAGTCCGGCGAGAGGGCTGGACGGTTATGATACGGATAACCCGTTGGCTCGGGGTAAACCCATTCGTATGGCACGCCCAAGGCTTTGCAAGCAATGATAATGCTTAGCGGGTGCGTGCTGGTCGACCCGTCCATCCGCGGATAGCTCAGGATGTCGAAACCCAGCCTGCTCAATTGGGCAGCAGGATGGGAGGCCGACTTGCGCAGTTCCTCGTGACGAGCGGCATAGATCGTGCGGGCAGCCTCGGCAATGGCTTTCCGCTCACGCTGCCAGGTTTCATTTCGCTGGCGTTGAAGATCACTTAGTTCCTTTTTATAACTTTTGCCTTCTTCACTTGTAGAAAAGGCTCGCTGACGCGATAACAAAGGCCGATATGAGTCTCCGCATGAATTCTCCCTTCGCAATAGGTTCCCGTGGAAGAGTATCGTCAGGCGCTCAGGTGCGATTGTCAAGCTGTTATGCGCAACAAGATATGCCAGCTTCGACCAGCCCCAGACAGCAGGCTTGCCAACGCACCACCGGAAGTCCCAATACAAAGCGGCGTCTCGCCGCCGCATCCCAGGAAATAGCCGTTGTTGTCGTCACTTCGAGATTCTGCCGTTCGGTGTTGGATATTGGATATTCGCCGCTTGTTGTTTGGTCTTCCGGCATCCAGTCCTTTAGCCTGACTGTCTTGATCTTGCCCAGTGCCTTCGCATAAACTGACCCGCCCAAGGAGTCAGAGACATGAAACAACTGGGCTTGGCCTTCATTGGCCTGCATCATCAACATCCCCGATGGTATTACCCCCTCTGGGCCAACTTGCCGGAGTATAAGCCACTGGCGATCTGTGAGGCTGACGAGGCCTTCCTGAAGTCCGAGAACGAGTTCTTCAAGCTCGAGGCCTACAGCGATTACCGCCGTGTGCTGGATCGCAAGGATATCGACGTGGTTGTGCTCTGGCTGCCGCACAGCCAGATGCCGCGGGCGGTCGAAGAGGCCGCCGCCGCGGGCAAGCATGTAATTGTCGAGAAGCCCTGTGCCGCGGACTTATCCGGGGCGCGGCAGATTGTTGACGCAGCCAGGCGGTATCCGCACATCAGGATCAGCGCTCCGTATTGCTGGCGGACGCACTTGGCCAGCGCAGCCATCCGCGAGGCGGTCGATGCGGGCCTGCTTGGCGAGGTGATGGCCATGGAAGGGCGTCTCAACGCCGGCGGGGCGTGGCGGTACGTCCGCGACAACGCCCTGTGGATGCTCCAGGCCCGCGAGGGCGGCGGGCCTATGTGGAACCTCGGCGTGCATTGGATCGATTACTTCCGCTGGCTTACCGGCCAGGAGGTCGTCTCAGTTTACGGGATTGCCAGCGGGCCGACGGGCGAGCCTGCGCGCGATATCGAAGACAATGCCCAGGCAGTGCTCAAATTCAACGGCGGCGCCACGGCCATCCTGGACATAAGTTACGGCCTGACGGACAGCCACCCGGGCAAGCGGGATATTTACGTCAGCCTTCGCGGCCAGAAGGGCGATATTCAGTGGGCGCCGGCCTGGCAGGGAGTAAAGGACGAGGTGCTGATCGTCAGCGAGGCCGCCGCTGCCGCCGGCGAGCATAGCAGGCGGGTCGAGGTCGTCAGCCAGGCCATACCGGGGTACTGCGGACAGATGGCGTGGCAGTGGTTGAGGGACTTTGCGCACGCAGTGCAGGCCGGCGGATCGGATTCGACAACCCGCGGCAGTGGCCTTCGCAAGACTGGCGATCGCGCCCCACTGGCCAGTCCGGCGGACATCCTTGCCGCAATCCAGGTTGTCGATGCGTTCCATCGCAGCCTCGCCAGCGGCAAGGCCGAGCCGGTCCATCGCGACTAGAACTCGTGAGAATGACTTCCAGACAAAGAAAAAAACGGACCTCTTCCAGGCCTTGTCGCCGGCGTTATGCGCCGCGCAATTGTTACACATCACGAACCAGCGAAATCAAAACCAGTCAATCTTCCTGTGAAAGACTAGTTTGCAGGTCCTGTTGGATTTACAACCATTTCGGGTCACGAATGATCCCGTACTCGCACTGCCGCTGGCTGCCAGAGTTGGTGCTGGCGTTTATAGCAAATCTTCATCGCCGCTGTTATCGGCCGGCGATGCATCGTATCAACCAGCTACATTGAATTGAACCACCGGCGGGCAATTCGGTAGTATTCGGCTATTGAAGTAGTCTCCACGCACTCACACGAGAGGGAAAACATGAGCAAGTGCCGTCAGCCGAAGTCCACGATTCTTGTCATCTTCGGGGCCGGGGGAGACTTGACCAAGCGAAAACTCATCCCGCCGTTGCAGCGGCTATTCCAGAACAAGTCCCTGGGGGAGAACTTCGAGATCATCGGCATCGACCGGCTGGACTGGAGCGACGCGAAATTCCGGTCGCATCTGCACGAATCATGGTTGAAGTTTTCCAGGCAGGGCTCGAGCGAGCCGTCTTCGTGGGACGGGTTCAATTCGAAGATAAAATTCCTCTCCGGCGACTTCACGCACCGCGAAACCTACGTGGCGTTGAAAGAAATGCTGCTGCGGAAGTGCCGCCAGTGGAATGAAGACGCCCAGTTCGTGTTCTACCTGGCCACGCCTGCATTGGCCATCGGGACCATCGCCGCCTTCCTGGGCGAGCAGGAACTGGCCCGCCAGCGTGCCTGCTCGAAGATCGTCATCGAAAAGCCCTTCGGCAGCGACCTGGAGTCGGCGCGATTGCTTATCGAGTCGCTGCGCGAGATATTTGACGAATCCCAGATCTATTGCATCGATCATTATCTGGGCAAGGAGACGGTGCAGAACATCCTGGCCCTTCGCTTCGCCAACTCGCTGTTCGAGCCGCTCTGGAATCGCAGCCACATCGATCACGTGCAGATCACGATGGCTGAGGAGAGCGGCGTCGGGCATCGCGGCGGGTATTACGAGCAGTCCGGGGCGTTGCGCGACATGGTGCAGAATCATCTATTACAGGTGCTCTGCCTGGTGGCGATGGAGCCGCCGGCCAGCTACCGCGCTGAGGAAATGCGCCACAAGAAGGTCGATGTGCTTCGGGCCATCCGGCGGATCGACCCTCGCGAGGTCCACCAGGTTGCTGTCCGCGGGCAATATGGCTCGGGTTGGGTCCAGGGCCTGCTTGCCCAGTCCTACGCCCATGAAGATCATGTCAAGCCGGATTCCCACGTTGAAACGTTCGCGGCGCTGAAGCTGTTTGTGGACAACTGGCGTTGGCACGGCGTCCCGTTCTACCTGCGGACGGGCAAGTGCATGCCGGCCCGGCAGTCGCACGTGGTCATCCAGTTCCGGCCGGTTGCGCATCATAGCTTCCCGACCTCGCCGGTGGCGGAGTGGCAGCCGAACCGGCTGATGATCCGCATTCAGCCTGACGAAGGCATAGAGTTGAGTTTCCAGGCCAAGTACCCCGGCGATCAGATGAGGCTCTCGCCAGTCAGCATGCGATTCAGCTACGAGGACGCCTTCAAGGTTCCCCAGCCCGACCCCTACGAAACACTGCTTCTGGACGTTTTCAAGGGCGATCAAAGCCAATTCATGCCATTTGACCAGATAGAGGAGGCATGGTCGATAATCGACCCGATCCTCGACGTCTGGCAGAGCGTTCCGCCGCTGGACTTCCCCAATTATGCCGCGGGAACGTGGGGCCCTGAGGCGGCTGAAATGCTGATCGCGCGCGACGGCCGAAGCTGGCAGTCGCCGACGATGAAAGCCCCGCCGCTTCCGATTCACCCGCATGACGCTCTGCCAAACAGCCAGGTAACGAGCTTGCCCGCGGCAGCCAACCAGTCGACGATCGCGGCGCAGCAGTTCGCGATTGATTTGGCCTCGCTCGTGCCCGGCAATGCTCCGGCCAGCAGTACGCAACCGAGCGCTTCCGATGGCGAAGATGCCGCCGGACTGGTGGAAATAGCGGAGGGTGATGAACACGGCGTGGGCTACTGGAAGGAAGATGCCGGCGATGATGGCTCATTCAGAAGCGCGGCGGTTCCGTGGAACGCATTTACCTGGGACAACAACGACTTGCCGCTCAACGGCAACTATGGTCTGAACGAGCCTTCCAATCCTGAGGAGATAGCGGCCCCGGCAGGGCCAGGCACATCTACTGCAGTTCAGCCCTGCCAGGCCTAACTTTCGGGCCAATCGAGGTGTCTACTGATGCAGATGGACGAAGGCCTCCGCGAAGCCTTCTCCGGGAGACAATTATGCGACACCTCATGGCATTGGCAGCGGTCCTGGCTGTTGCGGGTTGTTCATCGACTCGAGTGGCCGTTGCAGATGAGCTTGAAGCCACGACCTCCAGCGAGCCGGCTTCCCTGGTCCAGAGCATCCAGGCCATCCAGGCTGCCAAGGATGTTGACGCCGCCTTGTCGACGTACAACGCCGGAGCGGCAATTGACCGAAACGACCTGGACCTGAATCGCGCCTATCTCGTGCGGATGCTGGAACTGGGCGCGCCTGAAAAGGCATTCGATCAGGCCAGGATCATCGAGAAGGCTGAGCCGACCGACGGCCTGGCCCTGGGCGTGATTGCGTTTATCGAGGCGCGGGATGGCAATATGGCTGAGGCCATCGCCGGAATCGTCCTGGCACTGCAGGACATGCCGGAGGATCAGTTCCTTCTCAGCACGGCTGGGCAGCTTGCAGCATGGTTCGACCAGGCCCAGCAGGCAGAGTTGACCGAGATACCCGAGTTTGTACAGGATTCGCTGAAGCAGCTTCGCGAGAAGATTGCTCAGGAGAAGGATTTCGTGGCTGCCTATGACGAGGCAGCCAACGCCTATCGCGAGTTAGCGGCGGCACAGGAGGCTGCCCCCAATGAGGCTGCGCCCGATCAAGACGCTGTGAATCAGCCGGCGCCTGCTGATGACGAAGTAGCGGCGGAGGAAGCGCCCGGGGCATTACAGCCCGCCCAAGCCTTGCCCATTGCTACGTACACGACCTACGTGGAAAACAGCATTTACGTCGCGCCATACTGGCCGAGCTATGGCCTGATATGGACGAGCTATCCCACCCCTTATGCATGGTGGCATCGCAGCCATCATCGCTCGCATTGGCATGGCGGACATGTGGTGTTTGTCGGCCGGATTCACGACTGCGGGCTGACGATTGGCCGCCATCGCGACGGCGACATTGTCATCGACCGCGCCCGCAACGTCTACATCGGCCATGCCAAGACGGTGGTGGTGAACCATGCCCGTAAGGTTGTGGTCAATGATGCTCGCAGTGTCGAGGTCAACAAGGCCGGCCGGCTGACGCGGCACAGCCAGTCTGCGACACTCGTCGCCGACGCCAAAGGCAAGCTGGTTAATGCCAAGAATGATCTGTCGCTGAAAGACTTGCGAACCAGGTCGAGCAGCGTTCATCCCGCCGTCAGACCTGCTGCCGTGGTTCAGACTTCCAGGCTGCAAACTCTTCGCGACAAAGTTGATGATTCGCGCCGGTTCGATAGCGAGGCGAGCAAGGATAGTGCTCGGCGCGACCGGCCGACCTACACTAAGCAAATCGCGCAACTGCTGCCCAAGACGAATATCGCGCCGCCCGCAGCGGTGCCGCCAAAAACAACACGGCCGGTTAAAAAGCCAGACTGGCTGACGATCGAGGCCACGAGCGACAAGAAAGTCGACCAAGCTGCTGCCGGATCAACCAGCCTGGCTGAGAAGCCTACCCGCACTCGCGTCGATCATCCCAAGGCCACCGTTCTGTCCGCCAAGCCGCTCGCGACGGCCAGGAATGACGATGCCAAGGCCTTTTACCGCAAAAGTACTTCCATCAAGGCTGCTGCCGAAGTGAGGGCTGCGCCAGATGATTCGCCCCTGCCTGAGAAGACTCTGACGGCTGGGCCGAAAGACAAGGTGGATTGGCTGATCATGCCGTCCGCAGTCTCCGGCAAGGCAGAGGCCGACCGGCCGAAAGCCAAGCTGCCCTCGCCGCCAAAGGAACATGGTCGATCCATTCCGGCCGCTCAGCCGGCTGGGGCAGCGGTGAAGGGGCCGGCCCCTAAGGAAGAGCCGGTTCGCATCGAGCCTCGGCCATCCGCTGCACCTGCTCCAAGCACGGTGGCTACCACCGAGCAGCCCGCATCGCCGCGAAGCGATGCGACGCGGAAGGAAGACTCTCGCCGGAAGAATGATTCCGACGCGTCGTCAAGGTCATCATCGGATGACGACCGTCGTTCAGGCAAGAGAGATTCGGCAGGCAGGCGCTGAGCGACGGGTGAAAAAGTGGCCATCGGAAGGACACTCTGGAGTGCGGCGGCCTTGACGCCGCTTTGGCTTGCACTGCCAGCCGGGCCGCGTACTTCTGCTGAAGCCAATATCTCAGCGAGCCAAAGCGGTGCCGTCGCCTCTGCGGGGCGAGTCACCGCACTCCAAGAGGGCGTCACCCACGTCTACCCCCGTGCTCCCGCACGGGGCTTCCTGATGCGCCCCGGTTTATCATCCATTGCGGCAGCGGTAATCGATGAGTGGACTGTCTGGGCCAGCTGCCTGGCTGATCGCTCGATGATCGGCGAGACGCTGCCGCCGAATTCGAGGCTCTTCGGTTCGATGCCCAGGATGATCGTCTGGCAGGAGGTGAGATTCCGCAGATAGCCCAGCATGACCGTCAGCGGCAGGTTGTGCGTGCAGTAGACCGCCCCCGAGCGGGCATGGCCCAGGTCGGTGACGTTTATGCTGCCCGGCTTTGCCCCGGCCTGTGCGGCATCGAGCACGATCAGGTGCGTGGGCTGATATTGGCGGATGACGCCGGTGAGGTTTTCAGGGGCGGTCTCGCCGAAAAATATCTCGACCTTTGGCTTTGGCGGCCAGGAGAGCTCTTCCAGCCTCCGCCCGACCAGCAGGCCGGCGGCATCGTCAGCCCGCAGGTCCGACCCGACCGCAAGGATCGCGATGCGTGCCGCGCCTTCAAGGCTTCTTTTCAGCGTCAGGGGCAGGCTTGGCTTGCGCGGCCGGCTTGGGTTGGCCATGATACACCAGTTTGAGGTTGTCGCGATCCAGGCCAGCCAACTCGAATTCGCCGGTGGCCTCCAGGGCGCTCTTGGGGCAACTGTCGACGCACTGGGCGCAGTATATGCACTTGCTCAGGTCGATCTCAGCGTCGATGCCTCCATCGGGCCTCTTGGTGATTGCGATGGCCCCGGCGGGGCAGTCCCGCACGCACAGCTTGCAGCCGATGCACTTGGCGGAATCGAACTTCAGCCGGCCTCGAAATTGCGGCGGCATCTCGATCTTCACCGCGGGGTACTGGACGGTCACGGGCTTCCGGAGCACGTGGGCCAGCACTTCCTTGATCATTTTTCCGGGATGTCTCATCGGGTCATCAATCCTTTGACCGTCAGGTCGATCAGAATCTGGACAAGTGCCAGCGGGGCGACGATCTTCCAGCAGACGTTGATCATCTGGTCGATCCGCAGGCGGGCCATCACCGTCCGCAGCAGCGAAATCACCGCCACGATCAGCAGCACCTTCGCCAGGTACAGCACAAAGCCCACTACCGGGCCAAGCGTCAGGCCAAAGGGCAGGAAGACGGCTGCGATCAGGCTGGCCGCCACGACAAGCTCGACATCGAGCGTTACGCGGAACATCGCCAACAGCCGGCCGGAATATTCGGTAAAGCTGCCAGCGACGATTTCCGTCTCGGCCTCAGGAATGTCGAATGGCACCTTCTCAAGCTTGCCCAGCAGGGCCACCATCGAGACGCACAGGCCGATCACGTTCACCGCCGCAAGCAATGGCTGATTGCTGTAGAATTCAGCCATCTTGCTGAGCGACCATGTGTTGGCCAGCAGCGCCGGGGCAAGCAGGCTCAGGAACAGCGGAATCTCGTATGCGAAGAGTTGCGTGATCGAGCGGACGGCCCCAAGCATGGAGTACGTCGAGCCGGAGAACCAGCCAGCCAGGAAGAACGTCAGCGTCGGAATCGTCAGCAGGTAGAGCACGACGATCAGGTCGCCCTCGAACTGGAACAGGGCATTGGTTCCCCAGATCGGGATGTAGAGAGAGGCTGCCAGCGTCGCCGTCAGCGCAAGGATCGGCATGAGCTTGAAGACGGTGGTGTCGGCCTGCTCAGGCACAACGTCCTGCTTGGCGGCCAGCTTGATGAAGTCCGCCAGCGGCTGATACCACGGCGGGCCCTGGCGGTTCTGCAGGCGGGCGCAGAGCTTGCGATCGACCCACTGCATCGTGGTCGCCAGGGCGAACAGGAAGACCATGCCGGGGAAGACCAGGATGGCCAGCAGATTGCATATTACCTCAGACATTTACCTGACCTCGGGGATGCGGAAGCTGTTATTGAGATTGCGGAAATCCAGGCCGCGCTGGCGGTACCACTTGATGCCGTACTCGCGCAGGTCCATCCAGTCCATCGTGCTTTCCTTGGCGGTGGCTGAATCGCGGATGGCGATGGCCCGGTCGGTGCATGAGAAGCACGGGTCGATGGCGGCGATCACGATGGGCAGGTCGGCCAGGTGGCCATCCGCGAGCATGTGGGCCACAGCCTGCACATTGGCCAGCGTCGGGGCGCGAACCTTGACTCGCTCGGGCTTCTCGCTGCCGTTGGCGCGGACGAAGTGCAGGTCCTCGCCGCGCGGGGCCTCGTAGCGGCTGACAGCCTGCCCGGCGGGAATCTTCCGCGGCACCTTCACCGTCAGCGGGCCATCAGGCAGGTTCTTGATGAGCTGGCGAATCATGCTGTAGCACTCCATCAGTTCGCCAACGCGGACCAGAGTCCTGCCATATACGTCGTTCTCGTCGCTGGTGATGACCTTGAAATCCAGCTCGCCATAGGCAAGGTAGGGGTCATCGCGGCGGACATCGCGCTGGATGGCCGACGCCCGGCCAGTCGGGCCGACCGCGCCCAGGCGGACGGCATCCTCATGGCTCATGGTGCCCACGCCCGAGAGCCGCCCGATCAGCGTTACCTCGCTGGTTGCCACCTCGATGTAATACTTGGTTCGCTCCTCGAGGATGTCCATGGCCTTGAGGATCTGCTGCTTCTGATCGTCGCTGACGTCACGCCGCACGCCGCCGATGGTGTTCAGGCCGTAGTTGACGCGATTGCCGGTCAGGGCGGCCAGCAGGTCCATCACGATCTCGCGATCGCGCCAGGTGTACATCAGCAGCGTGTCGAAACCTACCTCGTGGCCGGCCACGCCCAGCCAGAGCAGATGGCTGTGGATGCGTTCGAGCTCGGCAATGAGGGTGCGGATGTAGGTGGCCCGCCTGGGCACCTCGACCTTGGCGATTTCCTCCACAGCCAGCACGAAGCAGGTCGAGTGCGAATGCGAGCAGATGCCGCAGATGCGCTCGATGAGGTAGATATCCTGGATGAACGAGCGCTGTTCGCAGGCCTTCTCGATGCCGCGATGGTTGTAGCCAAGGCGGACGGAGGACTCCATGATCTTCTCGCCTTCGAGCATCAGGCTGAAGCTGGCGGGCTCCTTCAAAGCTGGGTGCTGCGGGCCCACGGCAATCTTCACCGGCTGAGGTTCACTCTTACTCATTGTGCGCCTCCTTGCTTGTCCAGCACCGACAAGTCGCAATCTTTACGAAGCGGGTATACGCCGTTGGGCCAGCCTTCCGGCAGGGGATAGCGGTTGCCGGGTGGCAGGCCTTGGATGTCCATGCCCAGCATGTCGATCAGTTCTCGCTCATAGCAGTCGGCGGCTGGGAAGTAGCTTGCGACACTGGCCAGCACGGGTGCCGACTTGGCCACGGAAGTCACCAGCGTAAGCACGACGCCGGCGGGACGGGTGAGGTGGTACATCACCTCGAACGCCTCGGGCGGCTGGTCCAGGCCGGTAATGGTGCACAGGATGCTGAAGTCCATCTTCCGCACGGCATGGTCGAAGACCTCCATCAGGTTGGCTGCCGGCACGCTGGCGAACATCCGCCGCGGGCGGGTGATGGTGATCTTGTCCTTCAGGAAAGGAAACTTGCTGCTAAGCTCGTCCTGGATTGCTTGTTCATCCGACATACGGTTCTCACTTGGCTCCGCTTGGGGCGGTCTGGTCTTGCATATCTTGCTCAGCCGGCTCGGACATCTCGTCAGCCGGCGGCGCAGGCAGCTTGGGGGCGGCCTGGCCGGGGTTGAGGCTGCTAAGGAGTTTCACCACGCCGTCGAGGATCGCTGCGGGGCTGGCTGGGCAACCCGGAATGTACGCCGAAACCGGAATGACTGAATCAATGCCTCCGCAGACATTGTAGCAGCCGTTGAACACGCCGCCGGAGCACGCACAGGTGCCGACGGCGACGACGAACTTCGGCTCGGGCATCTGCTCGTAGATGCGGACCAGGCGGTCCTTGATCTGCCGCGTGACCGGGCCGGAGCACAGCAGCACGTCGGCGTGGCGCGGCGTGCCCTTAAGCTGCACGCCGAATCGCTCCACGTCGTAGTGGGGCGTCAGGGCGGCGATGATCTCGATATCGCAGGCGTTGCACGCGCCGGAGTTGAAATGAATGATCCAGGGACTTTTGACCCTCGACCACGTCACGATTTTATTGATCAGGCCCATGCGTCAGCTCCTGTACAGAATGGAAAGCCCCACGATCGCGCCCAGCAGGTAGAGCACGGCGATGAGATAGCTGCCCATCGCCTCCTCCACCGGCACCGTCGTGACCGTCAAAGCCACCACGTGAAGGATCGTGAAGAAGAATGCAAAGGGGAAGAACTGGCCGTAGTCTGCCTGCACGGCGTCCACCTGTTCCTCGCCGCAGGCGTAGGGCTTGACCAGCCCGGCCGGGTTGGAACTCGTCCGCAGCGTGAAGACGCGCAGTGCACGATACAACAGCCAACTCGCCGCCAGCAGCACGGCGAAGGCCAGCGGCGGCCATAACAAAAGGTTACTCATGTCTTATCCCTTCAAGGTCCGCACCGTGTCGGTGCTGATGGACCGATGACGCTTGAAGATGCACAGGATGATGCCCACCGCTACGACAGTAAGGGCCACCTCGATGATGATCAGCGTGATGACCATCGCCTGGGCCAGGCCCATCTGCCCGGTGTAGTAACCGGCGACGATAATCAGCAGCGTGACAGCCTTGGTGAGGATCTCCACGGCGATGATCGTGCGGATGAGGTTGTTGGTCGCCAGCACGGCGTAGAAACCCGTGATAAGCACCAGCAGGCCGGCCATTCCGAAATAAGGAAGCAACTCACTCACTCTTTGACTCCTTCAGCAGCACGACTACGCCGAATGCTCCAGCAAGCAGGATGACGATCTGGCCAAGCAGGTCCATGTGCCGCAGGTTCCACAGGACTTTCCTGACGTCGTCCTGGGGCACTTGCGCGATCTTGACAGCCAGCTCGGGGATGTGGACTTGGCTGAGGCCCAGGCCCGCCAGGACGAGGATCAGCGGCAGCGGCCAGAACTTGGCGATCTGCTGGCGGACGTGGCTGGTTATTCCCTCCGGGTCGACCCTCTTAGTTACGCTGATGGCGCTGAGGAAGATCGCGGGAATCAGGCCGGCACAGACGGACAATTCAAACACTGCCGCCAGCGGGGCGTTGAGCATGAACATGATGATCGTGAGCACCGCGCTGGTCAGCGCCAGGCCCACCACGGCCCGTAGAAGATAGGAGGTCATCACCGTCCAAACGGCTGCCAGCACCATCGCCAGCAGCAACAGGATGTTGACCATAAACTGTTGTTCGGTTGTCATGAAGATCCTCTAAGCGTTATACGTGGGCCAGCAGACCCTTGGCAATTTCCTGGAACCAGTTGAGCACCGAGACGGCCGTCTGCTGGCCGAAGAAAGGCACAGATGCTCCGACGGCCACGGTGACGGCCGCCAGGATGACCGCCGGAACCACCAGGGCCGGCCTGGCCTCGCGGACCACCGCGGAGTCTTCGCTTGCCTTGCCGAAGAACACCTTGCGCTGCATGAGGAGCATGTAGGCCAGCGTAAGCACGCTGACGGCGATGGCGATCATGGCATAGGCCTGCAGGCCCGCCTGCCACAGGGCAATGACGATGATCAGCTTGCTCCAGAAGCCCGCAAGCGGCGGCACGCCCGCAGTTGAGAGCGCCGCCAGCACCGACGTGGTGGAGGTCCAGGGCATTCTTGCGCCCAGGCCGCCCATCTTGGTCATGTCGGTTGTGCCTACCTGCTCTTCCAGTGCGGCGGAATTGATGAACAGTTGGCTCTTGAATATCGCGTGATTGAAGAAGTGAAACACTGCGCCGACGAGGCCCAGAAGGCTGCCGCAGCCCAGGCCCAGCAGTATGTAACCCATCTGGCTGATGCTCGAATACGCCAGCAGCCGCTTGATATCGCTCTGCCCAAGGGCAGCCAAGGCCGCCACGATGGCTGAGACAACGCCCACCACCAGCAGCACCTGGTTGGCGCTGGAATCAAAACCGAAGACGCTGACGACCAGGCGGATCAGCGTGTAGACGCCCGAGACTTTTGACGCAATGCCGGCCAGGAAGACAGAAGTGGCCGCCGGGGCTGCCGAGTATGCCCCAACCACCCAGCCGTGAAAGGGCACAAGCCCGCCCTTGATGAACAGCCCGCACAGGAAGGCCGCCATCGCCAGCTTCGTGTAGACTTGCATCGGTTCCATCTTCAAGGCCGAGGCCACCGCCGCGAAACTGGTGCTGCCCGTGGTCAGCAGCAGCATGGCTATTGCGCCCAGCATGAGCACGCTTGCGACGCTGGAGAGAATGACGTACTTGAAGCTACCTTCGAGGGCGGCTGAGCCTCGCGTCAGGGCGATCAGAATGAACGAGGCGATGGAGGTGATTTCCAGGAAGACGTAGAGCGAGAACAGGTCGTTGACCAGGACCAGGCCGTTCATGCCGATCATCGCGACCAGCAGCACGTTCATGAAGTGGAACAGCGACCGGGGCGACTTGATAGTTGCCCCTGCGACCAGAACAGATGCTGCCGCGATGATGCCGATGATCAGCAGCATCAGCATGCTCAGGTAGTCCAGGTTCCGGCTGATCAGCACGAACGAGAACAGGTTGCTCAACGGGCCGTCGGTCGTGAACATGCCCTCCGGGCGAATCGCAACGGCCGCGATCTGAAGCAGCGAAAGCAGCATTGCCACCGCAGTGGCCAGGCGAGATGACGTCCGGCCATAGGGCAGGTTCAGGATGATCAAGCCGATCAAAGGCGCCAATATAAACAGGGCTAGCACAAGTCTCACTCCTGTCAGTAGGGGGTTTCTCGCCTACCGAATCATGAACACGATGACGGCTGCCGCCGCAATCAGCGACCACAGGACGTAGGTCGCATAGTTGCCGTTGTGAACCTTCTTGATGGCCAGGCTGCAGGCGGCGGCTGCGCCCGCGGCAGCGCCGTTGTAAAGCCAATCAACCAGGCGGTCGGCATACCAGCCGACGCGGGCGATATAGCCGGTAAGCTTCAGGCCCAGGTCATACGGGTCGAAGCCGCGGTTCTCCGCGCGGCGATAAATCGGGTCAAGCACCGGCGCGTAATGGATATGATCCACCGCCGCCAGCGGGCTGCCGTTGACACTCACGCCGTACAGGTGGTTGATCAAAGCTCCGCCCAGGGCAACCAGCGTCATCACCGCCAGCAGCCACTTGTGCGGCCAGACGCCCGCGAAGCTGTGCTCGATATGTTCGCCCAGGATCGGCTGGATGAGCTTCTCCAGCGGCAGGGCGTTGTGCAGGCCGAACAGCACGCAGCCGGCTGCGATGACGATCATCGGCACGAGCATGGCAAGCGGGGCTTCCTTCGTCGCCGCGGTGTGCTCCTTCCGGCCGCCGAAGTATGCCGAGTGCCCGAGCTTCAGGAACGAGGCCGCCGTCAGGAACGTGCCGAGGATGGCCGCAAGGTAGAACAGCGGATTGCGTTCCAGGGCTGCGTCGTAGATGAGTTCCTTGGAGTAAAAGCCGTTCAGCGGCGGCATGCCGGAGATGGCCGCTGCCGCGATAAAGAAGCAGGCGAAGGTCACGGGCATCTTGCCGGCGATTCCGCCCAGGCGGCCCAGGTCGGTGGTGCCGGTTTGCCTTTCGACCGCGCCGCCGGTGAGGAACAGGCAGCTCTTGTACATCGCATGGTTGATCATGTGGAACAGGCCGCCCACGATGCCGATGGGGATGGCTGTGCCTACGCCCAGGACCATGTACCCGACCTGGCTGATGGCGTGGTAGGAGAGCAGGCGTTTGTAGTCCTTCTGCACCAGGGCCATCATCACCGCCAGCAGGATGGTCAGCGCGCCGATGATCATCATCATCATGCTCAGGCCGCTATCGGGGGCAACGTGGAAGAGGTCCAGCGAGATGCGGGCCAGGAAGTAAATGCCCAGCAGCTTTTCCAGGCTGGCCGGCAGGAAGGCCATGAACGGCAACGGGGCATCAACGGCGGCGTCGGGAATCCAGCTATGGAAGGGCATCGAGCCGGCCTTGGAAATCGCGCCGATCATCAGCAATATCATCGCGATGGCGCCCAAGCCGCTGGCGGAAAGGTGCAGGCTGGCGATGGTCGATAGACTGAGGTACTTCTCGGCCCCGGCCTGGTGCGCCAGGTAGCCCGTCAAGGCCATGCCCAGCATCATGCACAGGTCGGTTATGCCCACGATGATGAACGCCTTGGTGGCCGTCTTGAATGCGCCCTCCCGGCCAATCGCGACCATGCCGAAGAGCGTGCCCAGCAGGCCTTCCCAGAAGAACAGCACGAGGATGAGGTTGTCTGCCAGCACCGCGCCGTTGACCATGCCCAGCGAAATAAGCAGGTAGCTGTAGAACTGGTTGGTGCGAGGCCGGCCGGTCATGAAGGAGATGCTGTAGAGGCTCACCAGGAAAGCGAAGCCCGCTACCGCCAGCAGGATGAACCCGCTGAAGTGGTACTGCCGCAGGGCGAACTCCATCGCCCCGCCAGCCCAGGCGGCCGTGAAGTTAAGCTCGCGCCCAAAGAGCATCGCCGCCAGGGCGAGATTGCCCGCCGTCACCAGCAGGGCCAGCACACCTTGCAGCCGCGAGGCCCGACCAAGCAGCAGCACCAGCAGGCCGGCAAAGATTGGCAGGAGGATCGTGAACAGGAGAGCTTGTTCTGTCATTGCGATAATCCCAGCATTTGTTTAGCAACTTGCTGCGCGAAGGAAGAAGACGGGGCGATCAGCACGCCGCTGACCAGCGACATCGCGCCCAGCAGGGCGACACAGAACACCATCACCGGCGAGCCTTCCTTAACAGGTTCCAGTTGAGGCCGGCCCATGAAAACAAGGTTGAACACGCGGAAGAGGTAAATGATGGTCAGGAAGGCCCCGCCGATGAACACAGCCGAGACCCAGAACTGCTCGCCACTTACCGCGCCGCTGATGACCATGAACTTGCTGAAGAAGCCGCCAAAGGGCGGAATGCCCATGACGCTGAACGCACAGAAGAGGAACGCGATGGCTGTCACGGGCATGGTCTTTATCAGGCCGCCCATCTTGGTGATGTCCTTGGTGTGCGTGTTCTGCTCGACGATGCCCGCACAGAGGAACAGCCCGCCCTTGGCGATGCCGTGCATCAGGATGTACAGCAGCGCGCCGGCGATGCCGACTTCGTTGCTGACCGCAAAGCCCAGGAAGATGAATCCGATCTGGCTGATGGTGCTGTAGGCGATGATCCGCTTGAGGTCAGTGTCGATGAGGGCGGCCGCGGCTGAGATGAGCGTGCTGGCTGCGGCGATGATGAGCACGGCTGTATGCCAGCCTGCACTCACTGCAAAGTTCACGATGAACAGCCTGGCGAAGACGTACACGCCGATCTTGACCAGCACGGCTGCGTGCAGCAGGGCGGTGACGGGCGAGGGGGCCACGCCGGCGTCCGGCAGCCAGGTGTGGAAGGGCAGCGTCGCCGACTTGGACAGGATGCCCATGAGGATGAGCGCTACCGCCAGGCTGTCCAGTGCCTTGCCGCCGAGCTTGGCCTTGATCTCGGCCAGGTCGAACGTGCCTGTCTGGTTGAAGATAAGAATGAAGCCCAGCAGCATGGCCACCGCACCGAACATGGTGACGAGGAAGGCCTTGTCCGCCCGGACAACGTAGGACTTCTCGCGGAAGAAGCCGATCAGGCGCCAGCTCGTGATGGCTGTCAGCTCCCAGAACACATATAGAAGGATAAGGTTGCCGGAGAAGACCAGGCCCATCATCGACGCCAGGAACAGCACAACCATCGCGTAGTATTCGTTCTGGTTGGTGTAATGGCTGATGTAGCCGATGGAGTACAGCACGATGATTGAGCTTACCAGCGATGAGACGATGGCCATGAAGACAGCCAGGCCATCGGCATGCAAGACGAGATTGAAATTGACCCCCACGAGATTCATGGCGTGCGAGAAGTCTACGCTCTGGCCGCTTAAGACCTTGGGCGCCAGCGACAAAGAGCCGACCAGGGCAACCAGCACAAGCGCCAGGGCCAGCCAGTTGCGAAGCCTGGCGGAAATAAGGCCAATAAGAGGAAGCAGCACAGCGCCAACGGTAGGTACGAAGACGATTGAAAGCAGCACATCAGCGTCTGTCATAGCACCTCTTCCTCTCGCAAACACGGCCAGAAGTTATTGTGAACTTCTTCACAATTGTCTTGATATTGGAAGGTAGCATCTTATCGATAAAGGAAAAAGAGGGAAGAAAAAAAAGCGGAATTTGTTGTGTTGTGGTGCAGGCGTCCCGCCTGCACATCCTCGGCAATGCCAGGGCCCGCAGGCTAGACGCCTGCACCGCAAGCCGGGTGGCATGGCGGCCGTCGTTTGCCGCCATGTATCTCGGATGTCCGAAGCCAATGCAGATATTTCGATAATTGGAGTTTGCTGAAGCGCTTGACAGAGAGATGAACCAAATGAAGAATACCTCAAGTAGTCTTAGTGTTGCTACTGGGTATACTTCTGCAAAAAGAAGCTTTCATGGAGGTGGTGGTGATGAACACTGAGCCACCCAAGGTTCTCGCGATAGCCTTTCTGAGTGTGATGACCATTTTGGTCGTCTGTGGTGGCTGCAAACGTGATGCATCAGGCCTCGGCAAGAGTGTGAGGGATTTGGAGCGCTTATTACCGGCTACGCAGTACGCAGCGAATCGAGATAAAGACTACATTGAATACGTTCTTGGAACGTTCGATAATACCTACACGCAGAACGTCACGTTTCGCGGGCCGGAGAAGAACGTAAAACACATCGCTATCGATGGATTGTGGTCGAAGAATGACGAAACCATGACGCGCAAGTTTGTGGAGTTGTCAGCCTCCCTGATCAACGAGGTTTCTGGTCGGCGTGGTGCAGACTCTATCGCTTCCTGGTTGCGTGAGAAGCTCGCCACGGGGGGAGAGAGCAGTTTTGGTGACGTCAAAGTGAATGTGCAGCACGTGGAGCAGCCGGGACAGATATATGTTCGGGTTGAAATTGTGCCAAGAGATTAAGATCAATAACAGTCCCGCATTTCGCTCTGATAAGCCCAACAAGAAGCAAGCCAGTTAGACTGGCATGTTATGTCCTCTATGTTCACCCGTTTTCGGCGCTTTCGGAAGGTAAGAAGTATACGATCTGATAGACTTCATTCTGGACGTCCACCTCGGCCACTAGACGCGGGGATTCGTTTCTGCCTCGCCCACGATATTCGAACGATAATACCCTGCCGATTGCCGCAAAGCTCTTTAGCAGCAGGTCGAGTCGGAGGTATTCGTTACCGTCTGAGTATTGCACCCGGAGTTGCTTGACGGATGTTCCAACCGCCTCAATGGTTTGCTGCCCAAAACCAAAGTTAGCGTCTCCGTTAATGTTCGCATCCCTGATTGCTGAACGTAATCGGTCGAAGATGATGTCGTGCATGGTGCTTGCCCTTTTGGTCAGCGGCGAGAGCGATTGAGGTCTGACCTTGGATCAATCATTTGATCGACAAGTTCGTGCGTCATCTGCCGATCACGCTCGGACCGGTAGGCATCCTGATCCACCATTTCATGCGCACGCCGTTTGTGAGCTTCCATGTCATAGTCGCGCATCCCTCCAGAATTAGTCTTCTTGTCTTGTCCCGCAATAACGATCAGTATGGCGAAAACAATGATTACCCAAAACCAAGAACCTCCGGACCCACTGTTCTTTTCTTGTGCCACGATGACTTCTCCTTTTTGTCAGAATCTTGCATAAACATTCTTCGTAGGCCAAGCATTGCCGCATGGTAAAGACCAGCGGCTCCTACCACTGGCCTAGTGATAGTTCATCTACTCAGCCGAAGCTACGCGGAATTCTTTCTCGCCATTTGAATCCTCTTCTCAAGAGTTTCTTCATGGCTGTAGCCGCGAGCTTGTTGACGATATCCGTCATTTCGGCCTAGAGGGTGAACATGTCCCAAAGGGAAGGGCCCTTTAAGAGCGATTCAAAATTCCTGTTCGGTTCACCCCACATTGCGATGACTGTTCAATTGATGAGGCACGCTATCACAATCAAAGGATTGGCATATCTCCGCTGTGACAAAGTGGCATCTCAAAGCATCGTGACCGCCGTCCAAGTTAGTCTGAAGTATCCCCGAAAGTCCATGGCGTCTCAACATGTTTCGCAAGTCCCATCAAGGTTGCGTCAATCAGATGTCTCGTTCGTTCAATTCTGTGCAGTTATTGCACCAGCCTGAACCATAAAGCATTACGGCAATTCGGCTGTCTTGTTGCCATTGACCCGTTCGTTCTTCTCGGCTTCGCGGCGGGCGGCTAGCAGTTCGGCGGCAGAGGGTTTTTGGCCCGACGGCGTGGCGTAGG
>CAYQJH010000063.1:0-18998 GCA_964417755.1 uncultured Planctomycetaceae bacterium
AAGGGGGCTGTAGATGTCTTTTAAGGGAGGTTCAGAATATCCAAACTTTATCCGATAAGAATAACAAAGACGTTGCAAGGGGAATAGAGACGCAATTAAAGATTTCCGTCCATTTCTCTCGATAGGAATAATAACAAGGCAATATAACAAGGCAATTACTTTAACGGAGGTTAATAGCATGCCATATCAAAGATACAATACTAAGGGTTTCCATACCATGAGAGCAACAGCCAAGGCTCTAGGAATTTCAGAGACACATTTCTGGTGGCTAGTAAAATGCGGAGTTTTGCCGCAACCGCTCAATGCCATAGGCAAGAGATGTTTCTATAGCGACTACGATTTACAGAATATCACAAACATTATGCAGGCTCGAAACGAGCAAGGACAATAGCGTGAAAGAATTACTAAAAGAATTGAAAGGACAATTAACGGGATACGACAAGGGGCTAAAAGAGGCAATCTCTGCTAATCATCCCCTTCAGCTACTATATCGCGGAATGTCAGAAGATATGGAAAAGCGAATGACTCATTACATAGAGGCTTCTGACAAAGCCAATAAGTTATATAGGACTTATGTTCAGCTTGTCACCAGCTATACCAACGATGCCTATACACCGGCTTCATCTGTATTGTCTATAATCAATATCACTACAGAGGCCAAGGCAAATTGGTTGTATGGTTCAATGACTGTCCTGCAAGTCTCGCGGCCCATCCTAAAGGATTTCATAACAGAACTAGAGGCCAATATTAAGCAAATAGAGCAAGATACCCATAATGCCCTTTTGAATATGGTTAAGACTGTGAAAGACATAACCTTTAGTAATGGCGAGATAGTCTTGAAGAGTAACAGTAAGAACAAATTTGAGACGATGCTAACCAATAAAGACTATATTGAGGCCATTGATATTAGACATATTAGAGAGCTAAGTATGCCCATTCACCAAATGGGGATTACAAGAGATATTCGCAATGTTCTATTGGGACTCGATGATAGAGTGACTCAGGCCAAGAAGGATTACCGAACAATAGAGGGCAGAATGCGGATAATTGAACGGGAGCTAAACAAGATTAACAAATAAGCAATAAGCATTAAGCAATAGATATTTAGCGATAGCTAGGCTGTTGGAGACTCCCCAAGTCAAATATCAGCCAACAGTCTAGCCTATTCGCTTTGGGAGTCAATTATGATAACAGTAAACACAACGAATATAGGTAACACAGAACATAAGACAGAAGCAAAGACAGAATACGTCGCAAGAACGATAGACTTGAAAGACACTGACAAGGTAACTATGTATCTTGTCTCAATGATGATTCAGTATAAGGATATTAGCGACTCAGCTAACTTAGAGGCTCTAGCTACTCGCTTTCAGCCTCTAGCCAAGATAGTTGAGGCCCATTGGAGCACAAACGTCTTGCCACTAACAAGGCAATCCTTATTGGCGGCCCTGAATATTCCTCGCTATTCAAAGAAAGAACGTATAGGGATAGAGGCCACGTTTAATCAATGCCAGTTTGTCAAGTCTGGTACCGATAGGAACAATGCTCCCCTTTACATAGAGGCTTTACAGAATGCCTATGAGCATAAACAAGCCAATGCTTCTCTTGCTAATGTATCCAAGGAAGATAAGGCAAAGTATCTTGACTTAATCAGAGACTTGAAGTTAGAGGGAAAGACAGATATTGAGATAGCAAAGGAAGTCAACAGCCGCAAGGCTTTAGAGGCTGAAAGTATCAAGACAGGCAATCTAATCAGTAGCTTTATGCAAACGGCTATTCCTCTCTCGGACATATTCACCAATAGCCCAAAGGACATTCAGAGGCTAACCCTTGCCCTATATGCCGTTAATCCGATACTGCCCCCTCAAAGCCATTACTGGACGGCTCTTACTCTAGCCTCAGCCATAATGGGCAAGACGTTGGTGGGCTTGAATCACGGGCGTCGCTATTACTGCAATGGCTGGCTGGCTTTGTTAGCAGAGACTAATAGAAACAAGTCTCTAGCGACTCTTGAACGATGCCTATCACGTTGCATCACCGACAATCCCCAAGATAGCCCCCTAGCAACATTGGCTGACAACTTCACAATGTCTAGTCTCTTCTCTTACATAGGAACCGAGATAGACAATAAGACTTGGAAAGCATTATCAGACGTAGAAAAGATAGACAAGGAAGAGAAAGCAAAGAAGGACTCATCGAGTAATAAAGCTCGCGTCATTCTGTCGGAGGAATTTGCCTATACACTGGATTCTATCCGCAATAGCGGAAGCGATGGCAAAGGCGAGACAGGTAGACTATTGCAACTATATGATAATGAGAAGTCTATCTATGCCCTTACTCGTACCGATGGATATCGGGCCATTCATAATCGAGCCATCTCTATCATTGGGTATACCCAAGGAGAAACTTGGAATAGGCTATTTTCAGACTGGACGAATCTAAGCAATGGTTTGTTAGGACGTTTTGCTATTGTCGATATAGACGAGTATTCCCTAGCCCTACCAGAGCCAACACGCACACCCCAAGAGGCAGAGGAAGAGCTTTATCTAGCCCTTAGAGCCATTTTCAACAAGGTTAAGAGGGTAAGGGGCCGCCTAGTCACTAATTTCGGCCAAGAGCAAGGTATCGACTTTGCCGGCTCTATAATAGACTCTATAGTAGAGCGTAACCCCTACTTCAAGGCTTTTATAGAAGGCAATATGTTTCCTTGGGAATTACTGAGGGGAAAGTTTATCGCTCAGGCAATTAAATATACTCTCGTCCATTGTTTCCTCAATATGGATATAGACGCACTACCAAAGGAAGCCAGAAAGGATAGTCCATTAAAAGAGGCAGACAATCCCTTTGCAGAGGATAGCAACATAAGCCCTCTATACAGTGACGACATACAATGTAACCTAAAGGACAAAGGCATATTCTCTATGTATTGTCAGCTTCTAATCGCCAATGCAATTAAGTTAAGCAATTCCAATAAGGGCAAGACTGAATATGACTTGGTAATGGAGCGTATCTACAAGGCTATGAGGCAGAAGCAAGGGCCGTTGGCAGTAAGGGATATTCAACGAATGACGTTAAAGCTTAATGGCTACCCCCTAAACGCTTCTCAGATATATGAGTTCTTTGACGCTCTAGTAGCGAAGGGCATAGGCATTATAGAGCCAAGCAAGAAAGGCAGTAAAATGCTCAGGGCAACCGGCAAGGTATTAGACTAAGCCTTGCCGATAACAAATAGAGGAATTAGTCACCAATGAATACAATAATCAAATGGAGGTATATTGATATGAGTAAAGACAATAAGAGAGGAATAGCAACTAAGGGCAAGTACAAGACGGCGACGTTAGCGAAAACGTCTGCAGCATTGGCTTCAAGCGGTAAGAGGCAAATGTATTGGGGGCCTGTTCATATTGAGAACGTCGCTAGGGCTTATGAAGCCTACCTAGCCCTAAGCATAATGCAAGCCTTGAACGCATGGCTAGAGGAATTGAATAGGCATAAGTAGTATGATACGCTGACAGAGGGGGCTACCTTGCCCCACGATGCAACGAGAAGCCCTCAGCCGCCTGGTTGGGGGCTTCAATGCTTGACGGCCTGGAAGGGCTTCTGTTGCGGCTGTTCGGCTACCAGTTCAAAAGAGAAGCCCCTAGCCGACAAGGGCAAGGGGCTTTTGGGCTTTTCGATTCTGGGGGTTTCTAGAACAGCTTGCCCTCTATGGCCTTTAGAGCCTTTGTCAGCTTGGAATACTTGCGAGTCAGATAATTGACTTCAGCCACGCTTCCGTCGCTATGGGCTAGATACGTCTTGGCTGTATCCTTATCACTTGCTGTCTCTACCCAATTGGCACCAGACTTGCGGAACATATAGGGCGTTGCCTTGCTCATTTTCCAAGAGGCTACAAGAGCCTTAACGTCTTTCCGGCCGAAAAACCTTGTCTTCAAGGAACATTCAATAGGATTGCTTCTCTTAATGACGTTGCCCACCAGCTTGTTCTTAATGAGCGGTTGCCCCTTGTTATCAGTCAGTAGGTTAGCCCCTTCGCTCTTGGCGAATTGAGTCAGTAGCTTCTTTGTCTCTTTCCATAAGAGCCATTTGCCGGGAACGGCTGTCTTGCTTCTCTGGCGTTCAATATAATCCCCCTTAAACTCTGAGGGCTTCAAGTCGCTAATGTCTTGATAAGAGAAGCCGCAATTAGTCATTAGCAGAATGTAGAGCTTTTGAACCTTGGTAGAGGCTAGGGGCAGCAGAGCCTTGACTTGTTCAATTGAGAAGTAAGCAACCTCTTTTTCCTTGGTTAGCTTCAGCTTGGCAAAGCTATTGATGTTTCGCGGCATATCGAAGAGCTTGCCGTTTTCCCAAGCCCAAGTAACGAACCATTTGCAGAAGCGGAGCAAGTCTCTACGGGTAGAGGCTGAGTATTCATTGCCATTCAAAACCCAAGAGCGATAGCGGCTGAGGCTGTCGGCTGTAATCTGATTTACCGCCAAGACGGGCGGCTGAAGCTTGGCGAATGTCTCTCGCATTTGGTTAGTAATGACGCGAGATTGCTCATAGGTATCGGCAACGATTTCCCCTTGCTGAAATCTCGCCAGCTTGTCGGCCTGATAATTCCCCACCGCAACTTCTAGCGTTATGTCCGGTACGTTCCATATCTTTCTAGCTGTCGGCTGTCCGAACTTCTCAGCAACCTCTGCATATTGTTCCTTGTTCCACGCCTCTAGTTCGCCCCTAACGCCGTCCGCTGCCGCTTCAAGGATTCGGCCAAGTTCAAAGAGGGCAACAGCCTTGCTTGCCTCTGTTGGCTGTCCGCTGCCGTCGCCTTTGAGGTAATGAACCTTGCCCCTTACCTTTTTCTTCCAAGTCTTTCGCGGTTCAAACCAAGTCAGCTTTGCTTTCATCGGTTGCCCTTTCGTTAGGTTGCTCAAAGTTGCCTAAGTCTAGGGCAAAGGGGATACATAGTCAATAGGTTGCCGTATCCCCTCTGTATCCCTTTTGGGGCGAAAAAGAGCGATTTGCAAAGTCGTAAGTGCTTGGTATAGCAGGCAGATAAAATCTGCAGGCGACACTGGGGGTCAAGAGGTCGAGAGTTCAAATCTCTCCGCCCCGAGTGAAAAGGCCCGTCTTTGACGGGCCTTTTCACTAGAGCAGGAGAGAGGAGAAAGTAGAGAGTAGAGAAGAGGCTGACGCCTTGTCCAGCGAACCGACGCTGGAAAATGTCAAGACCTCTCCTGCGGTCTACTTTCTCCTTTCTACTTTCTGGGCAGTAGATTACGATGTCGCCCATGGCCTTTGCCTTCGAGAAACTCCAGGTCTATCAGAAAGCCGTCGCCTTTGCCGACACTGTCTGCACGTTGACCAAAGACTTTCCTCGCGGCTACTTCTTCCTGGCCGATCAAGTCAATCGGGCGGCCTTGTCCATTGCAGCCAATATCGCCGAAGGCAATGGACGATTCACCAAGGCAGACCGGAAGAACTTCTTTGGCATCGCCCGCGGCAGCGTGCAGGAATGTGTGCCGCTGCTTGAATTGGCCAGCCGGCAGAAACTAATCGAGCCATCGAACCATCAGCAGATGAAAGCCGCTCTTGAGGAGATTGCACGAATGCTCTCTGGTCTCATCAACGGACTGGAGCAGCGCCAAACACAGTGAAAAGGCCCGTTGCCGCTGTGCCTCTTTTACTAGAGCAGAAAGAGGAGAAAGTCGGGAGTAGAGAAGATACCGGGGCCTCGTCGAGGTCCCGGCAATAGTGGACGAGACTGGTCATCCTCGGCTTGTGTGGCATAGTCTCAGCGAAGCCGGATCTGGGTCGCATACAATCCCTACTGAGGCAATAAGATGCCGATATCCCAAAACGCCACATTCAGCGGAGTCGCAGAGCCGGACAAAGAATTCGCGCATCCGCCAGGCGCGTCCATTGCACGCCTTCTACGATCAGGTATACGGACGACGGGCTGGGAGGTTTCGGGGATCGAGAACTGGTTGGATGGAGGGTGGGAGATTGACTGTGTCAAGGGCGAGGCCAGACTGCAAGTTGTTCTAGCGGCTTTGACGGACCAAAAAGGATGGATGCTGCAGATTTCGCCTCTGCGATACCCCGGCATCATTGGGCGTCTACTGGGTGTACGCCCCTCAGCAACTCCTGATCAAGTCCAATCCCTTGCCACAGAGGTAAGCAGTATCTTGTTGCAATCCTCGAGCTTCAAGGACTTCCGCTGGTGTTGGGATGGTTTCCCTGACGACAGACCCGCAACATCTGAACCGATGCCTCCGCCGTGATGAATTAAGCAGCAGCCATCAGCAATGCAGATGTTTCCTCGGATATGCCTTTCCGCTTTTCACTATTCGACTGTTGAGCTATCATCCCTTTTTCAATAGCCCATGCCAGCGGCGTACTGAGTACAGTAGAGAAGAGACCGGCTATCGGGCTGTCGAGGTTGGCTTGCCATAGGAGATTCCGCTGATGGCTGCGATACAGCAACCAGTCAAGACGCGTTTTGCGCCTTCGCCTACGGGGCATTTGCATGTGGGCGGGGCGCGCACGGGGTTGTTCAGTTTTCTGCTGGCCCGCAAGCATGGCGGGTCGTTCCTGCTGCGGATCGAAGACACCGACCAGGAGCGACACCAGGAAGACGCGGTCGGCCTGATCGTGGCCGACCTGCGCTGGCTGGGCCTGAGCTGGGACGAAGGCATCGAGGTCGGCGGCCCCAATGGCCCGTATCGCCAGAGCGAGCGCCTGGGCCTCTACACGCGGTACATCCAGCAACTGCTCGACGAGGGCAAGGCCTATTACGCGTTCGAGACGTCGGAAGAGCTCGACGCCATGCGCCAGAAGGCGATGGCTGCCAAGCAGGGCTTCCGCTATCCCCGGCCGGCGAGGTTTCCCACCGCCGCCGACGCCGAGGCCGCCAGCGCAGGTGGCCGGCCTGTGGTGGTGCGCTTCATCTGCGGCGATGCGCCGGTGACAATTCACGATGACGCCTTCGGCGACGTGACCGTCCCGCCGACGGAGATGGAAGACTTCATCATCCGCAAGGCTGACGGCTTCCCGACGTTCTACCTGGCCAACGTGGTCGATGACGCGACGATGGGCATCACCTACGTCATGCGCGGGCAGGAATTCCTCGGCCAGACGTGGCGGCAGGTTCTGCTGCGGCAGGCGCTGGGCTTCCCCGAGCCCGGCTATTGCCATCTGCCGCTGATCATGGACATGCAAGGCCGCAAGCTCTCCAAGCGCGACGGCGACGTGGACGTGTTCTCGTTCCGCAAGGCCGGCTACCTGCCGGAGGCGCTGGTCAACTTCATCGCGCTGCTGGGCTGGCGGCCGGGCGGCGACCGCGAGAAGATGACGATGCAGGAGCTTATCGAGGCCTTCAGCGTCGAGGGCATCGGCAAGGCCAACGCGAAGTTCGACCGTGCCAAGCTGCTGGCGTTCAACACTGACGCAATCGCAGCCGCCAGCGAAGATCGCCTGCTGGCTGGCCTGAAGGACTACCTTTCGCTGAACGAGACGCCGATTCCTGCCGGCGATGACAACCTGCTGCGCGTCATCATCCGGGCCTGTGCCGGCTTCCGCACCTTTGCGGATATTCCCGCCAAGTGCGGCGTGCTGTTCACGGCCGACGATGCGTTTGAATATGATGCCAAGGCCATCGAAAAGGTCATGGCCAAGGGCGGCAATGCGGGCTTCCTGGTGCTCGAAGAACTTTGCCCGCTGCTGGCGAGCGTGGAGAATTGGACCTCCGACGGGCTGCATCAAATGCTGGATGAATTCTGCCAGGTGCGCGGGCTCGGCATGGGAAAGGTTGCCCAGCCGATTCGAGTAGCCGTCACCGGCAGCACCATCAGCCCGTCGATCTACGAGACGCTGGCGATCCTGGGCAAGGACAAGTCGCTGGCGAGAATAGATCGCTGCTTGAAATTGAAGAAATAGAAGAGGAATCAAATGTCTCTGTTAGTCACCGGCAGCATTGGAATCGATACGGTTGAATCGCCTTCAGGCAAAGTTGTCGATGTCCTGGGCGGCTCAAGCATCTACTTCGCCTATGCCGCCAGCTTTTTTTCGACGGTGCGCCTGGTGGGCGTGGTGGGGGACGACTGCCCGGCCGACTTCCTCAGGCCGTTGCAGGAAAACCCCCGGATCGACCTGGCTGGGCTGGAAGTCCGCCGCGGCAGCAAGACGTTCCGCTGGCATGGCCGGTATCACGATGACATGAACAATCGCGACACCGTCGGCGTGGAGCTGAACGTGCTGGGCGAGCGCGGGGCAACCATCCCGCAGCAGTTCCGCGACAGCAGGTATGTCTTCCTGGCCAATACGCACCCGGCCTTGCAGGCGGAAATGCTCGGCCAGCTCAGCCGGCCCGCCCTTGTGGTGGCCGACACGATGGACCTGTGGATCAACACGCAGCGTGATGCGCTGGTAGACCTGATGGGCCGCCTGGACGGCCTGGTGCTCAACGACAGCGAGGCAAAGTTGCTGACCGGCCTGCCGAACGTGGTGGCAGCCGGGCTGGAGGTGGCGCGGATCGTGCGTCAGTTCGCCATCGTCAAGAAGGGCGAGCATGGCAGCCTGCTCTTTGCAGGCGGCAAGGTCTTCGCCCTGCCGAGCTATCCGACGTTCAACGTGGTAGACCCCACCGGCGCGGGCGACAGTTTCGCGGGGGCTATGATGGGGCACCTGGCCGCCGAGGATCAATTCGACATCCCGACGCTGCGGCGGGCCATCGCATACGGTTCGGTCACAGCCAGCCTGGAACTGGAAGACTTCTCGCTCAAGAAGCTTCAACAGATCAGCCGGGCTGACATCGACCAGAGGATGAAAGAATTCGCGGAACTGACGGCGTTCTAATCTTGGCGCGGGCTTCTCGCCCGCGTGTACGCGAGGGCATCCTGCCCTCGCATTATGGGAAGGTGTCCGGAAGCCTGGAGCCTGTCGTTGCCGTCCCTGAAGCCTGAAGCCTGAAGCCTGGAGCCTAATGTATGCGAACGTTCCTGGCACTGGATTTGGACGAGGATATTCTCGACCGTCTGTCAGCCATGCAGCAGCGGCTGGACGACGGCGAGTCGCACATCGCGTGGGTGGGCCGGCAAAACCTGCACTTGACGCTTGTTTTCCTGGGCGACGTTCCCGACGATCTGCTGCCGCAGGTTTGCGACATTGCCGCGGCCGCCGCGGGGCAGTACCAGCCGTTCGAATTCGAAATTAAAGGCATCACCTGCACCCCGCCGCACGGCCAGCCTCGGATGTTCTGGGCCAACACCATCGACCCGGCGGGCCGCCTGCATGAATTGCAGGAGGATCTGGCTGAGGGGCTGCATGGCCTTGGGCTGCGGCAGGAAGAGCGCTCCTTCAAGGCGCACATCACGCTGGCGCGGATCAAGCAGGCGCGAAACCCCGGCCGGCTGAGGCAGGCGGCGCGGGCATTGGCCGGCGAAGAGTTCGGCATCCAGCACGTGGAGCAGGTGGTGGTCTACTCCAGCCAGCTCACGCCGAAGGGGTCGATCTACACGCCAATCGCGCGGGCTGTGCTGGGCAGGTAGCCCCATTGGTGCGGCTGGATATAGGGGGTATGGAAGCCCATCCCATGACGAATTTGCGTTTAACGCTTTACTGCCAACGGCAAGAGCCGGCTGACGCCAAGATGGAGGACTCGCTGGCGAGCGACTCTGCTTGCTGCTCTGCGAAGCGTGCTTGCCGGTGGCCCCAAGGCGATAAACCCATTCTGGGCTACAGCCAACTCTTTCCATTTTTCCTTGCAGCCGATCCGGCAGCCTTGTAGGTTGATCTTGCCGCGAAGGTTATGTTCGGGAAAACTCTGTCCTCACGTGGAAATTTCTCTTGCGTAACCCGAACATATACCTTACTATCCTAACAACTATTAGCACATCAGGAGAACCGCAATGGCCAAGGCAGGCAAGCCGGAAAAGTCAGTCAAAGAAGCCGAGTCGGCCGCCGTCGACAAGCGTCGCGAGGCGGCCCTGGACGCAGCCCTCAAGCAAATCGAGAAGAACTTTGGCACCGGCAGCATAATGAAGCTGGCGGCTGACCAGGTGGTTTCCGTGCCGGGCATTCCTACGGGCGCCTTGAGCCTGGACATGGCCTTGGGCGGGCAAGGCATGCCGCGCGGCCGCATCTGCGAGCTGTACGGGCCGGAAGGCTCGGGCAAGACTACACTGGCGCTGCACATCGTGGCCAGTGCCCAGAAGCTTGGCGGCGTGTCGGCATTCATCGACGCCGAGCATGCGCTGGACCCGACCTGGGCCCGCCGCCTCGGCGTGAACCTGGAGCAACTGCTGATCTCCCAGCCGGACACGGGCGAGCAGGCGCTGGAGATATGCGAGCTACTGGTTCGATCCAACGCGGTGGATGTGATCGTGGTCGATTCGGTGGCGGCACTTATTCCAAAGGCTGAGATCGAAGGCGAGATGGGCGACCAGCACATGGGCCTTCAGGCCCGGCTGATGAGCCAGGCGATGCGAAAGCTGGTGGGGGCCATCAGCAAGAGCCGCACGTGCGTGATCTTCATTAATCAGATCCGCATGAAGATCGGCGTGATGTTCGGCAACCCTGAGACGACGCCCGGCGGCAATGCGCTGAAGTTTTACAGCTCGGTCCGCATCGACATTCGCCGCGTGAACACGATCAAGGAAGGCGAGCAGGCTGTCGGCTCGCGCGTCCGCACCCGCGTGGTCAAGAACAAGGTCGCCCCGCCGTTCCGCACCGCCGAGTTCGACATCATGTTCGACAGCGGCATCAGCTATACCGGCGACCTGATCGACCTGGCCGTCGAGCATGGCATCGTGGAGAAGCAGGGGTCGTGGTACAGCTTTGGGGACGTCCGCCTCGGTCAAGGGAGGGAAGCTACCAAGAGCTTCATCGGGCAAAATGCCGATCTGTGCGAGGAGATACGCAAGGCCGTCCTGGCCAAAGGCGCCGCCAAGCTGGCTGAGCCAGCCGCGCCGCCCCCGGGGGAAGGATAATGGAGCAGGCGAGCAGTGGAACAGGCGAACAAGAGAGCTTCAATCGGTTCGCCGGCTTCTAAATGAGAGCCGGTAAACCTAACCGATCAGCGCCAGCCAAAGCCAAAGCGGCGTCTAAAGCGGCCGCATTCCACAGGCCCGCCGCAGTCATGGAGTGCGGTGACAGAGCCCGAAGGGCGGCGGCACCGCCTTGGCTCGTCAATGCAAATGACCTGGTAAACAGGTTCTCATCCAAAACAGTTGGTCAGAATTGGGCTCCTGCGGTAATATAGAAGTTGAGCGAGGAACTCAAGATCATGGCAGGGACCAAGTCATTGGCTGACCCACGGGCGGTCGTGCTGTCGCGGGATCCGGCATTTGTGCCGGGCCAACTGGGACAGGTGAAGCTTGTCCTGGTTGCTTCGGCATACGAGGCTGCAGCCGACATTCTCTCTGCTCCGACCGTGGCACTGGTGGTGGATCTTCGCAGCCTTTCCCGCCGGCACGTTCGCCTGCTTGACATCGCCCACCAGATGGGTTGCGAGGTTCTGGCAGCCGGCACTGTGCCCGCGGGCATGAACACGTCAGACCTGCACGATGTCCGCCTGGTAGCGCCGGGCCAACTGTCAGAGGTGCTGGCCCAGGCCGCTGCTGCCTCCGACGTGGCGCTGCACGCGCCACTTCCGCCGGATATAGCCGTGACCGCGCCTGCGATTGACCAGGAGTATGACACGCCATCTGCAACCGCCGATGGCGAGGACTTGAGTTCCGTCAGGCATGTGCTTGCCGCGCAGATGCCTTCGAGTACGGCTGAGCGGCCACTATCGCCGCTGCCATCTGATACTCCAAGCAGTCTCGGAGAGCAGGTTCGCGTTGACGGGCAACAGCCGGCGATGACCCAAATTGAACAGATCCTCAGCGATGAAGAGCTATCAGCCCTTCGGGAGCCACGGCGTTGATCGCGCGTCGCGACATCCTCGTGCTGGCCAATGATGCACTGGCCGCCGCACTGGCGGGGCGTTTGCCGCAGGCAGCCATCACCAGCCGCAGCGATCCGTATGATGCCTTGATGGACATGGGCATGCGTTGCTGGCCGACGGTGATTCTTAGCGCCGATGAAGATGATTTCGCCGGCCTGTGCCGCGCCGCCCGCCAACTGCAGGCCGACAGCCGGCTGCTGGGCATGTGCGAGACCCACCAGGAGCCGACTGTACGGAAGATGGTTGGCCGCCTGCTGGACGACTATTTCATCCTTCCCGCGCGAGCGGAGGAACTGGCTGAGGTGCTATCGCATTCGCACGAGCCGGTTCCTGCCAGTGGCGGCGGAGAATTGCCGCCGCAGATTATCGCCCGGCTGATAGAGTCCGCCCGAGACACGGTTAGTCTTGAGGCGGAACTGGCCTCGGTGGTCTCGGCGCTGATCGGCCAGGACGTCAATTGGGCCGATGCCGCGCCGGCTGAGACGGCGGCTGTTCCACTGCTTCTGGTCCCTGGCCCGCCGCCCCGCGCGCTGTTGACAGCCGGCCGGGCGGCCCTTTCGAGCAACGCTGCGGCGGCTCTGGAAAGCCTCAAGGTGCTGCTGCCCGCACTGGCACAAACAGCTTCGCGCACGGTTTCGCTGCATCGCCTGGCCATCACCGACCACCTGACGGGGGCGTTCAACCGGCGGTACTTCTATCACCTTACGGATGAGATTCTGCATCGCAGCCGCAACCCGGGCGACCGCATCGCGCTGCTGCTGTACGACATCGACGACTTCAAGCAGTACAACGACAAGTTCGGCTATAACGTGGGCGACGAGATCCTTCGTCAGACGGCGGCGTTGATGAAGAAGATATGCCGCAACCAGGACGTTGTGGCCAGGATCGGCGGAGATGAATTCGCGGTGCTGTTCTGGGACTCGCAAGGCCCGCGCAGCCCGCAGAGCCAGCCCTTGCATGCCGCGGCAGACTTGGCTGAGCGATTCCGCCAAGCTGTCAGCCGGGAGGAGTTCCCGCTGCTGGGCCCGCAGGCGGTGGGGCAGTTGACGATCTCTGGCGGCCTGGCGATGTACCCCCGCGACGGGCAGGACGTCCGCCAACTGCTTCGCAGCGCCGACCAGGCACTCAAGAAGGGCAAGAAGGCAGGCAAGAACACGATACAGATCATCGGGCAATAGAACATTTGAGAAGTCAACGAATGGGTGCCGTGGTTTGCGAAGTCCCGCGAGGGACGGAGCAACCACGGTTGTTCGCAGGGCGTGGTTGCTCCGCTTCGCTCCGCAAACCACGGCACCCTGCGGGTTTCATCGAACTACAACAGCTTGAGAATATCGAGGGGCTTTTCAGCCAGCACCTTTGCGCCGCTGGCCAGCAATTCGTCAGCCTGGCGGAAGCCCCACAAGGCGCCCACTGGGTACATGCCGGCAGCCACGGCTGTCCGCATGTCGGTGTTCGTGTCGCCGACATAGAGGAAGTCGGCCGGGGACAGCTTGAGTTGCCGGGCAATGGAGATGGCAGCAGCCGGGTCGGGCTTCATGGGGACATTTTCCTTCGCCCCGGCGACCCGGTCGAATCGCCACTTGGGCAGGAAGCGTGCGAGGATTAGACGAGTGAAATCATTGGGCTTGTTGCTCAAGACGGCCATGATCACGCCTGCGTCGGTCAGACCATCCAGCAGCTCAGCAATGCCATCGTACGGGCGGGTCTTGTCAGCCCATCGCGTGGAGTATGCCTTGCGATGGCCGGCCACCACCTGGGCAACCGTCTGTGCGTCGCGATGGTTCTCAGGCAGGCTGCGGCGGGCATATGCTTCCATGCCATCGCCAACGAAGTGCTTGCACTCCTCTACCGTTCGGCGCGGAAAACCCAGCGATTCCAGCGAGGCATTCATGGAGTCCGCCAGGTCCTCGATGGTGTCCAGCAGCGTACCGTCCAGGTCGAACAGCACGGCCTTGAATCTCTTGGAGAGATTTGTTTTGCCTGACAATGCGAACCTCAAATACCAAGCTGCAATACGACGCCAGCTATCGGACCAGAACGGTAAAACCTTCCTTGGCGAAGTGCTGGTCGTTGGTCAGAACCTTCTGGATGCCGATGCTTCGCATGGTGTTCATGCTGATGCAATCCACCAGCGAATAACCCTTGTCATGCCGGCCATCATACATAATCAATCCGGCGTCGAAAGTAGCCCTGGATTGCTCGATAACACGAACGCCCGGATCGCGCCGCAGGCGAAAGACGGCGTTGACCGCGACTTTTCGGAGATAGGCCCCTCGACCGGAAAACGAATTAAGCAATTCGACAAGCACTTCGTCGGTGGTAACGACAGTGGCGAGGCCCTCGCGCTCACGGGCAGCCCTGGCGAGTTCTCGCCAAGGGTCGCCTGGGTCGCACATCGCGATCCAATAGTGGGTATCGGCGAAGAGGATCAAGATTATCTTGGCCTCTGCACTTTCTTCTTAGGCGAACCGTACAGGTAATGATCCAAATTCTCGTTGAAGTCTTTGGGAAGCTTCGCCCACTCTTCCGCAGGGACAGCCTTGCCGATGGCCAGCAAGTCATCCTCAAGTGAGAGAATATTCGTCTGGACATTGCCACGGTGTTTCGGTCTATGCCGCGTCGAAGCCATTGAACCGAGTCGCTTCCCGCGAAACGTTCCTGTAGTCATAGGTGAACCTCCTGGCTCGGCCACAACAACAAGGATAGTCAGTGTGGCTTACTCAATCAATATTCATGCTCATCAGGAACTCGGCATTAAGCTTGGCCTTCTGCAGACGGCTGATGAGCAGTTCCATCGCCTCTACCGGCTGCATGTCGGAGAGCACCTTCCTCAGGCGGTAGGTGAGCTTCAGTTCCATCGGGTCCAGCAGGAGTTCTTCCTTGCGGGTGCCGCTGCGGCTGATGTCGATGGCCGGCCAGACGCGGCGGTCGACCAGGCGGCGGTCCAGGTGCAGCTCGCTGTTGCCGGTGCCCTTGAACTCCTCGAAGATCACTTCATCCATTCTGCTGCCGGTGTCAATCAGGGCTGTGCCGATCACCGTCAGGCTGCCGCCTTCCTCGATGGCTCGGGCGGCGCCGAAGAACCGCTTGGGCGATTGCAGGGCGCTGGCGTCCACGCCGCCGGTGAGGATCTTGCCGCTGTGCGGCGCTTCGGTGTTGTACGCGCGGGCCAGGCGGGTAATGCTGTCCAGCAGGATCACCACGTCCTTGCCATACTCGACCATGCGCTTGGCCTTGGCGGAAACCATCTCGGCGATCTGGATGTGCCGGCTGGCCGGCTCATCGAAGGTCGAGGAAATGACCTCGGCCTTGGTGTTGCGCTGCATGTCGGTGACTTCTTCCGGCCGTTCGTCGATCAGCATGATGATCACGTACGCTTCGGGATGATTGTACGCAATCGCGTTGGCGATCTTCTGCAGCAGAACCGTCTTGCCGGTGCGCGGAGGAGCGACGATAAGCATACGCTGGCCAAAGCCGATCGGAGTAACCAGGTTGACCACGCGCATGTTGATCTCTTCGTGCGTGCTTTCAAGGAAGATGCGCCGGTCGGGGTGAGTCGGCGTCAGGTCCTCGAAATTGACCTTGTCGGTCAGGCGATCCGGCACCTCGAAGTTGACAGCCTCAACACGCAGCAGCGCGAAGTACTTCTCCGACTCCTTCGGCGGGCGAATCTGTCCGGCGATGATGTTGCCCTGCCGCAGGCCGAAACGACGAACTTGGCTCGGCGAGACATAGATATCATCCGGGCTCGGCAGATAGTTGTAATCCGGGCTTCTCAGGAAGCCAAAGCCGTCCGGAAGAATCTCCAGTACGCCCTCGCCATACATCAGGCCGTTCTTCTGGATGCGAGCCTTGATGATCTTGAAGACCAGCTCCTGTTTTCCAAGGCCCGTATACTCCTCGATGCCCTCGGTCTTGGCCAGTTCGTGCAGCTCGGCCACCGTCATCTTCTGCAGGTCGGTGATGTGCAGTTCGCCGCGCTTTACGCGTTCGTACTTGGCGTGCATCTCTTCGTCAAAACCGGTCTCTTCTTCCTCGTGGTTTTGCACAGCCGCCGCTGCGGGCGCCGCCGGCGCAGAGACGCTTTCTGCAGCGGGAGTGGCCGCCGGGCCAACGGGGTCAGAGGGCACAGCCGGGGCATCGGCTGCTTGCTGGGCTATCTCGGTATCTTGCAGCAAAGGGGAAGGTTCCTGAACCATATCCTCAGCTTCTTTCTTAGTGCGCCGTGTCCTTGTGGTTGTGGTTTTCTTTGCAATCCTTGCCATGGCTTCTCAATATTCTCCAATGAGCTTACGCAGTTGAACTAGTCACACATGGTTGGCGATTCGCCCAACGACAACTTGCCTCCAGGCCTATCGTCGCGAGCATCCATCGCGATGAAAACGAAGGGCTCTTTCACCTTAGCCCGACGGGAATACACCGGCTGGCCCAGCCCCTGCTGTCCTGACAGACTGACCACTGCTCAGGCTCGCTCAGGATCGGCCCGCGCTGCTGACTATTTGCTGAAGAACGTCGCGGACCTGCTCGTACAGGCAGGAGACACTGGAACTGTTGTTAATGGTAAAATAGCAGCGTTCTTTCTTTCTGTCCAGCGAAAATTGCGATTTCTCCCGCTCTCGCCAGAGGTGCTCAGACCACCCGCGCCCCTCAGCCAGCCGCTTCGCCCGGATCCTATCGGGCGCTTCAACGAAGACAACATGTGTGCAAAATTGATCCCAGCCAGCCTCGATCATTATAGCCGCATCCAGCACAATGGCGGGAATCTCAGGGATTTCCGTCAGCTTCTGGATTTCCTGCAAGAGGCGCTGGCCGATGCGCGGCTGCATGATTCGGTTGAGTGCTTCGAGCTCGCCCTTGTTCTTGTCATCAAATACTACGTCGCCCAAAGCCTTGCGGTCGATTTCTCCCTGCGAAGTGAGTATTCCTGGCCCCCAACGCTCTCGAAGCAATTGCTTAACATCATCCTGGCGAAGCAGCTCGTGGCCGATGGCATCGGCATCGATCAGCCGGCAGCCCAGACGCACAAACTGCGCGGCAGCCGTGCTCTTTCCGGCGCCAACTCCGCCGACAATGCCAATGACCGGCTTGGTTTTGGGAAGATTGCTCATGGAAAGAGGACATTCTCCTCTCCGTGTTCCGCATGTCAACAACTACTTAGACTGAGAGACTACGGCCCCAAGAACCCCGGCGCTCGAGCCTGCTCCAAAAGAATCGCCGCTCTCTTCTTGGTGTCTTAGTGTCTTTGTGGTGAGGTTGTCTTTGCCGGCATGGGGAAGCGCCGCTCGATGCGGTCCACCAGCAGCGCCACGCAGATTCGCAGCATGTGGATCAGGCCGATGAAATTGTTGATGCTGCTGGTGCGGGTCATTCGCATCCTGGCAGGCACTTCGCGGATGGCCATGCCGTGCCAGGCTGCCATCGCCAGTGCCTCGACCGTATCGCCCAGGTACGATTGCGGATAATGCTGCGAGAAGAAACGGATCATGTCTCGCGAGGCTGCTCGAAATCCACTGGTCGGGTCGGTCGTCTTCAGGCCGCTCAGCAGGCGGACCATTCCCACCAGCAGCCGGGAGCCCGCCCAGCGCATCGGCGAGAACTTGTAGCTTCGCTGCCCCAGCATTCGCGAACCGACGACCAGGTCCGCCTGCCCGCTTTCAACGGCGGCAACCAATGCGGGGATCTGGTCGGCGCAGTGCTGGCCGTCGCCGTCGAATTGGATGGCGATATCGTAGCCATTCTGGAGCGCGTAGAGATAGCCCGTCTGCATGGCCCCGCCCACGCCGAGGTTGAAGGGCAGTTGCAGAACGTTAGCGCCGGCATGCCTGGCCTGTGCGGCTGTGTCGTCGGCTGAACCATCGTCGATCACCACCACATCGGCCCAGGGCGCGTGCTCGCGAAGATCACTCAGCGTTGCGGCGATCTTGGCGCCCTCGTTAAAGGCTGGAACGATAACCAGCGTCCGCGGATGATTTTTGCGTTCAATTGGAGTCATTGATCCTTCGAGGCAGAGACCTGGCCGTGCACCACTACAGTAGTCCTTCGGCAATATCTTCGCGGCAGTATAGTCTAACCTATCTGGTACGCCCCGCGAACAACCAAGGATTTTCCCTAATTTTCCGCCGAGGCTTTCTCCGATATGCATAGTGTACAAGAGCTCAGCCCCCGACTGGGCGGCATCGTGCCAGACGGCCGCCCTTCGCTGGGTTGTTGGAGATATGTTATGACACTGCACATCCGAATCCGCATGAATGACAACGGCAGCTATCTTGCCGCCTGCCCATCACTGCCTGGCTGCACCAGCAAGGCACAAACCCGCGAAGAAGCCCGCCGCAAACTTGGCGAAGCCATCGTGGGCTACCTGGCCTCCGTCAACAACTTCGTGCCGGATGACCTGCTCAACCGAGTCGTTGAACTCTAACGCTCTGTCGCAGGTGGACAAGGCTTTCGTGCCTGTGGAGACACATTGCTCAGGCAACTTGCCCTGGCCGTCAGGACATCGACATTCTCTCGCTCCGCCTGCGTGAACCTCTGTATGCTTTCTGGTAGTAGCTGCTGCTCAAGCCAATTCGCCTTCTCCAGTTGCTCCATAGCCTCAGCCGGCCGATTTGCCCACAGGAGCATCTCCGCAAAATCCACTCTCATTCTGCCGTCGGAAGGATTTCGCCGCACCGCCTGCGCCATTGTTTCTATATAGGGATGCTCGTCGGTGCTCGTGCCGGCTGCCTTGCGCCACTCCTGACAGGCCTGCTGCGTCTTGCCCATCCGCCAGAGGCAGTTGCCCAGGTGAACGTGGAGCATGGGGGAATCTGCTGCGCGTCGCAGGGCCTGCTGACAGAGCAAGGCCGCCTGCTCAAAATGGCCCTGGGCATACTCCATCCCAGCCAGGCGGCTAAGCAGTACAGGGCTGGCTGAGGCGTCTTGCGCCGCCTGCCGAAGCTTCTCGATATCCTGCTGCGCGTAGCCCAGCCCGGTCCAACTGAAAAGATGGACGTCCGGCAGTCGTGCGAACAAGTCTGCCCTGGCCGCCAGCGACCACGCAGATGAGCTTGCCTCGTCACGCCGGACG
>CAYQJH010000064.1:0-18818 GCA_964417755.1 uncultured Planctomycetaceae bacterium
TGGTGACGCCCACGACATGATCGCCCAGGCCCATCTCGAAGAGCATGTCGGTCATCGCAGGAGAATAACTAACGATTCGCGGGTGCGGGGCGCCGGCCTGAGAGGCGGACTTGGAGCAGCCAAGGGCACAGAGCAGCGCCGCCAGCGCAAGGACCAGCCATTGTGAATTGCGAATTGCGGACTTGTCACGGCGAAGCCTGCTGTTGGCGAAGCCGGATTGCGAATTGCCTGCAATTGACGATGGTTGGCAACGTTCCAATTCAGTCCGGCCACAGGTTATCAAGTGATTCTTCAATCGCGGCGTCCTTCGCAAACATGATTCGCAGGACAGCCGCAACTTGATGCCTGTCGGCATAGTGCGTTCCCGCGACGACTACTACGTTGCGCGATGGTAGATGGCCCGCCGCGGGCTGTCAAGGACGCTGCGCCGGTCGCTCTGCCTTTGGCAAGGCCGCGGCGAAGGCGGCATTGCACGGCTTCTGGAGCAGTTGTCTGAAGTCCGCGTCGGTTCGGACAATCAAGAAAGTAGTGTCGGCACGCAGGATCGATCGCTCTCCGTTGGGGTGAGCCGTGTGAAGATCGCAAGCGATGATAGTCTTGGGGTCAACGTCTTCAGGCCGGCCTGTCGGGGCAAGATAGAAGTAGTGCTCATCCGTGCCGCGATTCCATGGGCAGTGCAATATCGGCAACTCGGCATCAGCCGTGCGCAACGTTGCCAGGGTCGTCGGGAAGGCTTCATTGTTCAAGGCTTGGTATATGCTTACAGCCTTACCCAGCTTCGATAGGTTGGCCTGGCAATTCATCGTCCGCCTCAGTTCGACATGGCCATTACCAAGCCCCCCCATCATGTTGACGCCGACCAATACCATCACGGGCAAGACCACTGCGAAAACAATTCCGCTCAGAGCCCAGTCCCGACGACTGGTGTGCTTAGACAGGGCGATGATCGCACAGATGATGGCCGGCAGGCTCGTTAATCCTCCCAGCAGAGAGCACAAGCCAAGCACAAAGGCAGCAAGAGCCAAGCCCTCAGCCTTCTTTACCCTTGGTGTCTGCGATATTTCAGCCATATTCGACCCCTTCACGCCGCTCTTTGAAACCTCTGTGGCTGTCGTTGTTGCCGTTCAATTCGCAATCCGGCTTCGCCAACAGCAGGCTTCGCCGTGACAAGTCCGCAATTCGCAATTCGCAATGTCATCACTTCAGCCCGCCGAAGCGGCGGTCTCTCTGTGCGTATGCGATGATCGCCTTGCGGAATTCCGGCTCGTCGAAGTCCGGCCAGAAGATGTCCGTCACGAACAACTCCGCATACGAAATCTGCCACAGCAGAAAATTGCTCAGCCGCATCTCGCCGGCTGTGCGGATCAGCAGGTCCGGGTCGGGCACGCCGGCGGTGTCAAGGCTGGCCGAGATGGCGCCCTCGTCAATCTGCTCCGCTGTGAGCGTGCCCTGCTTCACCTGGCCGACGATCCGTTGCACGGCGTCGATGATCTCCGCCCGCGAACCATAATTCAGCGCCAGGCACAGGTACATGCCCGTGTTCTTGGCGCTGGCCTCCAGCGTGCGATCCAGTTCATCCAGCACAATCCCCGGCAGGCCTTCGCGACGTCCCAGGTGCCGAAGGCGAACGTTGTGCGCCATGATCGTCGGCCGCTCCGCCTCTAGCGTACTGGCGTACAGGTGCATCAGGGCGTTGACCTCCTCGCGAGGCCGCCGCCAATTCTCAATCGAAAAGCTATAAAGCGTCAGTGCATCCAGGCCCAGGCGGGCAGCCTCGCTGACGATCTTGCGAACCACCACGGCCCCCTGCTGGTGCCCCGCCGGACGCGGCAGGCCTCTTTGGGTGGCCCATCGGCCATTGCCGTCCATGATGACGGCCACCGACCTGGGGATACCCGCTTCGGGCACTCCCAGTGCCCTGCGGGCGGCGGCGACAGCTTGTGGGGATACATCAGCCATTGTTCCAACCGATCCTGGACTTGTAAACAATCGTCTGCTCGCGCTCGGGCCCGACGCTGATAAAGCCAACCGGCCGGCCCAGCAACTGCTCGATGCGGTTGACATACCGCTGCGCCGCAGCCGGCAACTCGTCAAACCGCTTGCAGGCGGAGATGTCTTCCGACCAGCCAGCCAACGTCTCATATTCAGGCTCCGCCGCTGCCAGGGAGTTGGGGTCAAACTCCGCTGCCGCCTTGCCCGCGATCTTGTAGCCCGTGCAGATCTTCACTTCCTTCAGGCCGCTAAGCACGTCCAGCAGCGCCAACGCCAACTCGCTGACGCCCGAGAGGTCCGAGGTAAACCGCGTGGCGAAGGCGTCGAACCAGCCGCACCGGCGAGGTCGGCCCGTTGTCGTTCCGTATTCGCGCCCTCGCTTGCGAATCGTCTCGCCGATCTCGTTGTCCTGCTCGGTGGGGAAAGGCCCGCTGCCGACGCGAGTTGAATAAGCCTTGATAAGCCCCACCACCTGCCCGACCTCGCTGGGCGGAACGCCGGCCCCGCTTGGCACGCCGCAGGCTGAGACCGAGGAACTTGTCACGAACGGATAAGTCCCGTGATCGACATCCAGCATCGCGCCTTGCCCGCCCTCAAAGAGGATGCGCTCGCCCTTGGCAATGGCCCGCGCGAGAATGGCTGAGGTGTTGGCCACCATCGGCGCCAGCCGCTTGCCGTATGCAATGTACTCATCCGCGATGGCCGCGGCGTCCATAGGCTGGGCCTTATACAGCGCCGCGAAGATCGCATTCTTGATCGCTGCAACAGCGTTGATCTTCTCTTCAAGGGCGGATGCATCGAGCAGGTCGCCAACACGGATGGCCGTGCTGCGGTTAGCCTTGTCGCTGTAGCACGGGCCGATGCCACGCGCCGTTGTTCCAATCTTTCCGCCGGCGAGCTGACCTTCGCTTAGGCTGTCCTGCAATTTGTGCCAGGGCATCACGACATGGGCGGATCGGCTGATGGCCATGTTGGCAGCCGAGACGCTCACGCCGCGTGCAGCCAGGTCATCCATCTCCTTCAAGGCAACCGACGGATCAAACACCACGCCGTTGCCGATGACGTTCAGCAGGTGCTTGTGCAGGACGCCGCAGGGAATGAGGTGCAGGGCGAATCGCTCGCTGCCGACGACGACGCTATGGCCGGCGTTGGCGCCGCCGCAATACCGCACGACATACCTGGACGAGCGCGCCAGGGCATCGACAACCTTGCCCTTGCCTTCGTCGCCCCACTGCAATCCAACGACCGTCAAATTCGCTGACACTTGGTCCTGCCTTCTTGTCCCGGACAACGCGGGCAGCACTCTCACTCCCACGCGCCAGGCGCAACCCACAAAGCATAGAGAAAAATGCGGATTTTTCAACCACATTCAGAGCAAGAGCGCAAGGCCTCTTTCAGGCAGTGGCGCGGGCATCTGCCCGCTAAGATCGACACGCGGACGGACGTCCGCGCCACTAGACGACTAGGCATGCCCAAAGCAGAACCTCCGCGTCTGGACCAATTGGCCCGGGCGCGGAGGTCTGTACCTTTCAGCCTTAGCTATTGTTCGCTGCTATGCCTTTTGCCGATGCTACGGAGCCGGCGCCGGTGGCGGCGGCGTGTATGGCTGGAACTGATCCATCCCAAGGAACGCCGTCAGGCCCGGAAGGCCCAGGGCCGGCCGGCCCTGCGCGCCTACCGCGGGCAGCGGAATCCACTGCTCAGTGTCCAGGAAGCCGTTTCTCAGGATCGTTGCGAAGCTGCCGTTGACCTGGTTCTGGTCTCCCTTGTCGCCATTTGGAATCAGCAGTTCGGGATGGTCGAACGGGGCCATCTCCTGCTTGACCCGCTCATCAGTCAGGGCGAGCATGAAGGCAACGACGGCGTCCTGCTCAGCCGGCGTCAGGCCGAGGTCTGTAATATCCGGGTCGAGGTCCTGGATGTTCATATCGTGGAAATCACCGCCACGCTCGTAGAACTGCATCACGTGGCGAAGCGTGGCCTGACCGCCGTTGCGGAACTGCGGGCCCATCAGCTCGACATTGCGAAGCCCTGGGGTCTTGGATGCGCCGTCGACGGCCACTCGGCACGTGGCCGAGACCACGAAGGTCGAGCCATCCGGCAGCGTAAAGCTGCTGGGCAGGTCCGGGATGTACTGGCGGACCTCGTCAGGCACCAGGTTCTGGGCCTTGAGCTGCGCCAGCCGGCAGAAGGACAGCGGATAAGGCTGACCCGTCTTGGGATTGATGATCGGCGAAGTCGCGCCGCGGCAGATATCCTCAGCAGTCGGCCGGACGGCCGTGTTGTAGATGCCGTCATCATAGATTGCCGGCTTGCCGTCGCCCATGATCATCGGCTCGATTATGTTCCGCAGGCCGCCCGGGACAGACGGGTCGATCTGGATGGAGGTATCCACCACGGCATGGCTGGTGAAGACCGCGCCCTTGTGGCAGTTAATGCACTTGCCCTTGTTCATGAACAAGTCCAGGCCTTGGATCTGCTGGGCAGTCATGGCATTGGGGTCGCCCGGAACGGTGGCTGTCCCGCGATAGCGATCGAACGGCGTGTCGTCGCTGACGAGGGTGCTCTCGTACATTTGAATAGCCAAGCCAAAGAACATGCTGAAGTTGGCTTCCATCTGGGTGTATTCATCCAGGTTCAGCACGCGCGCCGGCTTATTCAGGATCACGGGCCCGCTGGCTGGAAACTTCACAATGTGCGTCGTGTCGCCCCACCAGGTGTCCTTGAAGGCAGCCTTGACCATCTCGGCATAGGTTATGCGCAGGCCGGGAAGGCCGGTCAGGCCGCTGCCGGAAACCTTCGCCTTGGACCACTTGCCCAGGACGCTGTCAGTCGGATGCACCTTCTGCTTGCCCAGCGGCACCAGCGTGAGCATCTTCTTGCCGATTGGTGGGAACGAGCGTCCGCCCCAGGCCATTTCGAAGACGCTGCCGGGAGGCCCTACTGCCTGCGAGGCCAGGCTGGAAGCCGGGATAGCGACGCGAGTCTTCTGCAAAGACCCAGCGGTGTACAAGAATACGAATGCGCTGCGGTCCAGCGGCCCGAACGGGTTGACGCCATTGAAGTAGAAGTTGGCCCTGCCGTCCCAGAAGCTGGTGGCATTGAAGATGGCATTGATCATCGTCGGAGCCTGGCGAGGCTCGCAACGACGGACGTTAATGCCTTTGACGTTAAAGACCGGGTCAAACGTGATCTGGCAGTTGTCCCTTGGGTTGTTGATGCGGATGCCTTTGAAGATGGCCAGAGACTGGATGCCTTGCGAGGTGAAGAAGTCGTTGGTGTCCTTGAGGACCTGCGAGTTACGATCATCAGGATTGGCTAACTGGTGGAACGGGAAGTCAGCCGGCGTCATTTGATAGTTGGGGCCGAAGTTAGGGAAGTCCTTGGTCCCTGTGAATGGGTTGTTCCCGAATGTAGTATCCGGCGTGGTCGCCGCCAGGCCCGGTGAAAGCTGATTCTTGGACCGGGTATCGGCGCCGGCATTGAAGTGGCAGGTCGCGCAGGCCTGCACGCCATCGCTGCCGAGCTGCATGTCCCAGAACAATGCCTTACCCAGACGTATTGCCGCCGCCTTGTCCTTGACGTAGTCGCCCAGGTTCGCCGGCTCGGGAGGCGTGAAGCTCTTAAGCGATTGCGGAAGCGGAGGCGGCGCCGCCAAGGCAACGGCTGCCCCGCCAATTGCCAACGCCAATACAATTCTGAACCCACTGAACATCTTCATAGAGAACTCCTTTCATAGACTTGATTCATTGACCAGCCGGAACATCCCGGCAGCCTGTTCATCTGCACCAATTGCGCAGGGCATGAAGCGTCGATTGAAAGAAGTTGCCCCAAGCCCCACTGCTAACAGATATGCGTCATCAGTCGGCTGACCTTCAGCCGGTTGCCGCTCTTATAGGGCGGGCACAGCCTCAGAAGGCTGTGCCCCGCCCTTAACATCTTAGTTCGTTACCTGCTACTCAGCCGCTACTAGACCAGTTCAACACTGAAATCACCGACATCCACGATCGAGCCAAGTCCTTCCGGATCCTTCCAGGTTTCCTTCTCTTCGCCCTGGATCAGGGTCAGGCGGTCAATCTCGTGAGCAATCAGGCCGTTGTCCAGCCCGCCATTGTCGCCGTTGGGATTGGCTATCAACGCCTTGCCGATCTCCCACGCACAGACATTGGAGTTGATGAAGCTGAACGGGGAGTCATCTACTCCTTCAATGGTAAGCTTGCCGATTTCCGGCAGGAGGAAATCGCTGACAGCCAGGAAGCCTTCGCGGTCGCTGGGCCTGTTGGCGTCTTTCAGGCCGACCATAACGTAGCTGCTGTCCATGCCGCCGGTCTCGATGCTCTTGATGCTGCCTGCTGAGAGAACAGCAGATTCCCTGATCCATTCCTCAACCGATATAGTGCCGCATTTGCCGTTAACCGCCCAGCTGGCGTTGTTAAGCGAACCGGCAATACTTGCCTTACCCAAGGTCAGGGCCAGCGGATTCTCGCCGGTCAGCGTCAGGTCGGCTTCGAAGTCGCCGACAACCTCTTCGACGCCCTTGCGAGAATTGGCTTTGCGGCCCGTGATCAGCAGCTTGCCGATGGCTGGCGCTTCGATCAGGTCCACCTCATCATCGCTGTCCAGCCACTGCATCGCCGAAAGCGTGTCGATCCTGACGGCGGAAATGATGCTGGCATCGTTCACGCTCTCGAAAGTGATCTTTGCGGAGGCCTTGGCGTTGTCTGCCTGGCCAAGGACTATGGTCGCGCCATCCTCCACCTTCTCAGCCTTGAGGGTCAAGGTCTTGGAAATCCTGCCGGCCATCTCAATGTCGGCGCCCTTGATGTCGTGCAGGATCGTCGAGCCGATGAAGCCCTCATCCGACATGATGATGCCTTCATCGATCAGGTCTACGTTCTCAGCGTCAAGCTTGCCCAGCGGCCTGTCGCCATTCAGGCGGCCCAGGACCGCCACTTCATCCTCGCCGCCCTCAGCCTTGATCGTCAGCGTGCTCTTGAGGCTTGAGTCATCGATCTGGATGCTGCGCAGATAGATGTTGCTGCCGCTGATGACCCACTTGCCCTTCTCCAGGTCAGCGCTGAGGTCGTCGCCGACAAGCGTCAGGATGGCCCGGCCTTTCTTGAACGTGACTGTCACTTCCGTGCCATCGGCATCCTGGAATTCACAGACGGCCGGGTCCTCGCCGCCAATGGCAATCTCGATCTTGGAGTACATGCCGGCATCGATCGTGAAGTCGGCCTGCCCCGAAACCAGCGAGATGACTTCGCTCTGGCCGGTCTCCTCGTCGGCGTTACTGTCTACCTCGTCATCCCCGGCATTTCGCGGACTGAACACGAAATCGTCCGGCTTCTCGAACTTGACGATGTAGCTGCCTGGCAGAAGGTCATCAAACACATACTGTCCGTTTTCGTCGGTCGTCGTCGATGACAGCTCGTTGCCATCTTCGTCCAGCAGTTTGACCGTCACATCGGCGATGCCGTATTCATCGTCGTCCTGAACGCCGTCGGTGTCCAGGTCGTTCCAAACGTAGTCGCCGATAGAGACGTACTGGAAGAGCCCGGCATCCCACGTACGATCATCCTCGCCGGAGATCACCGTGATCGTCTCGGTCCTGCCGGTGGACTCATCGGCATCGCTGTCGATGGAATCATCCGCAGCATCCTTCGGGCTGAACACGAAGCCGTCACGCTCGAACTGCACGAAATAGCTGTCGGGAATCAGTTCATCGAACAGATACTGGCCATCCGCTCCGGTCGTCGTGGTTTCAACCAAGTTGCCGTCCTCGTCGAACAGGCTGACGACAACGCCGCCAAGACCAGGTTCATCGCCGTCCTGAACGCCGTCAGCGTCCAGATCTTCCCACACGAAATCGCCGATGCTGGCCAGTTCATACTGGCCGGCATCGATGTTCGATATCTCCTGGCCGGAGGTCACTGTGAAGACGGAGGTCAGGCCTGACTCGTTGGCATCGCTGTCAACCTCATCATCTCCGGCATCCTGTGGGCTGAAGCGAGAACCGGAGAACAGCACCTTGTAGCTGCCCGGCAGGACGTTCTCGAAGGAATACCGGCCGGAACCGTCGGTCGCCGTAGTGGCAATCACGCCGCCATCGGCATCGAGCAGTTGCACGCCGACACCGTCCAGGCCTGGTTCGCCTTCATCCTGGATGCCGTTGGCGTTGAGGTCGTTCCACACGAAGTCGCCCACCTTGGCGAATTGGAAGACGCCGATGTCGATGGTCGCGTCATTCTGCCCGGAGACCAGAGTAACCACCGACACGCCCGCAGAATCAGCATTGCTGTCGCTTTCACTGCTGCCGCTGCCGGATGGGCTGAATAACAAGCCGCTGGCAATCACCACGACCTGGTACGTGCCAGGAACGATGTTTGTGAACGAGTACAAGCCGCTGCCATCAGTCACAGTCGAGCCAACCTGGCTTCCGCTGGAATCCAGCAGAAGAATCGTCAGGCCGGCCTTGCCCGGTTCGCCGGCATCCTGAATGCCATTGGCATTGAGGTCTTCCCACACGAGATCGCCCACGCTGGCGAGCTCGAACAGGCCCGCATCGGTCGCGGTATCCTGCTGGCCGGAGATCAACGTTACTGCCATCAGACCGGTTGCGTTGGCGTTGCTGTCGATCTCACTGCTGCCGACGCCGGCGGGGCTATAGACGTAGTTGCCCACAGCCACGCATTGCAGTTGATAGCTGCCGGGGGTCAAGTCGGCGAATGAATACCAGCCATCGCTGTCGGTTACGGTCGATGCCAGCTGCGCTCCGCCTGAACCCAGCAGGAGTATGGTCACGCCTTCCTTGCCTGGTTCACCCGCATCTTGAATGCCATTGGCATTGATGTCCAGCCAGACGAAGTTGCCCACGCTGGCGAACTGGAACATGCCGGCATCGATGGTCTGGTTGTTCTGGCCGGAGATCAGGGTAAACACACCCGACAGCCCGGTGGTGACGTCGGCGTCGCTATCGGCTGAATCGTCGGCGCCAGCGTCCTTCGGGCTGATGTTGAAGCCAAGGAACTGAACCTGGTAGCTGCCCGGAAGCAGATTGGCGAAGCTGTAATTGCCGAGCGCATCGGTCGAGGTAACCGCCAGGAGGTTGTCCGCGGCGTCGAACAATTGCACGGTTACATCCGCCAGGCCCGGCTCGTCGGCATCCTGGATGCCGTTGGCGTTGAGGTCATCCCAAACCGTGCTGCCCACGCTGGCCAACTGGAACAACCCGGCATCGACGGAAGTCACGCTCTGCCCGTAAAGCGCATTAATGATCTCGCTCTGCCCGGTGGCGTCGGCATTGCTATCGAGCGTCTGGTCGCCGCCCTGGGAGAGCGGGCTGAACAAATAACCCGCAGGCGCAACGAACTTCACGATGTACTCCCCGCCAGGCAGGTTCTGGAACAGGTACGAGCCATCAGCCGCCGTCACCACGCTGGCTACAAGTGCGTCGCCCGCGTCGTGTCGCAATAGCTGCACGGTTACGCCGCCCAGGCCGTTCTCGCCCGCATCCTGGACGCCGTTGGCATTGGTATCACTCCATACCTTATCGCCGATGAGCAGCGGGTAGTACACGCCTGCATCCCAGGTGCTGTCGATCTGGTTCGACACCAGGGTAAAGGCCGGCGTCCGCCCGTCCAGGCCGGCATCGCTGTCGAGCGTTTCGCCGGCAACGTCCAGCGGGCTGAACACATAGCCATCCGGCCGAATGAACTGCACGCTGTAGCTGCCCGGAAGAAGCCCGATAAAGCTATACGTCCCGCCGTTGCTGGTGATGGTCGAGGCGGCCAGGCTGCCATCGGCGTTGAAGAGATTGACCGTCACGCCGTCCAGGCCCAGCTCGAAGTTGTTCTGAATTCCATTGCCATCCTGATCCACCCACACATAGTTGCCAACGGACGCGGTGCGGTACATGCCGGCGTCCCAACTGGAGTCTATCTGGCCGCTGATCACCGGGATGTTCACGGTCAGGCCGCTGCCTTGGGCGGCATCGCTGTCGTACCAGTCATCCGGGCCGACATCCTGCTGCGTGATGATATACCCTTGCGGCGCGACGAATTGCAGGTAGTAGGCGCCGGGAATCACGTCGAAGCTGTAGAGGCCGTCAGCGCCTGTCGTCGCCGTGGCAACCAGATCATCATTCAGATCGAAGAGGTTGACTGTCACGCCCGCGACGCCAGGCTCGCCGACATTCCACAGGCCATCGGCATTCATGTCCTCCCAGACACGATCATTGATGGTGGCTGTCCGATACATACCGGCATCCCAGGTGGTATCTACCTGACCCGAGATCAGGGTGATGTTGTTGGTGTATCCGGAGACGTCGGCGTCGCTGTCAATGGCGTCATCGCCGCCGTCATCCTGCAGCGTGAAGAGATAACCGCTGGGCGCAACGAACTGGGCATAGTACAGGCCCGGCCTCAGGCCCGAGAAGCTGTATTGCCCGCTGGCTGCGGTAATGGCTGAAGCTATCAGCGTATTGGCGAAGTCGTACAGGTTCACCGTTACGCCGCCCAGGCCTGCTTCGTCGATATCTTGCAGGCCGTTGGCATCAAGGTCTTCCCAGACATAATCGCCAAGGCTGACAGGCTGGTACAGGCCCGCATCCACGGTCGCATCAGCCTGCCCTGAAACCAGCGCAATAGCAGATGTCACACCCGCGGAATTAACGTCGCTGTCGACGCTATCATCCGAGCCGCTATCCTGCAGCGTGAAGATGTAGCCGCTGGGCGCGACGACTCCGATGTAGTACTGGCCGGGGATCAGACCGGCGAAGGCATATTGCCCGCCGGCTGCGGTGATGGCCGTTGCCAGCAGATTGTTTGCCAGGTCATACAGATTGACGGTGATGCCGTCCATGCCGGCTTCGCCCTCATCCTGCTGAGCGTTGCCGTCAACGTCCAACCAGACCTTGTCGCCCACGCTGACCTTGCGGTACATGCCCGCATCCCAGGTGGCATCATCCTGTCCGGGGGCAACCAGCGTGACCGCGGTATAGCCTGCCGCGTTGATGTCACTGTCAGCGGCGTCATCGCTGCCCTGGTCCTGTGGCGCTGCAAAGTAACCATCCGGCACGATGAACTGTGCGGAGTACTGACCCGGCGTCAGGCCCGTGAAGATATACTGACCGCCGGCTGAGGTGATGGCCGAGGCCAGCAGCACGTTGGCCGCGTCATAGAGATTCACCGTAACGCCGTCCAGGCCCGCCTCGCCGGCATCCTGGATGCCGTTGGCGTTCATGTCTTCCCAAACGTAATTGCTGATCGAGACGGTGTTGTACAGGCCGGCGTCCCACGTCGTGTCATTCAGGCCGGACGTCAGAGTAATGAGGCCTGTCAGGCCCGATGCGTTGGCATCGTTGTCGAGTGTGTCATCGCCTCCCTGATCCTGCTGGCGGAAGAAATAGCCATCAGGCGCGATGAACTGCAGGTAGTAGCTGCCCGGTATCAGATCACTGAAGAGATAGTTGCCGAACGCGTCGGTAGTCGTAGTGCCAATCAGCGTATTGGATGCATCATAGAGCTGTACGGCCACATCACTAAGCGGCGATTCTGATGCGTCCTGCACGCCATCCAGGTCAATGTCGTTCCATACGGTGTCGCCAACTGACGCCAGTTGATACAGGCCAAGATCATAGCTGTCATCCGCCTGGCCGGAAATCAAGGTAACCAGGTCTGTCAGGCCGGTCTCCGGATCGGCATCGCTGTCGGTTGCGTCATCGGCACCGACGTTCGCCGGGCTGATATTGAAGCCGGCAAACTGCACATAGTAACTTCCAGGGGTCAGGCCGCTGAAGAGGTAGTTGCCGGCGGCGTCGGTGGAGGTAGTGCCGATGAGATTGTCAGCCGCGTCATACAACTGCACCGTAACGTCGGCAAGGCCGGGTTCGTCGGCATCCTGAATGCCGTCGGCATTGAGATCATCCCAGACCCAGTTGCCCACGCTGGCGGTGCGATAAAGCCCGGCATCCAGCGTGAAGTCGTCCTGCCCGCTGGCCACCGCGATCGGGCCAATCAGGCCGTTGGTTGGATCGGGATCACTGTCAACTTCGAAATCATCGCCCAGGTTCTGCGGTGAGAACAGATAGCCGGCCGGAGCAACGAACTGTATTGAATAGTCGCCGGTGTGCAGGCCGTCGAACTGGTAGAAGCCAGTGATGTCCGTCAACGTCGTGGCAATGAGATTATTAAGCGAATCAAAGAGGTTGACGGTTACATCCGGCAGGCCGGTTTCGTCAAAGTCCTGGATGCCGTCGGCGTTGAGGTCTTCCCAGGCATAATCGCCAATGCTCAGGCCCAGGTACACTCCGGCGTCGTAATCAAAGTCGGCCTGGCCGGAAACCAAGGTGAAAACGGCAGTGGCGCCCCAGGCGTCGGCGTCGCTATCGAGCGTGGGATCAGTTCCCTGGTTCTGCGCCGTGAAGTAGTATCCCTCTGGCGCGGTGAACTGAACGTAGTAGCTTCCAGGCATGACGCTGAAGCTGTAATAGCCCCAGACGTCCGTCGTGGTCGATGCCACGAGGTTGCCGTTCAGGTCAAACAGGTCAACAGGCATGTCGGCCAGGCCGGCCTCGTCGATGTCCTGGATGCCGTCGAAATTGGCATCTTCCCAGATGTAGTCGCCGATGAAAGCCGGCTGGAGAATGCCCGCATCCTGGGTGGTGTCCACCTGGCCCGATGTCAGCGCAATAACGCCGGTGAAGCCTGACGCATCGGCATCGCTATCGGCGGCGTCATCGACTCCCTGGTCCTGCTGCGTGAACACATAATCTTCCGGCGCCAGGAACTGCAGGTAGTATTGCCCGGGTATCAGGCCGTCAAATACGTAAAGGCCATTCTCATCAGCGACAGCCGTCGCCACAAGCTCATCGTTCAGATCAAACAGGCTGACGGAGGCGCCATTGATGCCGGGTTCGCCGGCATCCTGGATGCCATTGCCATCGAGATCTTCCCAAACGTAATCGCTAATGGCGGAAGGCTGGTAGAGCCCCACATCCAGGGAGGATTCCTCTTGGCCGGAAACAACAGACACGTCGCCAGTAAAGCCTGCGTCATCGGCATCGCTGTCGAGTTCAGCATCGTCGCCCTGGTTCAGCAGCGTGAAGTAATAACCGTCCCGCGCGGTGAACTGCATGAAATAAGTGCCCGGCAGCAGGTCCGCAAATGTGTACAGGCCGCCGTCCGCGGTGATGGTCGAGGCGATCAGCGTCTCGCTGGCGTCGTAGAGATCCACCAGCACGCCGTCCAGGCCGCTCTCATCGGCATCCTGGATGCCATTGCCGTTAAGATCTTCCCAAACATAATCGCCAATGCTGGCGGTCAGGTACAGGCCGGCGTCTTCGTCGAAGTCGTTCTGTCCGCTGGCAAGCGTGAAGATTCCCGTAACGCCTTCGCTGTCAGCGTCGCTGTCGGTCGTCCAGTCGCCGCCCTCATACTGCTGCGTGAAGACGTAGCCCTCGGGAGCAATGAACTGGAGGTAATACGTCCCCGGCGCAAGGTCTTCAAACTCGTATTCGCCATCATCTTCGGTTTCCGTCGAGTCCACCAGGTTGCCGGCCTCATCGTACAGGTTCACTTCTACGTCGTCCAAGCCTGTCTCGCCGTTATCCTGTATGCCATTGCAGTCGAGATCCTCCCAAACGTAGTCGCCGATGGAGATGGGCTGGTACAGGCCGGCGTCCATGTCGCTGTACACTTGGCCGGGCACGAGGCTGAATTCTTCCGTTTCGCCCGATTCGTCGGCATCGCTATCAATGGCGGCGTCGTCGCCCTGGAATTGCTCTGAGAAGACATAGTCGTCAGGCGCGGTGAATACCAGATAGTACTCGCCGGCGGGCAGGCCGTCGAAGCTGTAGAAGCCGCCTTCGTCGGTAACCGTCGTGGCGAAGGGCTCTTCCTCGTCATCTTCCTCAAACAGGCTGACCGTTACGCCCGCCAGGCCGGCCTCGCCTTCATCCTGAATGCCATTGCCGTCCAGGTCTTCCCATACGTAGTCGCCCACGTATGCGCCCAGGTACATGCCCGCATCCACCGACGATTCCACCTGGCCGGACTCCAATTCGATTTCCTCAGTCAGGCCGGCCTCATCCACGTCGCTATCAAGCAGGCTGTCCTCGCCCTCTTCCTGTTCGGTGAACACGTACCCGTCCAGTGCGGTGAATTGCAGATAGTACTCAGCCGGCTGAAGGTCATCGAAGCTGTAGTAGCCGCTGCTGTCGGTCACAGTAGAGGCAAAGAGGTTGCCATCTTCGTCGTAGAGGTCGACGCCCACGCCTTCGAGACCAGCCTCCTCGGCATCCTGTATGCCGTTGGCGTTGGCGTCATCCCAGACGTAGTCGCCGATGCTGGCCATCTGGTACAGGCCGGCATCAATGGTTTCTTCCACCTGTCCGGAGGTCAACACGATGTCAGGCGTAACGCCGAATTCATCGGCATCGCTATCCTCCTCAGCGTCGTCGCCCTGGTTCTGGAGCGTGAAGTACAGGCCGTCCGGTTGCGTGAATTGCAGGAAATAGGTGCCGGGCGTCAAGCTATCGAACGTGTAATAACCTGAATCATCGGTAATAGTCGTTGCGAGGAGATTCGCTCCCGCGTCATACAGATCGACGGCCACGCCGCTGATTCCGGGCTCTTCATCTTCCTGGACACCATCAACCTCCAGGTCTTCCCAGACAATGCCGCCAATGCTGGCCATCTGATAGAAGCCCGCATCCACGGTGTCGTCCACCTGATCGTCGGACAGCACGATCTCGCCCGTGAGGCCCGCGTCGTCAATATCGCTATCAAGGGCGGCATCTGGGCCCTGGTACTGCTGCGTGACGAAGTAGGTATCCGGCGCGACGAATTGGAGGTAATAGCCCTCGTCTTCAAGGTCTTCAAAGGTATACAGGCCATCCTCGTCGGTCACAGTCGTCTCGACGAGTTCGTCGTCTTCCGACTCGAAGAGGTTGACCGTTACGCCGGCCAGGCCCGCCTCGCCATCGTCCTGGATGCCGTTGAAGTCGCTATCCACCCAGGCTCGATCGCTGATGGCCGACAGCAGCAGGCGCGGCTCCAGCAGTTCCATCGACGCGATGCCCGCGAATTGAACGTTGTCCGCCTTGCTCGGCTCGGTCTCATGAAGCTGCGATGTACGATTATTGAATGAAGATGATGGCCTTGAACGACGCATGGATAGCTCCTTTGCCAAAAGACGGGAAGCGTTGTCACCCGCCAACGCTGGACTCGGTAAAAGTTCTGGCAATGCTACGCGCCCTGCCTCGATTTCTTCTATTAGCAGTTGGCTTAATCTGAACCTAGCCATATCCCTTATGCCCCTAGGGGCACAGGGTGGATTCTTAGTCCCCAGCCGGCACAAGAGCAGCCGCAGTGCAGCCCCATGCCATTACCGGATACTCAACGACAAATCATTGCCGGGCTTGAGTTAGAGGAGCCATGCCCCCGCGGGTGAATTGAACTATTGCCGCGGATTCATCGTCGATGGCTGCGGTTTGACCTGAAGGAGGCTTCGGGCTGGGCCCCTAAGGAGGAATCAGCTTTTGCGGCGCGAACTGTCAAGGATTCCATGCCTGATAATCACTATCAAGCGGGCGAAATCCCTGCCCCAGCGCAGACTGCCCCTGCTACGTCCGTAGCAAAATCCCAACACGTTCAGCCTGACTGCAAAGGAATCAAGGAGAACGATTGAGTAAGAAGAAGGGGCCAACCTGATGGCCGGCCCCTTGTACAGCAAGACGAATTCTCGACGAGATTGTTATGGCAGGACAATCAGCGGACGCATCATGTCATGCTCTTCGTGGTCCAGGATGTGGCAGTGCCATACGTACTCCAGGCCGCCTGTGCGCGGGCTGGGCGGAACCGCAAACGGAGTCTTTGGCAGAACAAACTTCGCGATGAACGTAGTGACTTCACCTGGATGTGCCTTGAATGTCTCCTTGTAGCCCAGTTCAACTGCCAGCGGGCCTCGGGGAGTGCCGGTAAGAACCGGGAAACGCGCCTGCCCAACGGCCGCCCCAACCGGCGACGTGAACGCAGCCACGTCGAATGTCTGGCGGGAGATGATCTGTCCGTTGACCAGGTGAGTGTGGATCGGATGCGTATCAGCACTGAGGTTAATCAAGTGCCAGACCTCTGTTGTGCCTGCTTTGGGCGTCTCGGTGGGCGTTGCATTGAAGGGAAGCGAGAACGATGGAACGCCTGTGGCAGGATCTATCGACGTGATGACATTGGTGCCCTGTAACTGCTCCAGCCGGCCGAAGGCATCGAATCCCTCGTTCAGGGTCACCCACCGCTCGACGATGCCTGCGCGGGTCGGCACGGGCAGAGGATTGGTCGTGGCCGTCAGCCAGCTCATTGTTCCCTCAGCAGCCGCGGGATTGGGCCCAGCCAGCGGCTTGTCGATTCCGGAGAACCGATCTCCAGCCAGAGGCAGCGCTGGCGTGATGCGCAGCTTAGGATCGGCGGGTATAGCCGGACTGTCATCACCGACTTCAAACCGCATCAGGCTCTGCGTATCGCCATGGCCTGCGGCGTCGGGATAGTCAAACCTCACCATTCCGCCGGGGAACGGTGCCGGTGCGTCATTCCACATGATGAATTTCTTTCCAGCCTGTCCGTTGAAGTCGACGATGACGTCCCAGCGTTCGGCCGGCGACGTGATCAAGCTGCCGCCCGGATTGGCGGGGTCAACCGAGCGGTCCCCGGTAGCAGGGTCCACCGTGACGATCAGCGGCGCGGACGGCACGATTACGGGCTTGGCCAAGAAGCCGCCTTCTGCTCCTATTACCAGCCAGGGCGGGCCGGGCTTGGCGAAGTCAGGCTTGCCGGTGCCGTCATCTTCATACAATGCGAGATTCATGAATCTTGCCCCGCAGGCATTGAGGATACGCAGCCGGTAGCGGCGCGGCTCGACGGTTGCCTTGGGGTAAGCTGTGCCGTTCACCAGTGTCGTATCGCCGAAGGTCTCAGGCACCACCGATGGCACGGGCAGAGGCAGTCCGCCAGGAGCAAGCTCCCAGATGGTCGGGTCATAAACGTACGGCATCCAAAGGCTGCCAGCCGTCTTGGCTGCGCCGGGGAAATCCGGGTTATCCACTGGTTCAAAGGTCTTGTCCTGGATAATGATCGGCAGCTCTCGCCCGCCGTTCTCGAAGAACTTCGGCAGGCCCAGTTGCTTCACAAGCACTTTGGCTTCATAGTCATCGCGAATGAAATACGCGCTGGCCAGGCCCGCGCCGACATTGAGCCGCGTGATGCCAAGAACGTGGTCGTGATACCATTGCATGCGGGCTGTAGACTGATTGGGATAGTAAAACTCCGCTTCATTGCTGGGAACAACCTGTCCCGGCCGCAGCACGGAATTGTTGATGAAGCTCGGGCCAATGCCGCCTTGCGGATCCCACCAGGCCGTCGGTATGCCGTCGGAGATCCACGGATCAAAGCCGCCATGCAGATGCACCACGCTGCGATTCTGAGCCAGATCGGCCGTCATGAGTGTCGTGTCAACCGGAAGAATGTGCGCCGGCGGCAGGTTGTTCACAAAGGTAACCTGGACAGGCTTGTCTTTCTGAACAACGAAGATGCCACCCAGATGCTTTGAGGCCGGTGCGCCCACGACGCCCACCGCGTTTCGCGGATTATAGCCCCACAATGTCGTTGGCGGCAGGTCAGGGTGCAGCGTGTCGGTGAACTGATTCATGTCAATCGTGTAATGGTCAGCCTTCATCGGCCCGCGCCACTTACGAACGCCATCGGGTGCTGCCAGAGGGATGCCATTGGGCCCGACAGATCGCAGCTCCTGGACATAATGCGGCAGCGTCGGGCTGAAGACGAATTGCGAGGCAGCCGGCTGGGCCATCACCGGAACCGTCGTTCCCACGATGAGAATCGCAACTAAGATACACAAAGACGAGAATCCACGCGTGTGCATATTGTTCTCCTTTAACGATGCCTGCGCTCGGTTCACAAGTTCAGTTGAGAGGATGAAAGGACTCTGAAAGACTGTTGAAATCCCATGCCCATGCAGGCCGGCAACGCACCGCCTGTACCGGCCATCCGGTAGCAGCCCCGGCTGCCGCCGCCGCAATAGCAGCTAATTCTTAAAAGGGTATGCCGAAATGCTAGGTGGGTTTCAACTGTGGTTTCAAGTCGCCTGAATCCGCATTCTCAAGTAGAGATTTGCCTTAGTCGGGCGAGGCAAAAGGATCGACCCGATGCGAGTGCAATCGTATTGCCATCCGATAGTTTCTTGTCGAACAAAGCGGATTCTCGGCGGGCATACAAGCAAAGCTTTGTGGGGAGCCCCCTGCGGAAGCACGGATGGCCGTTGGAAGCCCCGTGCGGAAGCACGGGGATAGTCTGTGAAAGTGTGTAAACTCGCCCCATGCCGCGCATGGGGCGTCCCTCGCCTTCCGGCCGGGGCTTCCAGTTGGCTCAACGTATGCCCGCTGAGAACCTTTTTGGATGAGGCCTATTTATGCGCCTTGCCGAGATGTGGAAGGACTGCCGGACGGCCAATGGAGTAATACTCCATCCGCTGGCGCTCCATGGTGGCCAACTGATAAAGGTTTCGTCCATCAAAGATAACGCGCTGGCGCAGGCTCGATCGGATACGGTCGAAGCTCGGTGTGCGGAATTCGTTCCATTCCGTGAAGATGATCAGGGCATCGGCCTCCCGCAAAGCCTCGTAAGGATCGCCCACGAACGCAACTGCCGGCTTATCTCGAAGAAGCTCAGCGGCATTTGGACAAGCACGCGGATCATAGCACTGCAATTTCGCGCCGGCCTCCAGCAGCCGAAGGATGACGCGAATCGCGGGCGCTTCCC
>CAYQJH010000065.1:0-18647 GCA_964417755.1 uncultured Planctomycetaceae bacterium
CCATGTGGCTCTTCGCCGGCCCCCGGGTTGGTCAACTCGCGGGGGCCCTCGCTTTCGACGGTCATCTTGTCGCCGCTCTTGAGGACTATCTGTGGGTTGCCGCCCATGCCCAGACCGGATGGTGTGCCGGTCATGATGATGCTGCCCGGCAGCAGCGTTACGCACTGCGAAAGGAAGCTCACCAGGTAGCGGCACGAGAAGATCATGTCCGACGTGTTGGATTGCTGCATCACCTGGCCGTTGACGCGCATGGCGATGTCCAGCTTGTCGCCGTCGATGCCCGTCGCGATCCACGGGCCTATCGGGGCAAACGTATCAAAGCTCTTGCCGCGGGCCCATTGCTTGTCGATGCGGAGCTGGCAGTCGCGCGCGGAGACGTCGTTGCCGCACGTATAGCCCAGGATATACTCATCCACCTTGTCCTGCGGGATGTGCTTGCCACGCTTGCCGATGACGATCACCAACTCGGCCTCCCAGTCAACTTCGGAAGGGGCAGCCTTGGGCAGATACACGGTTTGGCCCGGCTCGGCCAGGGCAGTGCACAGCTTGAAGAACACGATCGGGGCATCGGGGATCGGCGCACCGCACTCGACGCAGTGCTTGCGATAGTTCGCGCCTATGCAGATGATCTGCGGTGGCACGACAGGGGCAAGCAACTTTGCCTTCTCGGCCTTGATCGTCTTATCTCCGCTCTTCCACTGGCCAAAAATGTCGCCATCAATCAGACGATACTGGCCATCCTCGACGATGGCATGACTGATCTGCGACCCATGCTGAATTCGTGCAATATTCATAGTTGTTCTGCCTTCTTGCTATTGCGTTTGGATGTTCTCCACCACAAACAACGGATTGAAGAACCCGCACACGCTATCCACTCACTACCACAATAATGCCAATGTGCTCAGCAGCATCATAAACACACTAATTACGACCAATACTTCGCCACTCCGATGGGCCCGCCTAGTAATCAGACCACAGGCAAGACCGATTCCCGGAATGAGGTTTGCACCTATAAGCCCCCCTATCAATTTCGGGGTCAGGGCAAGCAATCTGAAGTGGCCGTGGATGTTTGGGGGATCATGGAGCAGGTTCACGACCGTTCCCAAAACGCACAATCCAACGAACAGGAAACCCACCACGACCAGCCACAAATTCCTTGGCGGTTTGGTTGCTTGGTCAATCTGCTCGCCGTCATCGCTCATAACGCTCTCCATTTCTTGCCGTCTGCGTTATTTGGAAACATTCTTCAATCATGGGTCCGACATGGCGGCAAACCACGGCCGCCATGCCACCAGTCTTTTCGCCGACCGATCCTCGCGAAGAAAATCCGCGATCCGAATTCCGCAATCCGTAATAGGCCTGCCGTCATTCCCAAATCGACTGCTCATCCATCAGCGGCAGTTGGACAGCCTGGTGAGTTTTGGCCGACTTGTACATCGCCAATGCCATCTCCAAGCTGTTGCGGGCGCTGGGGGCGGTGATAAGCGGTTGGCAGCCTTCGCGCACCGCGCGGGCCATGCCCGCGATAACAACCTGGTGGTCGGCAAAGTCGAAGTCTGCCGGGCCGCTGGCAGCCGTGGTAACGGCCTTTCTGCCAAGCGAGCGAGCGGCTTCATCTTCCGGTCGTTCGTCGCGGAACTTCCACGTGTCCATCCGCTCGCCGACCATGATGGCTGTGCCATTCTCGCCGGTGATCTCGATGCGGATATCGGCGCCGGGCCAGCACGCGGTGGAGGCCTCCACCACACCGCGAGCCCCGTTGGCGAATTCCACAAATGCATAAAGCGTGTCTTCAAGCTTCACCTGCGGATGAGCCAGGTTGTGCATGCGGGCCTCGACCCGTGCTGCCGGGCCCATGAGGTATTGCAGCAGGTCGATGTAGTGAAAGGCGTGCTGGATGGTCACGCCAGCGCCGCTCTTGCGGCTGGAACGCCAGTCATCGCTGAGATAATACTCGCTGCTGCGGAACCACTTCATGAAGGCGTCGGCCTGGAGGATCCGGCCGAACCTGCCATCGGCGATGGCCTGGCGAATGGCCTGTATGGGCTTGCGCACGCGGCAATTCAGGACAATGCCCAGTTGCACGCCGGCCTGCTTGCAGGCGGCGATCATCGCATCGGTGTCAGAAAGGCTCATCGCGGGCGGCTTTTCAACCAGCACGTGCTTGCCAGCCCTGGCGGCTGCGAGTGTCGCTCCGGCGTGAACATGGTTGGGCAGAAGGATGTTGATGACGTCGATGGACTTATCCGCCAGCAGCTCATCGAGGCTTGAACATGCCCTGCAGTCGAACTCCTTTGCCCGAGCTGCGACGCGCTGAGCGTTGCTGTCGGCGATGGCGACCAGCTCGCAGCCTGGCGTGGCCTTGATGCCCTTGGCGTGGAACGGCGACACCAGGCCGGCCCCCAGCAGCGCGAAGCGAACGGGTTTCTGTGCGGTCATGTTCTCTCTCCTGCCATTGTCGCGAGTGTTACGCCAGGCCGGCTGACTGGATGATAGCCGGAACGCAATGGTCCCAGCCAAGCGTCATCAGGTGAGCGCCTTGGCAGAAGTCCTTCATCTGCCGAATCAGTTCGCCGCAGATGTCGATGGATACCTTCTGACGGTCTTCCTTTGAGGCCTCGGCAAGGCGCTTGATGATCGACTCCGGCACGCTGACGCCCGGAACCGACGAGTTCATGTACTTGGCCATCCCCGCCGTCTTGAGCATCACGATGCCCACCAGCACGGGCACCTTGATGTGCTGAATCTTCTTCATGAAGCTCTCGAAGGCCTTGGGATCGTAGACAGCCTGCGTCTGCACGAACTGGGCGCCGGCGGCGACCTTCTTCTCCAGCTTGATGATCTGCGGCTCGACTTCGTCGGTGCATGGCGTGACGCAACAGCCCTTGAAGAACTTCGGGCTGCCATCGAGCACGTTGGGGTTGCCCTTCATGTCCAGGCCCATGTCATGGCCGCTCTCGAGATTCGTTATCACCTGAAGCAGGCCGACGGAATCAACATCGTAAACGGGCTTGGCCTGGGGATGATCGCCCATGGCTACATGATCGCCCGTCAGGGCCAGCACGTTGCGGATACCCAGCGCGTAGGCCGACAGCAGGTCGCTCTGCAGGGCCAGGCGGTTGCGGTCGCGAGTGACCATCTGGAAGATCGGCTCGATGCCGCGGTCGGTGAGCATGTGCGAGATGGCCATCGAGCCCAAACGCATGACAGCCGTCTGGATGTCCGTCACGTTGACGGCTACCACCTTGCCCTTGAGGTATTCCTCGGCCTCATGCAGGCACTTATCTACATTAACGCCCTTGGGCGGGCCAATCTCGCCGGTGACGGCGAACTTCCCCGCGAGCAAGGCCTCCTGCAATTTGCTGACTGGTTCGGTCATCTTTCGAAACTCCGTTTCATCACAAAGACACTAAGACACCAAGAAGAAGCACGCATTCCAGCCTGGTCTCAACAACGGATCCTCTATTGTCTGAGATATCCGCCATGTTGTCTTCGTGTCTTTGTGTCTTAGTGGTTAATCTCTGTTGTGTCTTAGTGGTTAATGTTGCTGTCTTCTTCCAGTGCCGTCATTTCCTGGTGCACCAGGCGGCGCACGCCGCTGCCGCGGTCTTTGCGCCAGTCCTTGGCCGGGCGGATGGTCCGCAGGTTGTCGAGCTGGCCGAGATCCTTCAGACGCTTGTAAATGAGGTACCAGCCGCAATCCATGTCCTTGCTGACCTCGCATTTTCCGTGATTGGTCCCGCCGCAAGCGCCGTTGATGAGGCTCTTGGAGCAGCGCGCCATCGGGCAGATGCCGGCGGTGGTGTCCAGCACACACTGCCCGCAGCCGTGACAGTATTCCGCCCACGTGCCCGGAGCCGTGCTTGCGCCGTAGAAGGTGGTGTTCAGGCCGGGCAGCACTCGCACGCATGGGAACACTTCACTCATGAATCCCACGCCAACGCCACAGGCCAGGCTCAGCACGGCGTCGTACTGATCGGGGCTCTTGGCGAGGTTGGCTGTGAACTCGCGGTCGCACTGCCGCATGATGCAGTCGACCGTGAACTCCATCGAGAGCCCCTTGGCTGCGGCGGCAAGGCGCAGCTGGCTGGCCAGTTCGTCAGCCTGCTTCTGCCCGCCACTGAGGCAGACGGTAACGCAAGACCCGCAGGCCAGTATCAACACCCGCTTGTGCGGCTTGAGCATTTCGAGGATTTCATCCAACGGCTTACGTTCGGCAACAATCATCGCTTTCTCCAACTCTTATTGCGAATTGTGAATTGCGGATTGCGAATTCCCTTTCAGCAACGCACAAGGTTCTGATTAGAGGAAATTCGCAATCCGCAATGCGAAATTCGCAATGGTTACGCCAACTCTTGCAATACCTTCGCCACTTCGCTCTGGGCGGACGAATCCATCTCTCGCCATATCAGCCGCTCGCCAGCGATGCTCGCCTCCGCCAGCAGCACTCGGGCCTGTTCGACTCGCTTCTTCATTCTCGCGGTGGCCTGCGGGTAACGCTCAGAGGCCGGTCTAAGCGCCAGCACAGCCACAGACGTGGCGCCCATCTCAAAGGCCGCCAGCAATTCCGGCACGCTCAGCCGGGCCAGACTGGGCAGCAATAATTGCGCCACGCCGGGGATGGTTGGGCTGTCCTGCCAAAGCTCCGCGCCGGCCTGATGCCCGCAGATGTACGCCACAGCCTTGCGCGGTGAGCCGTCCAGACCGGCCAGTGCCTGCTGAGTCCGGCCGATCATGTCTCGCACCTGCCATCCCTTGGCGACAATAGCGTTGGCGGGGCACTCGGCAATGCACATGCCGCAGGCCTGGCATAAGGCTGAGTCGATCCTGGCGACGTCGGTGACTTTCGGGATGCCGAACGGGCAGACGCGCAGGCACGTCAGGCATGCGGCGCATTTGTCTACCAGCACCTCGGCCCCGCTGCCGCAACTCATGCACCGCCTGGCCTCGCAGACAGCCTGCTGTGAACTGTAGCTGTGGTCCATCGGCCTGAAGTTGCCGCGCCTCGTCGAGGCTGACTCGACCGCCACCGCCTGACGCGGAACGGAGATTACCTTCTGGCCGACAGCAGGATCGATGGCCTCGATTGCCGACGGCAAGGTCTCGTCGATGGCGATTGCCTGCCCGCGAAGGAATTGGTCGATGGCGGCTGCTGCCTTCTTTCCGCTTGCGCAGGCCTCGACGGCTGAGCCCGGCGGCGTGACAATCTCGCCACAGGCGAAGACGTTTGGCACATTGGTTTGGTAGGTGACCTTGTTGAAGCTCAGCCTTCCACGATCGTCAACCGTCAGGCCGCTGTTCCTGGCAAAACCCGTGTCAGCCATCTGCCCGATGGCCAGGACGACCGTATCGCAATCAATCGCGATCACGTCCGCGTCATTGTATTGCGGGTTGAAACGCCTGGCCTCATCGAAGACTCGCGTTACCTTTCGGGCGCGGAGGGCCTTGATCTGCCCGCCTTCGGCGACGACCTCCACCGGCCCGCGGCGATAGATGATCTCGATGCCTTCTTCGCGGGCCTCGTCTTGCTCCCACTTCCAGGCCGGCATTTCCTTTTCGTCTTCCAGGCACATCATCCGCACCGTCTCGGCACCCAGTCGAAGGGCTGAGCGGGCGGCATCGACGGCTACGTTGCCGCCGCCGATCACCAGCACGCTTGAGCCGACCTTGACGGGCTTGTTGAAGGCGATGCTCTGGAGGAAGTCCAGCACGGGATAGACGCCAGCGTGATCGCTTCCGGGCAGCGGAAGCGTCCGGCTGCGGGATAGGCCCGCCGCGATGAGCACAGCCTCGAAGCCCTCAGCCAGGAGCGAGTCGATGCTCTTGTCCTTGCCGATTTCCACGCCTGTCTGCAATTCCACGCCATGCGCCAGGATCCAATCGACATCTATCTGCAAGACCTCCAGCGGCATGCGGTAACGCGGGATGGCGGTGGCTGGGATGCCGCCGGCGATGGGGAACTTCTCGAACAATGTCGGGCGGTAGCCTTGCTTGGCCAGTTCCAGGGCGGCTGAAAGGCCGGCTGGGCCCGCGCCGACGATGGCAACCTTGGCGCGATCCTGCCGGCTGGCCTTGTTAACGGTTGCTCCAGCCGCGCCCTGCAACTCGGGTAAGGCCTCAGTTACAGGGGGCAAACATGGAAGGGTCGTTGCCGTCTTGTGGTGCGGGCGTCTCGCCTGCACACCCTTGGCATTGTCAGGATCTGCAGGCGAGGACGCCTGCACCACAATTGCCCCCTGTAACTGAGGCCTTACCAACTCGGCCACGTATCGCTTGACCTCGCGGATGGCCACCGGCTGATCGATGTCATTGCGGCGGCAGTTGGCTTCGCATGGATGATGACAAATTCGCCCGCAGACGGCTGCCAGCGGCAGGGCGTCGCGAATGACGTCGATGGCGTCTCGCCACTTGCCCTGGGCGATGTGCTCGAGGTACAGGCGGACGTCGGCGTGGACGGGGCAATTGTATCGGCAGGGCGCCCACTGGCGGTCCATCAACTCCGCGGGGCTGTGAAGCTTCTTCATCTCAAGCGAGGTCAAATCGTGCATGAACAACGCTCCAAAAGGCAAAGGCCATTTTCATGGGGAAGATAAAGTATCCTGCAATGCCCGCGATGGCAAGGCCTTCGTGGGGCATCCTGGCAATCCGCAGGTATACAAGCCTCCGGCGCGGCAGATTATATGATACAGAATCTCTGGGAGTGGAAGAAGCTAAAGCAGCACAATGCCAGCCGGTGGAATGATTGTGGTGCAGGGTGCCGTGGTTTGCGGACGCGCAGCGGCCGCAACCACGCCGGTCATGATTGACGATGAAGCGTGGTTGCTGCGCCTCCGGCTTCGCAAACCACTTCACGAGCTCAGGGCCGCTTGCCAAGCTCTTCGGCAGATACGAAGACAAGAGTCTTCTTGGCTTTCGGAATGACTCGGTACAAGATGATGAACCAAAGGATCCATATCGCAAGACCAAGAGCTACGAGGCCGATGAAGAACGGTACTGCGTCGGCTGCCTTCTCGGCACGTTTCAGGGCTGCTTCCTCGTGCCAGATTTTCGCGTCGAGGTATGCTTTGTCGCCCTCCAAAGACCAGTACCTCTGCCTGTCGGCATCAGTCGGGCCACGCCCTTCTGCTAGCGCCGCTGGCAGAGGAGCCAAGACTGATTGCCTTAGGTCGGAGGCAGAGCGTTCCACTCGGGATTTCTCTTTGCGGAACGCATCAATCCTGGATTGTCTCTCTTGTTGCACGGCCAAACGGTTCTGCGATGCCTCATACAAGCCAAATACCCCTTTGGCCAGCGGACCGGCGCCGATTATGAAGAAGAACGCTGCAAAGACAGCTTTTCGCAGCGGGGTCCAGAAAGGCTGGTAATGCATTCGACCTTCATTCAATGTCTTCGCCATTTGTGCCCTCTTTCGGGAGGATATCCCTGGGAGGTATTCTCCGACAACCCGAACTGCCCGTCAAGCAGTCTTGAGGGCCGTCTTTGGGGTGCCGTGGTTTGCGGACGCGCAGCGGCCGCAACCACGCTGGCCATGACTGAAGACGAAGCGTGGTTGCTGCGCCTCCGGCTTCGCAAACCACGGCACCAGTAACCGGACCCTGGAATACTTGTCAGGCTGGCTGAACGCCGTGGGGTTTTGGCCGATCGTGCTGCGGCTCAATCGTCTTGCGGTTGAGGTCGGCCCCCTTGGCGACGGCCACGCCATGCACATAGACCAGTTCGCCGCCCAGCCATCCTGAGATCAGCAGCAGGATCACGCCGATGATGCTCAGAATCAGCGGCAGGCCCGCGACCGCGCCGGTTATCAGCCGGATAATGAAGTTGACGACAAAGAGCGCGACCAGGAATAGGTTCATGGACATGTGCCAGACGCCCACCCGCTTGGCCCGGCTGTGGGGCAGCGACAGGAGATCGACCAGGCCCGGGATGGCCGCCGCCAACGCGCCCAGTACGCCTGCACCCATACTGTACATGGCTCCCTGCTGCCAGGCGGCTGGGCCGCCGGCCAGAAAGATGATGTCGCACGCCAGCGAGAATATCCACAGGCCAATCGGGAAGACGATGAACATCGGATGAAAAGGATGATTCGCAATGCTTGCGGGGCTGGACATAGAATGCTCCTTTCGGAGGACATTCTAGGCGCAGCAGTCAGCCTTCAAGTCCTAATCACCGGGGCAAAACGGCTGCCGCAGAGACGCTGAGATCGCAGAGAACAAACGTTCATCGCGACTTCTGCTTATGTGGCCGGCCATACTCCAGCAGGGTGAAACCAAATCCCAGACAGAAAAAGAACATTCCGATAAGTAACAGGCCCGTCGTCGCCATTGCGAGAACGACGCCTACAGTTCTATCCATTGACTCAATGAACTTGTGTATGCCCCATCGTCCAGGCACGTTGATCGCCGGCAGTATAAACGTGAGAAACGACACTGCAATTGTGACAAGGCCCCAGATCATCAACTTGCGCCAGCGGCTTCGCCGCAGCGCCAAGAGCAGACGCCGGTCGATTATTGGCATTTCGGTGCCGGTGATCAGCCCAATGCCACATGAGGGGCAGAACCTGAAGTCTAGCATGATGCCCGTGTCGCACTGAGGACAGCGAGTTTCCATAGCGAGCCTCCCGACTTCATTGCCGTTTCGTCATTGATTCGGCATTCGGGCTTCGTCATTCGTCATTTCACCCGCTAGCCCTTCACCCCGCCCAACTGTATGCCCTTGACGAAGTATCGCTGGCCGAAGATGAAAACCGCCAGCAGCGGCAGCAGGACGATGATCGCGCCGGCCATCAGCAGGTGGTGCTCCGCGCCGTACTGGCCCTGGAAGCGCTGGAGCAGCACTTGCAGCGGGACGAGTTCCTCGCTGTTGACGATAAGCAGCGGCCACATGAACGCCTTCCACGAGCCCATGAAGGTGAAGGTTGCCAGCGTGGCCAGGCCCACCTTCGACAGCGGTAGCGTAACGTGCCGGTAGATGCGCAGATTGCCGCAGCCGTCTATGCGGGCGGCGTCTTCCAGTTCGCGCGGCAGCGTCATGAAGAATTGCCTCAGCATGAATGTGCCATACGCGCTGAACAGGCCCGGAGCAATGAGGGCAAAGTACGAGTTTCCGCCGATCAGCCGGCCCACGTAGTACTTGCCCAGGAAGTACAGGTCCTGCGAGAACCAGTCGGTCTGGAAGATGTAATTCAGCAGCTCCGGCGCCTTGATAAACAGGATATACACCGGGATCAGCGTAACCGCGCCGGGAATCATCATGGTCCCCAGGTAGCCGAAGAATAGCTTGTCCCGCCCGGGGAAACGCAATCGGGCAAAAGCGAAGGCAGCCAGCGAGCAGGTCAGCACCTGCCCGAAGGTTACCGTCAGTGTCACAATGATAGTGTTGATATAGCTGCGGCCGAACGGCAACTTGTGCCAGGCTGTCGAGAAGTTCGACCATTGCAGGCTCAGCCAGGACTTCTCCTGAAGGTCGCTGCCGTCCAGGTCGACGACCTTCTCGAAGTCCGGGCCCTGCTCCATGATTCGCACGCGGGCGGTGGAGGATATCACCTCAGCCGGCACGCGAACCGTCGAGTCTTCCTGGCGAAGCGAGAGCATCGTGCTGGCCTGGCCCAGGCCCAGGAATGGCTTCTGCGTGCTTACGGCCTGGTCATAGACGGTGACCTGCTCGCCGGTATCCATCCGCCTGACCGTGAGCATCTTCCGCAGGAGGCTCACGCGGACTTCCTTACCTTGATAATTGGCGAAGATGGCCGACTTCCGCGGTATCCACTTCGGCGGGATGGCCAGCGCGTCCTCCTCAGTCTTCAGCGACGTGCTAAGCATCCAGAGGAACGGCAGGATCATCGTAACGCCGATAAGGCTGAGGACCGTGTAAAGCAGGCCGCGGCGAAATGCCTTGCGGGCCTGGCCACGCCGACGAGCGACGTAAGCATCGTCTGTTGATTGCCGGGCGGCGGCCTTCTGATCGGGCTGCTGGCTCTGATTCATGCGATCAATCATAATGCACCACCTTGCCGCCGAATCGCCAGGAGAGCATGGTCAGCGTAAGGACCACCAGGAACAGGAACCACGCGATGGCTGAGGCATAGCCCGTGTGGTCGTTCTCATAGAGTTCCTGGAAGATCTTGAAGGATATGGTGGTCGTCGAGCCGGCCGGCCCGCCACGCGTCATGACGTATGCCGCCTCGAAGCCGCCCTGGAAGCCCTCGATAAGGCTCATGATGAAGACGAAGAACGTCGTCGGCGACAGCAGCGGCCAGGTGATGCTGCGGAACTTCCGCCAGGCGCCTGCGCCATCGACGTCGGCGGCCTCGTAAAGCTCGGGGTTGATGCCGTGCAAGGCTGCCAGGTACAGGATCATCGTGTACCCACCGGCGCCGGTCCACAGGCCCATGAGCATTAGCGAGCACTTGGAGAAATAGCACATCGGGTCGATGCCGAACCATTCCAGGAATTGCAGCTTTACTCCGCCAGCCAGCCAGTTGGGGCCATCGATGCTGATGCGGGCCAGCGAGGTATTGATAAGCCCGTAAAGCGGGTCGTAGATCCACAGCCAAAGCACCAGCAGGGCGACCCCGGAGGTAACGGTGGGCAGGAAGAAGATCATGCGGTAGACGCGGATGGCGCGGATGCCGCGGTTGAGCAGCATCGCCAGGCTCAGGCTAAGGGCCATGCCCACTGGGATGCCCAGCATCAGGAAGGCGGTGTTGTAGGCGTAGAACCAGAACTCCCTGCTGGTCAGCAGCTTGATGAAGTTATCCAGGCCTATGAAACTCGGACGGGGGTCCTTGAGGATTTCCCACTGGCAGAAGCTCAGCACCAGCGACGCCAGCACCGGCAGCAGGACAAAGAGCAGGAAGCCCAGGAAGTTCGGCAGGATGAACAGATAGCCGCCCAGGGTGTAATCTACGCCGCGGTTTCGCATCTTCATTGCGAAGCCCTCTGTGCCGCCGGCTTTTCGGCCGCGTACCTCTGGGCCAGGATCTCGTCAACATGCTTGTCAATCATCCTGCAGGCGTCCTCCGGCGTGCGGGTGTTGCGCCAGACACCGTCGAGAGTGTCGGTGATCTTTCGCGTGTACTCAAGGTAGCCCTTGGCGAATTGCTCCGGTGAAGAGGCATTCTCAAGCGTGCGGACGATGATGCTCCGGCCGTTCTTAGATGGGCGGTCAAAACCGGCAAGGAAATCATCCGAAAGAGCGGCGCTCTTGAGCACAGGCACGGACGTGCCCGAGCGCGCCAAGGCACGCTGGCCCGAATCGCCGCTGAGGAACTTCACCAGCCGCCAGGCCTCCTTGGGATGCTTCGTGCGAGCGAAGATGCTGTGCGCCACGCCGCTGCCGGCGACCTTTCGCTTGCGGCCTTTTATGTCAACCGGGATGGGGGCAACGTCCCAGCGAGAATGTGACCGGCTGAAACTGCGAACGCTCCAGACGCCGGCGATCATCATCGAGGCCTTGCCAGTTACGAAGCTGTCGGTCTCGTCGATCTGGATTCGCGGCTGGGGGTGCACCTTGTACTTGTAGATCAGGTCCTGGCAGAATGTGATGGCCTTGAGCATCAGCGGCGACTGGTAGAGGCTCTTGCGGGCCTTGAGGTCCAGCGACTCGCCGCCAATTGCCCCGGCAAAATGGCCGTAAGTCAGCCCGGCATAGCCCCATTGATCGATCACGCCGTCATTGTTGAAATCGATGGTGAGCTTTTTGGCAGCCTCCACCAGGTCATCCCACGTCCAGTCTTCGGTCGGGTAGGCCAGGCCGATAGCATCGAAATGATCGCGATTGTAATAAAGAAACGAGCAGTTGAAGTCGCGCGTGAAGGCGTACAGCCGGGGCCTGGTTTGCGGATCGCTGTCGACGGGGGGAAGCTTAAAAGGCACTCTCAGCAGTTCGTCGCCCGAACTGACGAACGTGTACGGATCGAATGCGCTGGGGAAATAATCATCCACCTTGAATGTTGGATCAGCCTGGAGCAGCGGCACGAGATCCATTATGTGCCCGGCTGCCGCATATTCCTCCACATAGGCCGAGCTCATCAGCCAGACGTCCTGGGCGACGTCGGTAACCGTGGCTGTCTTCATTTTTTGCCAGTATTGTTCCCAGCCGACGACATCGACGCGGACCTCGATGTCGGGATTCTCTTTCTCGAACTGGGCGATCAGCTCCCGCGCGGACTCCATCTCGGCTGGATTGCCCCAGCGAGTGTAGGTCAGCATGACCTTATGACTGCTGGTGTCCTTCTTGGTGCAGGCAGGCAAGCCAGCCATGATGGCCAGCATTAACAGAAAGAAAATGTAACTTCGCATTAGAGCTCCATATTGCGCGACTGAAAAAGCGATGTTAGCCCAAAACCAGGGCGCAATCAAGGCAGGTTTTGGCACAGGGATATTCCATAGACGTGGTTGCCATGCCTCCGGCTTCGCAGACCGCGGCGCCCGATGTTCGGGGCTACCTTCCTTTTGCTTGACGCCTTGTAGCCTGGCCCTTAGGCTTTAGGCTGTTCCGTTTGGAAAAGCCTGCGAGGATTTGATGGCGGAGATGACTTTATCGGAGTTGGCGTCGCTGCTGGCTGGGCAGTTGACTTGTCCCGGCGAGGCCCTTGTGCGCGGCGTGGCGTCCATCGAGACAGCCGGGCCTGACCAGGTAACCTTCCTGGCCAATAAGCGCTACGAGCGGCACATGGATTCCACAGCCGCCGCCGCCGTCATCGTTTCCGCCGACTACGCCGGGGCAGGCAAGAGCCTTATCCGCTGCAAGGATCCTTACTTTGCCTTCCGCCAGGCGATGGTGGCGTTCTACGGCTATCGTCGGCCTCATTTCGATGGCATCGATGCCCGGGCAAACATTGAACCCGGCGCACACGTTGACGCCGCCGCCAAAGTGGCGGCGTTTGTTACGGTGGCAGCTGGGGCCAGCGTGGGGGCTGGCAGCGTCTTGTATCCGGGCGTGTACGTTGGCCCCGGCGCTCGCATCGGCAAGGACTGCACGCTGTATCCGAACGTTACCATCTACGACGGCTGCGTCCTGCACGACCGCGTGACGGTGCACGCAGGCTCATCGATAGGGCAGGACGGATTCGGCTATGCCACGCACGCCGGCAGGCACGAGAAGATTCCGCAGGCCGGCTGGGTGGAACTCGAAGACGATGTCGAGATCGGCGCCTGCTGCACGATCGATCGAGCGACGATGGGCGCGACGATCATTGGGGCGGGCACGAAATTCTCCAACCTGGTGGCCATCGGCCACGGGACGCAGATGGGCAAGGGCTGCCTGATGGTTGCGCAGGCGGGCATTGCGGGCTCGACCACGGTAGGTAACTACTGCGTCTTTGCCGGGCAGAGCGGCGTGGTTGGGCACATCAGGATCGGCGACGGCGTGAAGGTGGCTGCCCAGTCAGGCGTAACCAACGACCTGCCGCCAAATGAAGAAGTGCTCGGCAGCCCGGCCATCCCGCGTGCCCAGGCCCGCCGCGCTATGATGAGCGCGGCCCGGTTGCCTCAGCTCCGCAGCGAAGTGCAGCGACTGGCCAGGGAAGTCCAGGCATTGCGCCAGCAGCTTGAAGCTCAAAACGAGAAGTAGGCTCTATAGAAATGGTTGCCCCAGATTCATCCAAATCCCCCTCGTCGCCGAATGGCGATGGTTCCTATACAGCCGCCGGGCAGCACACCACTGCCGCTGCCATCGGCAAGCAATATCTGCACGAGTTCCCAGCCTCGGACAATTCCAACAAGCAACCGGACCGAACTGACGACGGCCATGTGTCATCGGCTGCGCATGCGAAGATTGCCGTCAGGGCGGATGCGGAATCGCCGCAGGCCCTGCGTATTGACTATCATCATCCGCTGGAGGATTGGCTGGGCAGGCCCGTGCTGCGATGGCTGCTGAAAACGATTACTCGCGACGACCGCGCCGGGACGACGGCGCTGGAGCGCATCATCACCAGCTATCGCAACGCTGCCGCACCGCTCAGTCAGCGAGTGAAGTACTGGCTGTTCCATAAGTTCATCGATTGCATGCGCGGCGAGGTGGACGCCGACACCTTCCGCAGGAAACTCGCCGAGAACAGGCCCACCGTTCGCGGCCTGGTGATCGTCGCACGCAGCATCAGCCAGTTCGGCCTGACCGTGCCGCAGCGCTTCACCGCGCCGCTGTTTGCAGTTTGGAACTTCACCAATCGCTGCAACCTCGCCTGCAAGCACTGCTACCAGGACAGCCTGCACAAGAGCCTCAGCGATGAACTGAGCCTGGAAGAAAAACTCAACCTGGTAGACCAGATGGGCCGCGCCCACATGCCGATGCTGGCTATCTCCGGCGGCGAGCCGACCATCAGCGGCGACCTCCTGCCTGTGCTGGAGCGGGCAAAGTCATACGACATGCACCTGACGATCGCAACCAACGGCACGACGATGACGAGCGAGCTGGCTGCCAGGCTGGCGGGCGCGGGCCTGCGATACGTGGAAATATCGCTCGACTCGATTCACGCCAAGCGACACGATGCATTCCGCGGATCTGCCGGATTGTGGGAAAAGTCCGTCGCAGGCGCAAGGGCGGTTGCTGCCACGCCTGGCCTGCGGCTGGGCATCGCGATGTGCGTACACCAGGGCAACTTCGACGAGGTCGAAGACATGATCGCCTTCGCCCAGGAGTTGGGGGCTGGGTGCTTCGCACACTTTAATTTCATTCCCGTCGGGCGCGGGCTGAAGATGGTCAGCGGCGACATCTCTCCCGCACAGCGAGAGCAGTTGCTGGCCTTGCTCAATCGCAAGATGAACGAGGGCAAGATCGGCGTGATTTCCACCGCGCCTCAGCTTGGGCGGGTGTGCCTGGCAGGGGCTGTCATGCCGGGGCTGGATGAGCTGATGGCCGCGCGTGGCGAGCAAGGTAAGATCAGTTGCAGCCATGCCGGCAGCGGCAGCGGCGCCAAGGCCCGCGTTGTGGCGAAGTACCTGGGCGGCTGCGGCGCGGGGCGGACGTACATCTGCATCGAGCCCAATGGCAACGTGACGCCCTGCGTGTACCTGCCGCATCGCGTGATGGGCAACGTGCGGCAGGCGCCGCTGATGGAAATCTTCCGCAAGAGCGTGTTCTGGGAAATTCTCAATGATCGCTCCCGCCGGCTGCACCACTGCGAGGTCTGCACGTTCAAGAACTATTGCGGCGGCTGCCGGGCCCGGGCGGATGCATACTTCGGCCAGCTTCACGCCGGCGACCCCGGCTGTGCGTTCAACCAGAAGCACTGGGAGGCGCTGGTGGCCTCGGGCGTGGCGGTGGTCAATGACAACACAGTTGCCGATGACCAGCTGAATTTGCCCCCTCGCCGTCACGGTCCGGCATAAACAGACTGGCACTCACAACGTCTCGTTCATCGAGCCGCTGCGGAAGCCTTGCAGATCAACCGTCACGTACGAATATCCCACAGCCTTGAGCGATTTCGTTATCGCCTCGCGATGCTCGACCACCTTCGCGATCTCAGCTGCGGGCACTTCGATGCGGGCCACCGTCTCGTGATCGCGGACGCGGCACTGCACAAAGCCAAGGTCCTTGAGCACGTATTCAGCCCGCTCGATCCGCGCGAGCTTGCCCTGCGTGATCGGCTGGCCGTAGGGAACTCTACTGGCCAGGCAGGCCATCGCGGGCTTGTCCCACGTCGGCAGGTTCATCGCCTTGGAGGCCTGGCGAATCTCCGCCTTGGTCAGCCCAGCCTCCAGAAGCGGATTTCGCACGCCAAGCTCGCCGCCTGCCTTCAGGCCCGGGCGAAAGTCGCCGGTGTCGTCGGCGTTTGCGCCGCTGAGGACAACGGCAATGCCTTTGCTGCCTGCCAGTTCCTTCAGGCGAACGAACAAGTCGCTCTTGCAGTAGAAGCACCGGTTGGCCGGGTTTGCGGCATACTGCGGGTTCTCCAACTCGCAGGTCTGGACCTCCAGCAGCTCACAGCCGATGTCGCGGGCAAGCCTCCGCGCCTGCTCTGCCTCTCGCTGCGGCAAGGAAGGCGAGACGCCCATCCCGGCAAGAACGCGGCCTTTGCCCAACGTCCCAGCCGCCAGCGCCAGCAGAAACGTGCTATCCACCCCGCCGGAAAACGCCACCATAACGCCGCCAAGCTCCCTCAAGACCGCCTGGCAGCGGGAGAGTTTGCCCTGCAACGCCTGATCCAGCTTCAAGAAATCTAAATGTTGTATCGACTCAATATTCATGCACAGATTTTACAATCTACAGACAGGATCTTCTGAATGATTTTTGCAATTTGGGTGCCATGCTTCCGCGTTGCTTGCGGAAACATGTCTTCGATCTTCCTCTGGAAGAGAAGCATGCTTCCGCGGACAACAACGACGCGGAAGCATGGCACCCGGCCATTCGTGACTGTCCCGCTTTTCCCGGTTTACTCGGCTTATTGTCAAATAGGGGACGCGTTCTGGCAACGACATCGCCATGTGACAACTGAGGAGCGCCAACTCTTTGTGCTCTGTTGCTTATGGGCGGCATATCGAGGCCAAACGGATACACTACTGGAAGGGTGTTCCGAAGCTTCACGGAGATTGCGGGCGAAGGGCGTGCAGAACAAGCGGTCGGCACTGGCTGGCGCTACCAAGCCTACCGATGCTATTGTCACCTTCGACCGAGATCGACAATCTTCCTCATAATTCCGATGGCCCTGGTCGCTCTTGCACTGGCAACGGCGCCTCCGCCTAGATGGCCAGGAATCGCATCAAGAAATGCTTGATTCGCGAGCAGTTTAGCGAAGAATTCTGCCAAAAAAGCCTGCACCTCCTGACTGCTTCGATGGATCTCATCGAGAAGGGTGGCTCTCCCATCGATGACTGCGATGATATCCTCCAGATCCTGTGCGTAATAGTCACCTTTGCCTCGATCCTGCCAGGCAGTTAACTTCGTTGCCAAGAACAGTGGGGCTCGGATCACCTTAATGATCAAGCCATTTGGCAGTGTCGTTCGCTCTGCCGTAGCGAAGGACTCGGGGTACCAGCGATCGGAGAAGCCCGCTGCTGCCGGTGTCGTGGCCATGACATCCACGAGAACATCCTTGATGCCATAGCGACAAACAGGAGGCGGCTGAATTTGGAAGCCTCGACTCCGCAATTTTTCCTCAAAGCTCGCGTGGTTCCCGTGGCTCTGGCTATCAACGACAAGATCAACGTCCTTGGTCGGTCGAATGGATGGAGCTGCCGGGTCGGTCACAAGCAGCGATGGGATCGTTCCTCCGACGAAGATGACTTCGTCGATTAAAGGACCAAGGGCGACGGCCACCGTTTGGAGCATCTCAATGGGTTCGGCCATGTCTATAGCCCCAACCAACGAGAGAGGATTTCAGTGGCCTTGCTTCGTTCGCGAGCGCGGCCTCCACGTATTGCATCAATCAGCACTAGGTATTCGTACAACCTCTTGTCCTTCTTCGCTGCCATCGGCACCGTCTTGTAAAGCGGTTGCACTGCGATGCCACGAACTGTGCCATCCGGATCAGGCCACACGGGAACAAGCTCGTCACTTGATGATAGAAACTGATCACGAAGAGGATCGGCGGCATAACCCGTTGGCATTCCTCGCGAGACATATCCACTCTCGATGGGGAAGACATACTTCAGACCATGGACCAAAAACTCGTGCATGGCTGCGCCAACGATTCTCCGGCTTTCAATAGACAAGAGGCCAACGTACGCTAACCTCACGCAAGCGGCGCTCACCTCCGACAGACTCACTCCCGTATCCTCCGCCAATCGGCGCAGTGTCACCTCAATGGCATGATCTTGAAGGCTCTGAATTTTGAGTGCGATCAGAATATCTTGAGCTTTCATATATTGTCCTTGAAACGGCGTCCAATTAACCCGTTCCGAGATCGTTGCCAATACGGCATTGTTTGCTGTTCGCGAACAGCGAACGCCTATTCACCAGTAAGACTTACGACTCACTTTAGCTTATCGTTCGTTGTTCGCGAACAGCGAACGCTTTTCTTAGTATCGTCTCTTGAGGCTTCTTAATTCCAGCTTTTGTGTCTTTTTCCTCCGCCCCGAAGGTTCGAAGGAGTGCGACTAACACCAAACACCAAATACCACGAAAATCGGAGATACGGTTGCGTTGTAGAGGGTTTTTTCAGGCGGAAATGCGATGAACCGCAACGTGCAAGCTGCATAAGCTGCGAAGTCCAGCGACCGGGAAACTGGGCATTGTTTTCGCCGCAATTGAACGCTACGCTACCCGACGATCCCCCGCTTGTCTTGCTTTCCTAATTGTGAAGTTTACTATATTCCAGCCGGATGCATGGCAATGGTCGCGTTGTTCATTATGGCTGCCGACAACTTTATCTTCCCCCTGAGGTATTCCGGCAGGTCGGCCTCGGTTACTTCTTTCCATAGGCCGAGCTTCTGCTTGCGGGCGTGGTCCTGGAGTTGCTGGAATTCGCGCTTGTACTTGTGATTGAACCTGGGGTCGGCATAGGCGTAGCCTTGGCTGACCAGGTTGCGGTTGTGCATCGTGCCGTCGGGCAGGATGACGAACGCCAGCAGCCGGCCATACTTGTCGCGGGTGTCCTGCTCAAGTTCCAGTTTCACCATCTGCCCCTCCAGCGCATGCTTGCTGTACTGGCTGGCCTGTTTGCCGAAGTGTTGCACCGGCGTGTTGGGCTTGACGGTCTCGGGCGTGTC
>CAYQJH010000066.1:0-18607 GCA_964417755.1 uncultured Planctomycetaceae bacterium
ATGGTGCGGTAGCCTGGCTCAACGGTATTACGGGCCCCGGTTGTTCTTTCATCCGCCCCCTTGCCACCGATGGCCAGCACGCGGGCCGCCTTGAGGATCAGATAGCTGCCGGTGTTGTTACCGACCGAAAACGTGCCCCAGACATCTACATAATCGCCGAGGCGAATCAGGTTCCCCGGCGTGCCCTCGGGCAGCAACCGAAGCGTATATGTTTGCATTCCCTGCGAGACGAACCGGCTGGGCTTGTTGGTGTCCTCGCTGGGAACAATGTCAGCCCACAAGAGAAACTGGTTCCTCTTGACCGGCCGGTTGACCGTCTGCTGCGAATCCTTGACCCACTGGTTGGCCTTGACCACGTTGCCCAGGCTGGCCACCACATCGCTGTCGAGTTCTTCCTGCTTGAGATCCTCGGGCTTTATTACCTCGCCAACCTGAAGATCGCGCGTCACGCGAAGCACCGGCACCGTCGGCCCTTGCAGGCTGTTGCGGACGGCCTGCATCTGCACGTTGTAGAGGATAACCACGATCAGCCCCAGCACGCCGGCAACGATAAGCAGACGCTGATTGTGAACCACGGGAGCTTCTTGCGCCATATCTATTTCCTCAAGGATTAGCCGCACTGCCGCCCTGGCTGGGCAAATGCCCCGCCTGGCGAACACGCAATCCTATATCTACGGTATCGGCAGGTGCCTGGGCCTTATGAAGGCTAATTTCTATTACCTTAGCCGACGCCATGTCGAATACAAGCAGCCTTTTTGCCGGGGTTTGCGACCGGTCGCTCACCAGGCGGCCGCCCTTTTTCTTGAGCAGCTGGAGATAGTGCTCCGCTGCGTCTTCCAATTGCCCTGGGAATTCGTATCGTGCATATTCCTCGCCGGTTTGCACCCGCTTGAAGGCCCATCGCCGCAGCGCCCCAGGCGGAGGCGCCAGGCCGCTTGGCTCAGCCGTCATCGCCTCCATGCCTGCATCTGACCCGCCAAGCATGTCCGCCAGGGCCGTTGCCGGCAACGTCGCAGGTTTTTGCGGCTGTTCGCTATGCCGGGCGGCATCAAACGGCAACGCTGGCGCTGTGGGCTTGCCCCGATTGAGCATCCACGTTATATGCACCTGGTAGGCCAGAAACACCGCGGCGGCCAGCAGGACCAGATACATCACAACCCGCCAACCATGCTTGCGGCGGCTGATTCCATCATTACTCGTACTTTGTTGTTGGGCCTGTGGTTCCATGTCTTTCGCAGAAAACAACGGCATAGTCCCCGGGTGCTGGGCGGCTTCAATCGGGCATCGCTCACCAGCGAGTCAGGTACAACTGGCGAATCATCTGGCCCAGGCCGTTGCCCGGCTCGGGGATATGGTCCAGCCGGCTGTCCAGTACTTCCAGGAACTGGTCCTTGACCGGATCGTTCCATTCCGCCTGCCCGCGCCGCCATTCCACGCCTTCTCGCGGCGTAGCGCCATCGATCGACCCCGTGAATCTCTTCCAGGCCGGTACATCCGTGGGGAATTCGGCGCTCACCGCGGACTGCACGCCCTTGGGGAATGTCTGCATTACCATCCGCTCGACAAGCTGGCCGGTCGAAGGCTGCATGCGGGCCTGAACGTTCTGGTACTCGGTCTTGAGTTCCACTGGCCAGCCGAATGACGAAGAAATCGACAACGAATTCGCATTCGCGCGATTATTGAAGAACCCGCTGTTGATCTCCATTCCAGTGGTATCCGATGGGCCGCGCACGTGCCGCCAGGCGGAATGCCTGGCCGCCATCTTCACGTGCTGCTGGTTCATCATCGACCAGCCAAAGAACATAATCATGGCGATCACGAAACCCAGGATCGGCATGCAGAAGACGAATTCCACCAAGACCGCGCCACGATTTCGGGTTTCGGATTGCGGATTATGGATTGAACCATTGCAAATTGCGAATTGCGAATTGCGAATTAAACAACGACGCGCCGCCTCCTCGGCCTCATCGTTGCCTCTATTTCCCGTCCCTTCGCAATTTCGCGTGCCGTCGGCGATCATTCTCTCGCTCGTGCCTCTATCATCTCTCGATTATATCAGACCTCTAAGGCCGCACCCAGCAACCCGCAGCATGGGAAATCCGCAATCCGAAATCCGCAATGCCGTTAGTGTTGCATGTAGTCTCTCATCAGTGGCTGCAATTGCTTGATCAACTGCCGGGCTTCTTGCCATGCGTCAGATGGTTCGTTGTTCAATATCGTCGGCTGGGCCAGCACCTGCTGGATGTCCTTGGATAGTTGCTGCTCCCACTTGTCGCATTGGCTCACGGGCATAAGTTGCGCCTGCCAGTCCTGCGTCCAGAGATCCCAGCTTGTGTTGTTGAACACCTTCACCTGCGACAGCGCCAACATCGAGGGGTTCAGGCCCTTGAACCGCGCCGGCCACAATGAGGCCGTCGTCGGCCTGGCCGCAATCCCAAGATATGTGAACTTCTCGCGCCGGTATGGGCTATCGGGGCTGAGGTCGCTGGGATCATAGTCGCCATCGGTTGCATCGAGCAGATATGGGGCTGGGATGCGTTCGAGATCGGTCGCGTCGAGCCAGTTGGCCGGGTTGGCTACGCGCCGCTCGCCGCCGACATCGATGCCACCAAAGACATACCATGACGACATGTACACAGGCTTGTAGATCGGATTGCCGCTGGCATCGGTTTCCAAATCGATGCCTATCTCTGGATCATTACACGCGGCATACTGCCAGTCATCCTTCCAGACATAATCGCGAACCTTCGTCGCCGACCACCCCGCCGGGTCCGTCCATCCAGCCGACCAGATAGAGATAGGCCGCTTCCCATTGGTGCGATACGTTCGGGGGCTGAGATACCTCGGATCACTATCGGGCACCGATGAAGCGATCTCGACCAGGTAGAACATCGTGCTGTAGACTCGGATGCTTGGATCCGCTGCAGCCTGCCTGGCCAGAGGATACGAGGTAATCCAGTTCGGATAGTGGTAGTCCAGCGGCGTTGGGTTTAGCCTTGCAGGCAACATGTAGTTGAGCTTGATGCGGGACAGTTCGCGGATGTACTTGGAGAACATCGTATCGGCCACCTGGCCAGCCGTGTACCAGGGCCCGCTGTCGGAATTGCCCCAGAAGTCATCAGCCCAAGAGGAGATGTGTCGCAGCATCCACTCGTAGGGTCCGAACACCTGGTAGCCGACAAGAACGCCCGGGGTGATGCGCGTGACAGCGCCGGGCGGCGTCATTGCCGATTGCCCCACTCGCCGCCCGCCGACGTTGACGTTGGAATGGCCGCCCTGATGCGTCGGCACAGTGATCGTTTCGGCTGGCGGATCATAGTGATTCAACCGCCAATCGAACAGCCGGGCCCATGGCCCCAGGCGGTGCGGCCAGACGGCATCGGGAATCGCCCCGCCCCACCCGCCAGTGGCTCTGACGTCGACAGCAGTGCTGGTGACGATCTGACTGCCCATCAGGACCGGCCTGAAATCATCGAATGTGGTCTGCTTGCATGGGATTTCCGGCAGCACGGGCGACATCATTGCAACAGGCGTCTTGAATGCCTCCAGCCGGCCCCAGCCGGCCGCCTCATAGGCAAGCGGGCCGGCCGACTCCACCGTCATCCCGGACATCTCGTCCAGGCTAAGGCAGGCCTGCCACATCTTCCCAGCCGGGATATTGCGATTGCCCTGCACAAACCAGGTCGTGGCCGCCGGCATGTCGATCTGCTTCAGTGCCTCGTCAGCAGCCTTGAGAATGTCTCTCTCGGCCCTCATGCGCGTCTGAAGGGCCGCCAAGCCGTCCCATACCAACTGCCCGCCCTTCTCCTGCGGAACAGGGATCCGCAACTGATCCGAAAGGCACTTTTCCCAACTGTTCGCCTCCGAGGCAGCCATCTCGGTGGCCAGCGGCAGGCTGTCGAGCACGACAATGCCCGCCAGCAATCGCGACGTTGCCACGTTGTTCATGGCCACCACGTTCATGCTGCGGGCCATCCACGTGGCCCCGCCGATGGCGGCGGCGTCGGAGGCGCTCTGGAGCTCCATGCGGCGGTTTATCACATCGCCGGTGTTGTAGACGTAGAAGATCAGCCCCACCAGCAGCGTCAGGGCCAGCAAGGTGGCAATCATGACTGCGCCGCGCCGATGGCGCGGCGGCAGCGCAGCTATTGCAGGGCGTCTTGGCATGGACTGGGCGCTTCTACTCATTGGCAACATCAGGGCTTGCTCTTCTGCCTCTGTTCGGCTTGCTGGATCTTGGCCTGCAACTGCTTCTTCTCTTCCGCAGGCGCGTAGTTCATCGCAAGGTTGTAGTATCCCATCGCGGAGGCATATTCACCCGCGTCGAATGCGGCATTGCCCAAAGATAGATTCTGCCTGTAAAGCGTATTCTTCAGCAGGTCCTTGATTTCTTCGGTATCCTTCTTGCCCTGGGCCAGCTTGTACTGCTGAAGGGCCTTTGCCCATTCCTGGTTTGCCAGCGCGCGATTGCCTTCGCCGCGGAAGACTTCATATTCCTGCTCGGTCTTCTGCCTGGCGATGCGGTCGTCCAACACGCTGGGATCCTTGGTCAACGACCGTAGAGAATCGTACTTGTTGATCGCTGCTTCGTAGTTCTTTTGTTCGGCAAGCTTGTCCGCTTCAGCCAGCCCTATGCGGTACTGGCACTCTTGGATCTTGTCCTTGATGAAATCCAGCGGCACGGGCGGATTTGCCTGTGCGGGCAGCTTCATCGCCTCCTCAAGCTTGGCAAGTGCAGAGGCGTAGTTGCCTGCGTCGAAGTCGTTCCTGCTCTCCCGCAGCAGTGCGTCGCGCTTCTCGAACTTCTCAAGGCGTGTAAGCGCTTCCTTGACCTGCTCGCTCTCGAACAGCAGCTTGGACTTGACGTACTTCTCGCGTGCCTCGGCGAAGTTGCCGGCTGTCTCAGCCTGCAGGCCTTCATCCATCGCCACCATCGATTTCAACTCCGGCAGCCGCTTGGCCCAGTCATCATTGCGAGATATCGCCTGGCCCCTTTCCATGGCCTCCAGCTCGCGGCGGAAGTCATTGCTCGCACGGGCCTCTTCGATCTCCTTGCGGATGGCTGCTACCTCCTGGCCTGAGGATACCGACCTGACTTTTTCCTCCATGACGGCCTTGAACTTCTCCGATTCATCCCTGCCCAGGATTTTCAACGTCCTTGGGTCGCCGGCCTTGGCCAGGCCATCGTTGTAAAGCTTGGTAGCTTCGTCGTAGTTGCCGGCACTGAAAGCTTCGTCGCCAAGACTGCGGGCCTGCTCGATTTCATTACGCAGTTCGGCCTGATCGACGCTCGACCTCATTGCGGACAACTGCTGCTTCTGGTCGTTCGTCAGGCTCGCCATCTCGCGGACATTAAGGTCATTGCGGGCCGCGCCATAGTTCTTGGCATTGAGATCATCCTGGGCCTTTGCCAGTGCAGTGACAAAGTCTCGCGTAGTGGTTCGCCGCGCGCCGAATTCCCGCACCCAGCCATCTGCAATCTGCGACCACTTGTACAGATCACCTTTTGCAGTGACATTCAGCTTGCGCTGCTGCTCGCCGGCCAATCGCTCCTCCTGCGCTGCACCTGTCCAGTTCCGGGCCTCGATTTCCCTGTAGCCCTGCGCAAGATGGATCATCACGCTGGCCATCGCCGCCTCGTCAGTTCCGGCGAACTCGCTCTTGAGGCGCTCAAAGCGCTCGGCTGCGATCTTGTAGTCGGCGCTTTGATAGGCCTTGTCAGCCTGGCTGTAAATGCCCTTGGCGCTATTGGCCCGGCCTTGTGCATTCATGGCGCTGTTGATGGCCAGGACAGCCATTGTCGCCAGCAGTGCAAAAGTCGCACATGCCGCCAGGACCAACTTGCGCTTGAGCGTCATCCGCTTCTTAGGCAGCGGCGCTGTTGCAGGGCCCAAAGCTGATGCTTCATCAAGCACGCCGGCCTCTCCACCCGGCGCGGCCGCGGAGGCTGCGCCAATGCTCTTGCCGGCGGCGCTGGCATGACGCCGGTGCTTCTTATGCGGCAGGGGCGCCTGCATCGGCGCGGGGGCATCCTTGGCCGAGAACGACGCCTTGATCGCCCGCCCTAACGCTTCCATATTCTCAAACCGACTGGCCGGGTTCTTCGCCATCATCCTGGCCACGATATCACTGAGCGGCTGCGGGACAGACGCCTCCATTTCGTGCGCCGGCGGAGCCTGCACGCTGTTGTTGCCATGCCACTTCATCCAGCGCATGGCCTCGCTGTGCTTGTCTCGAACGATGTCGACAAAGACCTCGTTAAACTTCTGCCGCCCGATGAGCATCTCGTAGGCGATGAAGCCCAGCGAGTACATGTCCGCCCGACCGTCGAAACTCTCGCCGTTGAGCAATTCCGGGGCCATGTACTTGGTGGTGCCCAGCAGCATGGAGGTCTGGCCCGTCAAACTGGCAGCCACGCCGAAATCGGCGATCTTTGGCCGCAGGCCCTCGCAGACGATGATATTGCCGGGCTTGATGTCGCGATGGACGATGCCCGCGGCGTGGACATTGTTCAAGGCCGCTGCCAGTCGCCACAGAATCTGCAGCACCGCCTTTGGCTCAACCGGCTGCGGGTTGGCCTGGAGCATTTCCTCCAGGCTCAGGCCGGCCACGTATTCCATCACTATGAACAGGCCGCGCTCATCCTCGATCAACTCGTGGATAGTGACAATTGCCTGCTGATGCGCACCCAGCCGCGCAAGAATCTGAGCCTCCCTGCGGAACCGCTCCAGGAACTTGGGGTCTTCAGCCAGATGCGAAGAGATTTGCTTGATCGCAACCTCGCGGTCCAGCAGGCTGTCGTAGCAGCGATAAATGATCGCCTGCCCGCCCATGGCCAGGCGCTGCTTGACTTCGTATTTGCCGATGCGGGCGCCAGGAGGAAGCCCTACAGCATTATTTGGTTTTGTGTTGTCCATAATTTCAAAGCTCCAATCGCCGCGGCAATCAGCGACCAAGCTGCTCTCGTTACGGGAACGTCTCTACGTCCACGTAATCCTGCACGCCTTCATTACTCAGGCGGCAGGTAGCCCGGATGGTCGTGCCATATTCAGCGCCGCTGCTGCCCGGAAGATTCAGATTCACGCCATCGCTGCCAAGGGCGAACAGCCGCCTCACGCCGGGTATCGACAGATACAACACGTGACTGACCCGAACGACAACTTCTTCGTTCGGGGCATACGTAGCGCCGTGCGCCACCCAGTTCTGCATCGGCACCTTTACATCGCCGACGACTAATTCAACCTTCGTGTGGTTGTCTGCATAGAACCACTTTCGACCAACCTGCGCCCGCAGCCAATACGGATCAGCCTGACCGTTGGCCTGAAAAAACGCCGCCAAATCATCCTGCAACGGAATTGGCTGGTCCGGCTGCTCCGCATTGCCGCAAGACATCGGCATCACCGCATAGACGGCTGCATGGCGAATGCGCCCCATCTTGGGCGGGTTGGCGGTATCGAACGGCGGGCTGACAGTCAGGTCGATGCTGTTAGCCGGCTCGTTAGGATAGGTCGCCGGAATCGTCACGATAGCGCTGCGTGCAGCACAGAATGCGGAGTAATGCACGCACAAGTTGCCAGCCATCAGCAGCGTCGCCTGCACCATCACCATGACCAGGAACGCCGCGATTGGAAACACCATCACAAATTCGATGATCGCTACGCCTTCCTGGCCGTCGCGCCTTGCCCGGCGATAAGGCCGGCCGATCTGCCAGAGCAGACGGCAAACGACGATCAACAACAGAGCGGCGGCAACCAGGACAGTCGCGGCAAAGAGGAACTGGGTGCTGGTAATGGCTGGCATAAGCCAGGAGGCCCAGTCTCGACGATCCAGCCCCGGCAATATCACCACGGCGGCCAATGCGCAAAGCGCTACCGCGACCGGCAGCATCCACCAGCCAGACCAGCGGCTCCTGCATTGTTGCTTCGAACTCACGGCCATCGGCTTTCCACGCGAGTACTCTCTCGGTGCCGCCCCCGAGTACTCTTGGGTGTCTGCCTGGATCAGGTTCAGCACCCCCAAGCAAACAACGCTTGGGGGTGGCACCACTACTGCCGCCCTGGCACCATTTCCGCGCCCTGGCACCATTTCTGCGCCTTGGCACCAGCTGGCCGTCTCTGCATAAACCGCTTACAACCCCGGCCAAGGCAGGCCTGGGAACATCATCTTTGTCAGCGTGACAGCCGCCCCTATGCACAATGCCACGCCAAAAGGAATCTTAGGACTCTGCGGCGTAGCTGGGTCGGCGGGTTTGCTCGGCGTGAAGATCAGGAAGAAGAACCTCCCCAGCCGCCGGAGCGTCTGGAGCAGGATTCGCCGCCGGATCATCACGATGACGGCCATCACCACCGCCGCCATAAGCCCGAAAACAAGCGTATCCAGGGCAAACTGCCAGCCGGCCAGGCTGCCGATGGCAGCCATGATCTTGGCGTCCCCGCCGCCGATTCCGCCGGCCAGGTTCGCCACCAGCAGAGGCAGAAAGCCCACAGCCAGCCCGATCAGGCTGCCCGCCAGGCCGAACCACTGGCCATGCCCGCTAAGCCCGCCCATCAGCGTGTGCCCGATAAGCCCTGCCGCGATGGCCGGGTAGGTAACGGCATTATATATCCGGCCGTACTTGACGTCGGTAATAACCGCCGTCACCAGCAAGATGATCAGTACTACGCCGACCCACGATAAAAGCTGGGGTAACAACTCTTCAAACCCTATGGGACTTACGGAGGAGGTAGCGTGCCCGCGGGCGTATCGTTTCCCTTGATGGCTTCCCACCAACGGCCGGCCTGGGCGGATACGTCCTTCCAGAACCAGATCGCCACCGCCAGCAGCGGCAGGGCGACGGCAGCCACGATGAGAATGTACTCCACCATGTCGGCGCCCTTCTCATCGTGATGCAATGCCATCACGCGCCGGCCAATCTTATTCAACATGTTCATCTATGATTCCTCTGGGCCAAGTTTGCGCTGTGCGATTCCGTGCTGACCCGTCACGGAAAAGGCAATGTCTCAAGGAACGTAACCATCTGGTAGTGGGCCGTCAGGATGCCCATCAGTCTCGGGAACACCCAGTACGCCAGGGGGAAGACCACGGCAGCCAGCAGCAGCGCCCACTCCAAAGTGGCCTGCCCTTGCTCGTCGGCATGCAGCATCATCAGTTTGCCAAAGCATTTTACCATGAAACCATCAGGCCTCGGCGAACATATTCCTGGTCAAATTCCACATGTCGCGCAGAATCCGCATCTTGGGTTCATCCGCGAATGACGAGCGTTTGCCCGTCCAAGCCAGCCGGCCCCGGCCGGCCTTTCCTTCCGCGCCTTCAAGCAGTTGATAAACAAACTGGTCCTGCAGCCGGTAGTGCCCATCGTCGCCCAGCGGCAGAATCTCGCTGATCTGCGTCAGGCCCCTCCGGCCGTCGTTGAAGCGCGTCACCTGTACGATGATATCGATGGCCGATGCAATCTGCCCCCGCAGGGCGTGCAGCGGCAGATCCACCTTGCTCATCATCGCGAGGGTCTCCAGGCGGTTCAGCGCGTCGATGGCGACGTTGGCGTGCAGCGTGGACATGCTGCCGGCATGGCCCGAAGTCATTGCCTGGATCATGTCCAGCGCCTCGCCGCCGCGAACCTCGCCGATAATGATGCGGTCTGGCCGCAAACGCAGAGAGGTGCGGAACAGGTCGCGAATGTTGACCTCGCCGCGGCCCCAGCGATCTGCTGGCCGGCTTTCAAGTGAAACCACGTGATCCTGCTGTAGTTCCAACTCGGCGGAGTCTTCGATGACGACGATCCGCTGATGTGCCGGGATGAAGCCCGAAAGCACATTCAGCAGGCTCGTCTTGCCGCTGCTGGTGCCGCCGGCGACCAGGACGTTCTTCTCCGCCAGCACGCACAGTTGGAGGTATTCCATCGCCTCAGCCGTCCACGAGCCGTTTTCCAGCAGATGCTGCGCGTCGAACATCACCTTGGAGAATTTGCGGATCGTCATGCACGTGCCGGTTCGGCAAAGCGGCCCCAGCACCACGTGCACGCGCGAGCCGTCAGGAAGGCGCGAATCGATCAGCGGGTGTTCGAAGCTCAGCCGCTTGCCCGTGTACTGAAGCACGTTGTTGACGGCTGCGGCCAGTGCCTCCTGGTCCTCGAAATGCGGGTCGGTCTTGACTAGCTTGCCCTGGCGCTCGAAGTAGATCTCGCTGGGTTAGTTGATCATGATCTCGGAGACGGCCGGGTCTTCCATAAAGGGCATGATCGGCCCCAGGAAGTGCCTGACGGTCGTCTCAAAAATATTCGCATTCGCCATAGACAGCCTCGCCCCATCCCACTCGTTAAGTATTGTAATCGAATCAAGCCGAGTTTAGGAGGCGCTCAATATCTATATATCGGACAATTTGGAATCTTTTCTGAAAAGGTCCAGACTGCGGACCAGCTTGGAGGACAGCCCCTTCCGGTGCGCCTGTGCCGCTCAAGATAATAAACAAGAATCCTACGGCCAACCAAGCCGGGTGGTTCGCGTCAGGCGCAGAAGCACCGCCGTGGATAGGTATTGAAAGGCCGAAAGCCGGCCTGAACAACCCGCCGCCCAGCCGCCGAGGCCGCTGAGAACATAAATCCCTGCTCAACTCTTCTCTGCGTTCTCAGCGTCTCAGCGGCGGTCGCTTTGATTGTTCAAAAGGCCGCTAATCCTGATTACAGATACTTGGCTGCAAATCTAACCTTCTCGGCTGTCTGATACGGCCCGCCGCCTTCGTGATTGTTATAGGTGTAGACCCTGATTTCCTTCGGGGCCTTGACGCGGTTGTAGGCTGCGTAGACCGTGCTTGGCGGGCAGATAGTGTCCATCAGGCCGACGGAAAATAGGCAGCGGGCCGTGATTCGTGGAGCAAAATTCACGCCATCGTGGTAAGCCAGCGTGGTAAAAGTCTGCTCCAGGCGCTCCCGATAGGTCCTGAGGTAGGCCGCAATTTCACTATAGGGATCATCGTTGGTGATTGCGATTGCCCGGCGGTATGCACAGAGAAACGGAACATCGGGCATGGCTATCTTGACCTTCTCGCCAGCAAGCGCGGCGGCTGCTATGGTGATCCCGCCGCCCTGGCTGCCGCCGGTCAGGCCGACGCGCGTCGCATCGACGGCAGTGTGAGCGATAGCGGCGTCAACCGCCCGCGCCGCATCCGTGAAAAGCCGGCGATAGTAATAACTCTTCGGCGATTCTATTCCCCGCGTCATGAAACCGTTCTTGTGCGGCAGCGAGTCGCTGACATCCGGCGTGCTGCCAGGACTGCCGGGGCTGGCCCCACCTTGCCCGCGAGGATCCATGATGAAATACGCATAGCCCATCGCAGGCCACAGCGTCAGGTCTATCGGGAACCCGCGCCCGCCGCCGTAACCGACATACTGTACGATGCACGGCAACTTGCCCTCTGCGGCTGCGGGCTTGAGGAACCATGCCTTGATCTCTTGCCCTGCAAAGCCGTTGAACGTCACGTCAAAGGCCTGCACGTTCTTGAAGGGGATGTCGGTAACCGGCTCAAACTTTGCATCCAGCGGAAAAGCCGCCGCCTCGGCAAGCGTCTGCTGCCAGAATGCGTCAAAGTCCCTGGGTTCATAGTCAGGCAGACTGTACTTCTCAAGCTGCTCCAGCGGCATGTCGAAAAACGCCATAACTAATCCTTTCATGTGAGGAGACTAGATTTGACCCGAATGCTTCAGGAAGGTCAAGCGATTGGATACAACAAGAGAAACGAGGCCATAACTCACATTTCACGACATGCCCTCGCTGAGCTTATCGGCGTGCCAGTCCTCTGACAATCAAGTCTCCGGCCGCAACTCTCGGACCTTTTCAACAGAGATATGCTGGTCGGTCAGGACCTTGTGGGCTATCGTGCCCTCCAGACGGCATAGGCCAGCAAGCAAGTGCTGAGGCTCAAGGATCGGAGCCTGCATCAAACGTGCTTCCTCGATAGCAGATTCCAGAGCCTTCTTGCACTGATCCTCCTCGGAAAAGTTCGTTCTGGACTGTTCTGTGATCGCTTGCTCCAGCGTCTCTGTATCAAGGCCAAGTTCCTGCAGGAGCATCGTCGTCTGTGCAATCCCCAGCAGAACGTGACCAGTGTCAATCTGCGAGGCCTGCATAGACAGAGCTACTTGATTTGCCCTTGCCATCCTGGACGCAATGTGTGCCCACCTTCGATTGATACCCTGGTGTTTGTCACGCAGCCACCATGATTTGAATCGCAACAGAATTCTGTTCATGTCCGAAATCCCTATGCGCGGCGAATGGATATCATTGCCAAAGCTCCCACGATGAAGGCTCCTGGCCAGAGCAGGCTTGCCCAGACAGGGCGAGGCCAGAGGCTTGCCTGCCGCGCATCGGCCAATTCCCACAGGAAGGTCAAGGGGCAGGCGTGGAAGACCGTTGATGCGCCGGCTGAATTCAGGAACTCGAGCGTAATGTAATAGATGGCCGGTCCGCCCAGCGTAAGCAGCAGCACGAACAAGACCATCACGGGACGGGCTCGAGGCCGACGCACCGCCCGGCTGGCGATCCACCCGACCGGCCAGAGCAGGCCTGCATAGATAGCCACTCGCCCAACGTCCGTTACGGTGGCGTCGGCAAGGTATCCGCAGACAAGGTAGAACGGCAACGATAGCAACATGCAGACAGCCGACTCGCCGATCATCGCCGGCCAGAAAGGCGGCGCCTCAGCCTCAAGACGCCAAAGACTCACCAGCGGGTAGACCAGCAGAATGAACATCGCCTGTGCAATCGACAGCGTCTTGAGCGTGGGCAGCACGGACGAGACGGCGGCCTCCTGCGATGGATGAATTGCCTCGCTCCAAAGCCCCGCTGCGGTGCCAGCCAGCAGCACCGCAAGATAGATCAGCCCGCCTGGTCTCCACGCCGTACGGATAGCGGATCGTGAAATGGTTACTTTCATAGTTGCCGCCTGTGCAGCTAACAGGACAACTACCGCCTCCGAGCTTCTTCGCCCATCACCGTCCCGCCTGTGGGCCCGCCAGCCAACAGGGGCCGATAGCGAAGCTGGTCGCCCCGAAGATCAATGTAGGCTGCGACGCCGGTGAGTTTGCCACCATTCTCTCGTGCGAAGGTATCAAGGTATTGCGTCTTCCGCTCGGTTGGTATTTCCCAATCGCCGTTGGGGTCGGGAAAGCGCCCGAACTTGATGATTGTCTGTGGGCCCTCTCCGATCCGGGCCAGCAGGTTCAGGTGCGACTGGTTGCGGTCGATCACCCCGCCGAAGTTGCGGACATCCACACTGATGATCTGGTTGGCGTAATCCCGGCTGTTCATCAGCCCAACCATTCGCAGACCTTCGGCCAGGTCTTCGCCCTCCCATTTGCTGCCAATGGCCGGCGGCTCATTCAGCACGCCATCCACGGTCATGTAATGGATCGGATCAGCCTTGTATCCACGCGGCACGTCACCGCGATGCACAAAGAATACCTGGCGCCGCCCCTGTCCATCGGCTTCTTCCACGGTTACAAAATACCGCGAGACCTGATCGGCCGGCAGACGATAGCCGTCGAAATCGACGAACTCACTCGTGCTGCGCGACTGCGGCACGACCATGGCTGCGGGCCTGCGAAACTGTGCCTTGACCTCCACGCGGATATGCCGTACGTCCTGCGTGGGCCTCTTGATGGCTTGCTCAACATGCCTGATCCATGGATTGGCCTGCGCCAGGGCAAAGACAGCCTCAGCCAGCTTGGGATCGGACGGCTTGATGTTGCGGGGCGTCAGGCTGTCGGCAATCTGATGAAGCACACTGCTGGGCATCCATGCAGGCACGTCAGCAAGAACTACCTTCATTGTCAGCGGCGCCTGCATGGCCGGCGGCGCGAGGACTTGCTTCTCCAATGCGCCAATGCCGTAAACCGTGCCGACCCCTGCCGCCAGCATAATTACGACGCCGAAGTACAGCCGAGTAATCGTCCGCCGTCGCGAAGAGTCCATGCCCTCCCACCACCGCGACAGCCAGCTCTGCCTACGGGCCTGTGCGGCCGCCCCCGCGCTGGGGCTCTGCTGCGTGTTCTTCTTGCGTCCGAACATGGCCAATCCTCTGCCCTACATGCGCAACGGCGCCGGCCTGCTCATTGCCATCGCGACAATTCGATTAACCAGCTCATCAAAACCAATGCCGACTTTGGCAGCCGCCATCGGCAGGAGCGAATGCCCGGTGAATCCGGGAATCGTATTGATCTCCAGCACGTAAGCGCTGCCTTGCTCATCCAGCAGAAAATCTACTCGCGAGATGTCGCGGCAACCCAGGCTGCCCGCAGCGGCAACGGCCTCCGCCTGCATCCTCTCCACAATCGAGGGCGGCAGGTGGTGATCGAATACGTACCGCGTGCCGGAGTTGTCGGCGTACTTGGCGGTGTAATCGTAGAAATCGCGCGAGGTGACGATCTCCAGCACCGGCAGCGCACGACAGCCAAGCAGGCCCACGGTAAACTCCCGGCCCTTGATGAACTGCTCGACCATCACCCGGCCATACTTGTCTGTGCAATCCGCTATCGCGGCATCCCGTGCAGAAGCATCGCGGGCGATGGTGACATCCACGCTCGATCCGCCGTCAACCGGCTTGACAACCACCGGCAGCGGCCAATGCCCGATCATCCGGGCAATCTCGGCAGGACTGTGTGATTCCTCGACAACGATCCAGTCCGGCGTGCTGATGCGATGCTGGCGGAAGACCTGCTTGGAAGCGGCCTTGTCCATGGCAAGTTCACTGGCTCGCGGCGGCGAGCCGATGTAGCGAAGGCCCCGCTCTTCGCACAATTCCTGGACCTCGCCGCTCTCGCCAAACTCCCCGTGGAGGGCAATGAAGACCACGTCAATGCCCGGTCGATCCAGGGCGGATACGTTGGTTGGAGAGATGTCGCTGCGAGTGACCTTGTGGCCGCACCGCTCCAGGCCGTCGGCGATAGCCGAACCGCTGATGAGAGAGACCTCGCGCTCGGCTGAAGGCCCTCCCATAAGGACGGTTATATCCAACACCACCGGCGGTGCTTGCGTGCCCGAGCAGATCGCGGCGCCATCCATGGCCGCACATTGGCTATCCATTACCAGACCTCTAGTTCAAGCTCCAGGTAGACCTCGTTCTTCTTGTAGACCGCCTCACGGATAATGTTGATGAGCTTCAGTACGTCGCTGGCCGTTGCGCCCTTGTCAGCCAGGATGAAGTTCGCATGACGCTCCGACACTCGCGCTCCACCTACCGAGCGCCCTTTAAGGCCGGCCCGGTCGATAAGCGCACCGGCGGAGAGGCCTCGCGGATTCTTGAAGATGCAGCCGGCTGATCCATAGCCCAATGGCTGCGTGTTCTTCTTGTAGATCCATATCTGCTTGACCTGCTTGAGGACTCGATGCGGCTCATCCTCCATCAGGCGGAACTCCGCCGAGACGATGAACTTTGAGGTGATGTTGGTCGAGCGGTAGGCGAAGGCCAAATCGGCGCGGTGGCGGGTAAAGACTTCGCCTTCATCGGTCATCACAGTTACGGATTCGACCACGTTGCCAATGTCGCCAAAGGCCCCGCCGGCGTTCATCCGCACGCATCCGCCCACGCTGCCCGGAATGCCCGTCAGGCACTCAAGGCCGCTGAGGCCTTCGCGAACGCTGCGCAGCACAAGCTTGTTCATGTCGGCGCCGGCGCCGGCTTTGATGGCCCCGTCACCAAAAGACACTTCCTTGAACTGTCCCTGCGCGAGGTGAACGACCGCGCCCTTGACGCCGGCGTCGTCGATCAGCAGGTTGGCGCCAGCGCCCAGCACGTACATGGCGATATCGCTTTCGCGGCAACGCTTGACCACTTCGCCCAGTTCGTCCACGGTGCGCGGCTGAATGAAATACCTAGCCGGGCCGCCTATGCGAAACCACGTGCGGCCAGCCAGCGGCTCGTCAACCTTGACTATCTCTTCCAAGCCATCGAACGGTTTCATCGGCAACTTCCCAGATATTGCCAGCCCCCATCGTTACGACCAAGTCGCCCGACTTGAGCGTCGACTGCAGGTGCCGGTTAATGTCATCGAATGTCTTGAGGTACATGGCTGTGCCTGCGTTCAGGCGAATCTGCGAGACCAGGTCCTCAGAGGAAACATAATCTCTTTCTCGCGCGGAGTCCCGAACAAAGTAAATATCGGGCACGATGACTTCGTCCGCCGCACCAAAGCTCCGCGCAAAGTCCTTCAGCAGGAACCTCGTCCGGCTGTGCTGGTGCGGCTGGAAGACGCACATCAGCCGGCGCGGCTGATAGAAATCTCGAATGGCCCGCAAGGTAACCTGGATCTCCGTCGGATGGTGGGCGTAATCGTCCACCACCGTCACGCCCTTGTGCTGGGCCTTGAGCGTCATGCGGCGATGTGTTCCGGTGAACTGACCTAACAACTGCGCAGCCTTCTCAGTTGACATGCCGGCATGATGCAACGCCGCAGTGGCCGCCAACGCATTGTAGGCATTGTGCAGGCCTGGCAGCAGCAATTCAAGGCTGCAATACTTGGCATCCCTGAAGAGCACGTCGAACGCGAAACGGCCTTGGTGGGCGTGCATGTTCATGCCGCGCCACGTGCAATTGGCGCTCAGGCCAAACGTCTGCACCTCAGCTGTCGCCGAGGCAACCGCGGCAGCTACGTTGCGATCCTCGCCGTTAGCTATTATGACGCCCTCCGGCTGAACCTGTGAGGCAAACGCCCGGAAGGCCTCGATGATCGCAGCCAAATCCTGATAGCAATCCAGGTGATCCTCTTCGATGTTGAGGATGGCTGCTATCGTCGGATGATAATTGAGGAAGCTGCGGTCGAATTCGCAGGCCTCGGCCACGAAATGCTTGCCCGCGCCTGCGCCGCTTGGCCCGCCAAGCTGCTCGACGCTTGCGCCGACAATGTAGCTCGGCTCCAGCCCGCCGGCTGACAGAGCGTACGCAACCATCGCCGTTGTCGTGCTCTTGCCGTGGGTGCCGCTGATCGCGATACCCACCCGCTCGTCCATCAGCCTGCCGAGCATCTGGCTGTACTTGACGACCTCCAGGCCCTTCTGGCGAGCTGAGAGTAATTCGGGATTCTGTTCGTGGATGGCTGCTGAATAGACCACCAGGTCGCACTTCTCCGGAAGGTTCTGGCCGTTCTGGCCGATATGGACAACCGCGCCGTCTCGAACCAGGCGGTCGATGGCCCCGCAACGGGCCTGGTCGCTGCCCGATACTTTCGCCCCGTGATCCAGCAGCATCTTGGCAAGCGCACGCATGCCCGAGCCGCCCACCCCGATCAGGTGAATGCTCTTGCCCGCGAAAGTGCCCTTCCTGCCGGGCGCGAGCACGATGGCCTTCTTGGCGGTCTCCATACCTTGAATCATCGTAACCTCTCCACGCGGCGGCTGTCAAACGCCGTTCCATCGGCGCGCGACGCCCGCCGCAAGATATCCTCGGTTCAACAAATGTTATCGCCCAGCTTCGCGTATTTTCTTTAGCCTTCAGGAAGAAGTAAACGGAATTCCCGCCTTTGACCAAAACATCCTGAAGCCCGGCTCCTAAGTCCAGGAATATGTGCCGAGACGCACGATTGAACTTGGAGTAGAATCCTATATATACGACGACATGAACAGAGACATGGAAGACAAACCACTGACAGAGAAAGATTGGCGAGACAAGCTGATCTGGCAGCCGACGGAGTCTGAAGGGGCTGCCTGGGTTCACTACGCGCAGGAAAAGTTCCTCGCGCCGCTGCAACAACGCGAATGCGAAGTGGACATCGAGACCCTGACAGCCACCCAGAGCGAGATCGAACTGCTCAAGTACAATCTGGTCCGATACGAAGGCTACCGGGCAGCCGAGCGGGTCACCGTGTTCAAAGGCAAGTTCGGCGGGTTCTTTGTGGTTGATGGCCATACCCGGGCACGGGTGCTCTGGGACATCGGCCGTAGGAACGTTGTCGCGTGCCTCTGCACATCCAATGCGCCGGAGATATGCGAGGAACTCTCCCGCGTAGCCGCCGAGGTCGGCGGCGGCAAAGCCCGGAAGGTATGGGAGATTCCCATCACCGATCGTCTCGGCCAGGGCTCGGCCGCCTGGCGGCAAAGGCGGGCTGAATTGCTGGAGAAACTCGAAAAGGCCAGCCTGGCGGTGCATATTGGCCTTGAGCCTGGCATGACCATGCCGCGCCTGACCATCCTGCTGGTCGAGGACGACGCGCCGGTGCGCGAAGCTCTGGCGCGCAGCCTGGTGGAGCGCGGGCATGATGTTATCCAGGCTGGCAACGAGCAACAGGCGATAGTCCTTATGTCCAAGCATGATCCGGACGTTCTGCTGACGGATGTGAACCTGACGCTGGACCCACCCGGCGCCAGTTCCGGCGGGCTGGAAGTGCTGCGGGAATTCCGCCGGCGATTTCCGAAGCGCACTGCCCTGGCGTTCTCGCAATGGCATGACGTCCGCGGCATCCTGCGATGCTATGAATGCGGCGCCAATGCCTTCCTTCCCAAGTCGGCTGCCTTCCTGCCGGTGCTGACCGCCCAGTTGCGACTGGAGGCCGCCAAGCTGAAGAGATAAGCGAACCGCAGAATATCGAACAAGGATCTACGAATATCTAAGTAACGAACCTTCA
>CAYQJH010000067.1:0-18538 GCA_964417755.1 uncultured Planctomycetaceae bacterium
ATGCCGCCTACGACATGGTGCGATACTACGAGAACCTTGGCGAAGGGCCGGCCGATGATCGCAACCTGCCGGATCTGTACTTCGGCCTGTACCGCACGATGGTCATATTCGACAATGTCTCGAAGACCATTAAGGTCGTCTGCAATGCCCATGTAACAGGCGACCCCGGCGCGGCCTACAACGAGGCCATCGAATCCATCGACCGCACGATAGGCCGACTGCGTGAAGGCAACATTGCGTCGGTGCGGGAGATCAACCTCACGGGCCTGCCGCAAAAGCCCTTCCAGAGCAACGTCAGCAGAGATGAATATCTGAAGATCGTCGATGCCTGCAAGGAGTACATCAAGGCGGGTGACATATTCCAGGTCGTGCCCTCGCAGCGGCTGACGGTGGAGACCAAGAGCAGCCCGTTCGACATCTATCGCGCCCTGCGCGTGGTCAACCCAAGCCCGTTCATGTTCCTGCTGACGACGCCCGAGGCTTCCCTGGTGGGCAGTTCGCCGGAAATCCTCTGCCGCGTTGAGGACGGCGTGATTACCAATCGACCACTTGCCGGCACGCGGCCGCGCGGAGCCAGCGAGGAAGAAGACAAGGCCCTGGAGGCTGAGCTGCTGGCCGACCCCAAGGAGCGGGCTGAGCACATCATGCTGGTGGACCTGGCCCGCAACGATGTAGGCCGAGTGGCTGAGCCTAAGACGATTGAGCTGTCCGACGTGATGAGCGTCGAACGCTACAGCCACGTGATGCACATCGTCAGCGACGTTAAGGGCAAGCTGGCGGCCGGGATGACGGCCTTTGATGCCCTGCGGGCGACGCTGCCAGTGGGCACGGTTACAGGCGCGCCGAAGATTCGGGCGATGCAGATTATCGATGAGTTCGAGAAGACGCGTCGCGGCCCGTACGCGGGCGCGGTCGGCTACGTGGACTTCGGCGGCAATATGGACACGTGCATCGCACTGCGAACGATGGTCATCAAGGCCGGTAAGGCTTACCTGCAGGCTGGCGGCGGCGTGGTTGCCGATTCCGTGCCGGCCACCGAGTACCTGGAATCGATCAACAAGGCCAAGGCCCTGCTGCGGGCAATAGAGGTAGCCGAGAGCGGCTTTGGCGATTAAATGTGATCTTTGGTTGCCGTCGTTTTCTGCATGAGAGGAGAATCGACAATGCTCTGCACAAGACGGCTTGTAATCATTAGCTTCTTCAGCGGAATTGTGTTGACGTGTGGATGTACTACCGAGAACAGCGACAGAGTCTTGTGTTTTGAGTACTCTGATTTCGGACCGCAAGTCATTGCCCACCCACTGATCGGATTTCAATGGTATCAGTGGGATTCCCACGGATATGAAGACGATAATTACCACTACAACATCAGAGTAATCGTCTACGATGATCCGCGAGATCTTGAGAGGGTCAGAGCGAAGTACCCTACCGTGAAGGACAAAACTGATTGCAGGTACGTATGTAGAAGTGATGCAATTGCCTACATTGAACAAGAGCTTTCACATGCGAAAAGTGATCCAGATAGCCTGCCGGATCATGTGTGTGAAACGTTGAAATCCACATTGAATCGCCTTCGCTGGGGACCGAGTTCTCGGCCCACATGATCTCGATGGAGCAACAGAATACCTCGCACAACAACGGAGACCAATCGGCCATGGCGGCAAATGCGAACGCAGTAGTGGGCATTGTAATGGGCAGCGACAGCGATCTGGAGATCGTCAAGAAATGCACCGATCAACTGGCTGCCTTTGGCATTGCCTATGAGCAGCGGATCATATCCGCCCATCGCACGCCGCAGCAGGCGCATGAATTTGCCTCCGGTGCGAAGGATCGCGGGCTGAAGGTCATCATCGCTGCCGCCGGCATGAGCGCAGCCCTGGCCGGCGTGATGGCTGCCAACACCACGCTGCCGGTGATCGGCATCCCGATTGTCTCGGGGCCGCTAGGCGGCATCGACGCCGCTCTGAGCACCATGCAGATGCCGCCGGGCATCCCGGTGGCGTGCATGAGCATTGGTTCCGCCGGCGCGACCAACGCAGCCATCCTGGCTGCGCAAATACTTGCACTGAGCGACGCCGGCCTGGCGGCTAAACTTGAGGAGTTCAAGCGCGAGCAGGCTCGCAAGGTCCAGCAGAAAGACGCCCAACTGCGGCAGGCGTAATACTTGGAGTTGAGGCAATGGCTCAGCAGGTGAAAGTGGTCTTCCAGCCGCACGGGCGGACGGTGTATGTGCTGCCGGGCACGAAGGTGCTCGAGGCTGCCGCCCAGGTGGGCCTGGCCGTCGAGACGCCGTGCGGAGGCGCAGGGCTTTGCGGCAAGTGTCGCGTGCGGATGCTCGCCGGCGTGGCGGAGGCCCTGGCCAGCGAACAGGCGATGTTCTCTTCGGATGAAATTAAGCAGGGCTGGCGGCTGGCATGCCAGAGTGAAATCGCCCGCGCTGCCGTTGTTGATGTCCCCGAGTCGTCCATCTTCGCCTCCGGCCAGCAGATCGTCGCCCAGACTCACGCGCCTTCGACGCGTGAGCTCCTGCCGGCGGTCCGTAAAATATATGTTAACCTGCCCCCGCCCACACTGGAGGACAACCAGGCCGACATGCTGCGCCTTCAGGCAGCCGTCGGGCCGTTCCGCTGCGACCTGGCTGCGCTGAGGGCAATAGGCGGCCGGCTGGGCGAGTTCGGCTACAAGGGCACGGCTGTTCTCACAGACCACCGGCTGATCGACTTCGAGAAAGGCGACACCACCGGCAAGTGTTACGGCGTGGCGTTTGACATCGGCACGACGACGGTCGTCGGATCGCTGATGGACCTGACGACTGGGAAGGAGTGCGCCATCGCATCGGCCATCAACCCGCAGGTCAGCCTGGGCGACGACGTGCTCAGCAGGATCAAGTTTGCATCGGCCTCTGCGGCGCACCTTGAGCAATTGCGGTCCGCCATAGCAGGTACGGTGGCGAAGCTGACTCGCGAGATGGCCACACAGGCGAGCATTGGCCTGGGCGATATCTACGAGGCGTGTTTTGCAGGCAACACGACGATGCAGCACCTGCTGTGCGGCATCAACGTTGCCTCGCTGGGGCAGTCGCCTTTTGCGCCGACGTGCGGCGAAGGCCTGCTTGTGGCGGCGGCTGAGCTTGGCCTGGGCATTCATCCGCGTGCGATGGCCTACGTTTATCCCATCATCGGCGGGTTTGTCGGCGGGGACACGGTTTCGGGCATCGTCGCCAGCCGGCTCATCGAGCAGGATAGCCCAGCGCTGATGGTCGATATTGGCACCAACGGCGAGATCGTGCTCGCCTGCGAAGGCAAGCTGACGGCTGCCTCCACGGCTGCCGGGCCGGCCTTCGAAGGCGCGAGGATCTCCTGCGGGATGCGGGCGGCGGCTGGCGCAATCGAGAAGGTTGTCCTGAACGACGACGTGGAGATCAGCGTTATCGGCGACGCCCAGCCGGCCGGTTTGTGCGGCAGCGGGCTGATCGACCTGGCGGCTGAGCTGCTGCGCGTTGGCATCATCAGCCCCGACGGCCGGATTTTAAGCGGCGACGACTTGCCCGCGAACCTTCCGCCGGCGCTGCGGTCGCGCCTGCGGCAGGACAGCCAGGGCCAGATGCAATTCATAATCGTCCCGCCACAGGCGAATCGAGCGTCGCTGTGCCTGACGCAACGGGACGTGCGGGAATTGCAGTTGGCCTCGGGGGCAATTCGCGCCGGCATCACGATCCTGCTCAAGCAGGCAGGCCTGCGGGCAAGCGATCTGAAGCAGGTGCTGCTTGCCGGCGGTTTCGGCAGCTTCATTCGGAGAAATCATGCGCAGCGGCTGGGCCTGCTGCCGATGGAGGTCGAGCACCATCGCATTCATTATGTCGGCAATACTTCGCTTAGCGGGGCGCGGTGGGCGCTGGTATCGACGAAGATTCGCCAGGAGGCTGAAAGCCTCGCCCGACGAACTGGCCATGTTGAGCTTTCGCAGGACCTGAATTTTCAAAATGAGTTTGCCGAGGCAATGATCTTTCCTTCTGTCGAAGCGATCAATTGAGGCCGGCATGACAAGCATCAGAGACTTCGACGTAGCCGTCCTGGGCGGCGGCCCCGGCGGCTATGCTGCCGCGCTGCGGGCGGCCCGACGTGGGGCCAGTGTCTGCTGCATAGAGGCCGGCATCCTGGGCGGGACGTGCCTGAACGTTGGCTGCATTCCCTCAAAGGCCATGCTGCATGCCAGCGAATTGGCCTGGCACATGCGTCATGCATCCCAGTTTGGATTGAGTTGCCCAGGAAGCCCCCTGCGGAAGCAGGGGGATGCAGGCGGGACGCCCGCACCACAAGCAGGCGGGACGCCTGCACCACAAGCGGCCACGCCAAACTGGATAGTTGACGCCCCGGCATTCATGACCCGCGTGAACAAGACCGTGAGCAATCTCGTCGCCGGCTTGGAGGGCCTGCTGAAGACTCGCAAGGTAGAAGTCATTCGTGGTTTTGGCCGAATGACCGGCCGAAATGAAATCTCCATCTGGCCATCCGCTGGTGCAAGCGCTAGCGATGTTGCGGCGCGATACTCGGCCAAGGGCAAATTCGAATCCGCCGAAGCGGAGGTTATTGTTCGCGCCAGGTCGATCATCCTGGCCACAGGCTCGCGGCCGGCCCGGCCAGCTGTGTTTCCGTGGGGCCATCGAAGGCTCTTCACCACCGACGAAGCTGCCGCAACCGGCGACCTGCCTCACAGCGTTATCATCGTCGGCGGCGGCTCGATCGGCTGCGAATTCGCCACGATCTACAGCGAGCTGGGCATCAGGACGATTGTCGTGGAGATGCTCGATCGCCTGGCGAGCAAGTACGACGCCGAGGTGGGCCGGGCGATTGCGCGCAGCCTGGCACAGCGCGGCGTGGAAGTGCTGACCGGCCAGAAGATCGCGTCGATGATCGCCGACGATGCGGGCGTTCGCGCCCAACTGGAAAGCGGTAGGACACTGGAAGCCTCGGCTGTGCTTGTGGCCGTTGGCCGCCCGGCCAACATCGAGGGCATCGGCCTGGAGGCCCTCGGCGTGGCTATCGAGAACGGCCTGGTCAAGGTCGACGATGCGTGCCGGACGAATATCGAAGGGATCTATGCGGTTGGCGACATGGCCGTGGGCATGCAGTTCGCGCACCTGGCAACGCGGATGGGCCTGGTGGCGGCTGACAACGCAACCGGCCACGCGGCCAGCGACGACCGTCGCGTTGTGCCCACGGCCATCTATACGCACCCCGAGGTTGCGGCGGTGGGGCTTGGCGAGGCTGCGGCCCGGGCCAAATGTCCGGGAATGAAGCTCTCTCGGTTTTCCTATCATGCCAGCGGAATGGCCCAGGCATATGGCGAGGTCGAAGGGCAAGTCAAGATCATGGGCGATCCGCATAGCGGCGAGATCCTCGGCGGCCTGGTCATCGGCCCGCACGCCACTGACGTGATCCAGGAACTCGCCCTGGCGATGCGCAACGGCCTGTCGGTCGAGCAAGTGGCCCAGACGATTCATCCGCACCCGACCTTCGTGGAGGCCGTCGGCGAGACGGCTGAGGCATTCATGGGCCTGCCGCTGCACGGCTTGTGACCGGAAGACCGGATGACCGGATGACCGCAACGACCACGACGAACAGCAGAATATCGAACAAGGAACTCCGAATATCGAAGTGAACAGACTGGTTACTTCATCAATAAGTTCTCTGCCTTGCTGTCGCTCCTTCGTGATTCTGCGGTTCCTTGTTGGATATTCGATATTCGTAGTTCGAGTTGCTGTTGTCTCGGTCCTCTGGTATCCGGTTCTTTCCTCAGTTCATGTATGTTAATGTAGAGGCCAAGGAGTCGCACATGGCCATCGGCAAGATCAAGATCGGTTCGTTGGAGATCAGCAGGTTCATCATCGGCGGCAATCCGTTTAGCGGTTTTAGCCACCAGGGCGATGCGCGCGATGCGGAGATGAAGCACTATTACACGGTCGCCAGGATCAAGGAAACTCTGCGGCAGGCGGAGTCGCTTGGCATCACCACGCACCTCAGCCGCAGCGATCATCACGTCATCCGCTACATGATGGAATACTGGGACGAAGGCGGCAAGATGGTCTGGCTGGCGCAAACCTGCCCGGAGATCGGCAACACCCTTCGCGGCGTGCAGAACGCAATCAATGGCGGGGCCATGGCCTGTCATATTCACGGCGGATGGATGGACTATTTGCTGGCGAATAATCAACTCGATGAATTGCCGCAGGCGGTGGCTGCCATCCGCAAGGCTGGCATGCCGGCGGGGCTGGCTGGACATAATCCCAAGGTCTTCCAGTGGGCTGAGAAGAACCTCGACGTTGATTACTATATGTGCTCGTACTACAACTCCGCCCATCGCGACAGCCGGGCTGAGCATGTGCCGGGCATGGAGGAATGGTTCCTGGAGGAAGACCGCCGGGTGATGACGCAGCTTATTCAAGGTCTCTCCAAGCCGGTGATTCATTACAAGGTTCTGGCCGCCGGCCGGAACGATCCGCAAGAGGCGTTCGACGTGGTGGCCAGGCACCTTCGTCCACAGGATGCCGTCTGCGTTGGCATCGATACAAAAAGATTCCCCAACTCTATCGCGGATAACATCCGCATGTTTGAACAGAGCCTGAAGAAGGCGGGAAAATAGCATTGCGAATTTCGAATTGCGAATATTGCGAATTGCGAATTTCTTTCGGGCGGACACGGCGGTGTACAGATAAGAGCCAGGCCGTGACATGGTTGTCGTCATCGCAAACAACCGGCGCCATCACTGACAACCGGCTCCCTTGCGAGGAATTCGCAATTCGCAACCCGCAATTCGCAATCAAAGGACAAGGGGGCGTGCTTTCATGGAAGTAGTATGCCTTATCGTTGGCCTGGCTGCCGGTGCTGCCGTCGCATGGGTTGTCGTCGCGGCCCGGCTTCGCAGCCGGCTTGCTGGTGAAATCTCCCAGGCGCAAGGCCGGGCCGGAGCAGCCGAGGCCGTCGCGGCTGAACTGCGCGCACAGGCTGCCAATCTGGAAGCAGCCAGGGCTGGGCTTCAAAAGCAGCTCGACCAGGAGAAGCTCGCCCGCGTAGCCGCCCAGACGCAGCTTGCGGAGGCATCGCGAAATCTCCAGGAGCAGAAGGCCCTGCTTGAGGATGCGAAGGCCCGGCTGGCTGACAGCTTCAAGGCCCTTTCCGGCGAGGCCCTCAAGAGCAACAACGCCGCCTTCCTGGAACTGGCCAAGAAGAGCCTGGAGGCCGTCATCGCCGAGGCCAAGGGCGATGTCGGCAAACGCCAGGAAGCCATCGACGCGATCATCAAGCCGCTGACGGCCACGCTTGGGCGATACGAGCAGCAGGTCAAGGCCCTGGAAGACAGCCGGCAGCGGGCGTACGGCGCGCTGCAGGAACAATTGCAGGGACTTTCGACGGCGCATCAACAATTGCAGAAAGAAACGCTGAACCTGGTGACAGCCTTGAAGGCACCGCAGGTTCGCGGGCGCTGGGGGGAAGTGACGCTGCATCGCGTGGTGGAGCTGGCCGGCATGTGCGAGCACTGCGATTACGCCGAGCAGGTCTCGGTTGAGACGGCCGAGGGCAAACTCCGCCCGGACATGGTTGTTCATCTGCCCTCCAGCCGCGACGTGGTCGTCGATTCCAAGGTCTCACTGGAGGCGTATCTGCGGGCAGTCTCCGCCGAGACGGCTGATGATCGCGCCGCCTGTCTTAAGCAGCACTCGCAGCAGCTTCGCACGCACATGCAGAAACTTTCGAGCAAGCTCTACTGGGACCAGTTCGGCAAGGCCCCGGAGTTCGTCGTCATGTTCATTCCGGGCGAGTCATTCTTCGCAGCCGCCCTGGATTGCGACCCGTCCCTGCTTGAAGACGGCATGGAGAAGCGAGTTGTGCTGGCTACGCCGACGACGCTGATCGCATTGCTCAAGGCTGTGGCGTACGGCTGGCGGCAGGAGCAGATGGCCGCCAACGCGCAGGCAGTGTGCGACCTGGCGAAGGAACTCTACGACCGCATCAGTGTGCTGTCCTCACATATCGTCACGCTAGGCCGGGGCCTTCGCGGGGCAAACGAGGCCTACAACAAGGCCGTCGGCTCGATGGAACTCCGTGTACTGCCGCAGGTGCGGAAGTTCAAGGAACTGGGCGCAACCGGGGCTGATGAAATTGCCACTATCGAGCCGCTGGATATCTCGCCCAGGATGCTGAAGACGGACGGACCGGAAGTACCTCCGCCGCCAGTGGGTGAGGCGTAATCATTGCGGATTTCCTGAACGGCCTCGACTGGGTGCCATGCTTCCGCGTCGTTTGCGGAAGCATGTTGGCGGCCGCCGGGGAAGGAGTCGGTAAGTGTGGCCCAGCCGCCCTCGGCTGGGCAACCGGCCAACGGCGCACAGCCGGGGGCGCTTTGCCACAAAAACAACTGCCACAAGTGCAACTGCGCGACGCCAAAGTCGTCCTAAGGCTTCAGGCCTTTGTTTGACTTTCGCCGCCGTGTCTTCGACAATGCATTCATGGCCCTGACGGCTGAGCAATATCTTCGTCCTGATGTTATCCAGCAGGTTCGGCGGCTGGACTTGAAGGCCCGGTTTATTGTCGAGGGGTTTTTGTCGGGCCTGCATGCCTCGCCGTATCATGGCTTCTCGGTGGAGTTCAGCGAGCACCGCAAATACACAGCCGGCGACGACATCCGCCAGATGGACTGGAACGTCTACGCCAAGACCGACCGCTATTACATCAAGAAGTACCAGGCTGAGACCAACCTCGACGCTTATCTTCTGGTCGATTGCTCCGGCAGCATGGACTATAGCACCGGCAAGCGGATGACTAAGATGGATTACTCCATCTGCCTGGCTGCGGCCTTGGGCTACATGATGGTCAACCAGCAGGACTCGGTCGGGCTGGTGACGTTCGACCAGAAGGTGCGGACGTTCATGCCGGCCAAGAGCAAACGCTCGCACCTTATCAACATGCTCAGCACGTTGGCCCGTACCCGCCCGCAGGGGCCGACCAACTTGGCTGAATCGCTCAACGACATCGCTGCCAGGATCCGCCGCCGCGGCCTGATCATCCTGCTTAGCGACCTGCTCGGCCCGCAGGAAGACGTCATCAAGGGCTTGCACCACTTCAAATTCCGCGGCCATGACCTGATCATCTTCCAGGTGCTCGACCACAGCGAGATCGAGTTCGACTTCGACGGGCAGATGCGGTTCGAGGACCCGGAAACCGGCGAGGCCCTCGACGCCGACCCGCAGGCGATCCGCGCAGCCTATCAGCAGGAACTGCGGGAGTTCATCGCCCAGTACAAGCGGCAGTGCCAGGCCGTGCGGGCTGACTTTGTTACAGTCGACAACGCGATGACGTTCGACAAGGCGCTGCTGGAGTTCCTGACCCAGCGGCACAGCAGGTTCTAACATCCGCGCGCATCATTTCGTGAAATAAAATGGAACCGACTTACAGCATGGGCGTCTAATTCTGAAAGGAATCGACGACCATGGAACTTCAATGAAGGGGGAAGAGATGAGCATCGAGTTTGAGCCGCGCATCCATCGTCGCGCCACCCTGACAGACCTAGCCATCCTCGTTGTCGCCATCTTCGTCTGCGGCATCGCCGTGCCGATCTCGGTCAGCCAGGCGGCACCGGCGGATGAAAAGGCGAAGGATGCACCAACAACAAAGGCCACGCAGACGATGACCTCCACAACTTCCGCGCCTGCCATGCAGCTGCCACCGACGGGCGAGTTGCATGGGAAAGCCTACGTCGCCGCTATCAAGGCACGCGATGCGGCCGATCTGGCCCGCTCGGCATACGAGAAGCAATATACCCTGTATGAGTGGAGGAATAGGCCTCTGCCCCCGGAGGCCGATGAAGCATTTGCAAAGGTTGAAACACTCTACCGCGATGCCATCGACAAGGCCGGGATGACGGACATCGGCGTTTACACGCGGCAGCGCCTGGCTGGGGCCTACCAGTACCGCGGGCAAAAGGAGCGGGCGGCAGCCATGAACAAGGAGGCCGAAGAACTGAAGCTGGCGGTGGAGCAACTCAAGGAGCAACACCGGCTTCGCCGCGAGGGCGCCGATTGGCCCGAACTGGCGGCCATGATCCGCGTGCTTCATCTGCCGAGCGGAAGCAACGTCACTCCGGAGGAACTCGCCGAGGCATGGAAAGGACTGGGTGCCCGCAGCGACGAGGCCGTGGGGCGACTGATGGAGGAGTTTTGGCTGAGCGTAGATTACGCGTACCGATGGCGAACCATCACGGCGCTGGGCAAGCTAAATTCTCCGCGAAGCCGCCAGGCGCTGCTGGAGTTGGCGCTGCGCGCTGAAAAGGATGATCTGCCGTGGGTTCGGGGCGCTGCGCAACAGTATGTTTCGACGCTGACGGATAAGTCCGAGGCGAGGCGGCTGCTGGCGTCCAACGATATCGTTGTTCTCCAGCAGGCTGCTATGGGCCTGCGCGGCGCGGTCATTGACAAGGAAATTATCGGTCGTGTTCTGGAGTTGACGAAGAGTCTCGACCCTGACCTGCGCCGGCTGGTGGTGGGAGTACTGGGCAATGACCCCAGCGGGCAATTTGCCCCCGAGAAAGTCGCAGCCATCGTCCAGGCCATTCCTGCCATTGCCACGATGGACAAAGCCGATGCCGTGGCCTGGCCAGGCAGTTGGACGAAGGCCGAGGTCCATTACCGCGAATACATCGGCGCTCTGGCCGGCATGGCCAATGCCGCCAAGCCGATAGCAGACGAGATCGCTCGTGCCAAGGCGGGAGAGACGGCCTGGCGTTGCCTGGTCCTGGCGCGGGCGCTGGGCGGCGACGCCAAGGCCCGGCCGGAGGTGCTACGAATCTTGCAGGACTCCGACGCCGGTTTATTTCGCGCCTGGGCGGCCCAAGCCTTGGTCAAGATCGCCACCAGCGATGATCTGGCACTGCTGCGCGAAGTTGCGGAAAAAGACCCAATGCAGCGCGAACAAGGCGGGTGCATTGCCCCGCAGAACAAGCAGCTTTACTACCCTGTGCGGCAGGCCGCCCAGCAAGCCATCAAGGCATTGCAGGCAGGGTCCGTGGCGCCCGATAAGCAGCCTAAGAGCCGGCCTGCTGCCCCGCTTGCCCGGTAGCTCGATGCAAGCTTGCGATGTAGAAGCCTACCCCTGTCCCATCATCACCAAGTCCTCGATCTGCTGCGCGATCCATTGATCCTGGTAGACCTGGATGGTCATGTGGCTGGACCACTTGCAGGGGATGAGCTTCTTGGGCTCCGCGGCGGCGTTGAAGATGGCCTCGCTGTGCGAGTAAGGCACGATGAAGTCCCAGTATCCGTGCGCCAGCAGCAGCGAGCAGTTGAGCTTGGCCGCGGCGCTGATAGCGGAGGCGTCGGCTACGTCGAATCCGGCGATGGCGGCGGCGCGGTCGATGCGCGCCCGCAAGCCGGCGCCGCGGTGCAGCGGCAGAATCAGGCCGGCCACCTCGCCGGCCCCGGCTGGCGGACATATCGACAGCACGCCGCGGCATCGCGGCTCGATCGCGGCGTACTGGATGGCTACGCACCCGCCAAGCGAGGCCCCGCAAGCATAGATGCGGTCGCTGACGACGCCGCGGGCTACAAGGTGATCCATCACGCTCTTGATGTCGCGTTTTTCCTTGGCGCCCCAGGTGACGTACTGGCCGCCGCTGCGGCCGTGCGCGCGGAGGTCGACCAGCACTACGTCAAAGCCGGTGTCTGCGAGAATCTCGCCCAGCGGCAGGAACCAGTGCTTGCTCGTCAGCAAGGGGTGGATGAGCACGACGCTGCCGCGCGCTATGCCAGGTGAGTTGGCTGTCGGCACGCTGCGGCGATGGCGAATAACCCAGTAGTCGATCCGCGTGCCGTCCCAGACGTTCAGGCTCTCGTGCAGGGTGATTCGCCCCCTGGCCAGCAAGTCGCTGTCCTTGTAGAGCGTCTGCTGGACAAGCCTGCCCGGCATCGAAGCCGGCTCGATGATCTTTCTCGCATCATGCTCGATCATCGCATCGCAGCCAGCTAGCAGCATCACTGCCGGTCCAATCATCGCAGCAAGAAATATGCACCGCGCCATATATATGTATCTCTTCCCGTTGTCACCCAGTCGCACCACAGGCCTAGGATTCGCCAATCAACCTGATCTTAAGAAATCCGCAATCCGCAATCCGCAATCCGCAATCCGCAATCCGCAATTGTCCTCTAGCGCAGTCTCCATCTGCCAGGCCATGCCCATGCTGCTTTCGTTGCCCTCGATAGCGTTACTCACTCAGCTTCTCTTGAACTGCTTCTCCAAATCGCGCAGCGTCATCTTCAAGACGGTTGGCCGGCCATGCGGGCAGGCAGCCGCCTTCTCCGCCGTCTCGCGATGGGCAAGCAGCGAGAGCATCTCCGCCTGCGACAAGGTCGTGCCCGCCTTTATTGCCGCCTTGCAGGCGAGCATCTGAAGCAGGTTTTCGAGCAGGTGCTCGCTGTCGGCTGTCTCATCCTCAGCCAGCTTGTCCATCACTTCCTTTATGAACTCCTCCGGCGTTACGCCCCTTGCGACCAGCAGCGAGGGGAACTGCTGCACGGCGATGGACGTCGGGCCAAAGGCCTCCACCTCGATTCCCATCCTGGCCAGCAGCTCTGTGCGAGCAAGCAGGCCGGCCGCCGCCGACGCTGAGGCCGCGACAACCGCCGGCATCAGCATTCGCTGCCCCGGCAAGTGTCCTTGGGACAGGCGAACCTTGAGCTCGTTATAAAGGACACGCTCATGCAGCGCGTGTTGGTCGATAATCAGCAGGCCGTCCTCGCAGGCGGTGACAATGTACGAGTCATGAATCTGCATAAGCGGCGGCACGCCGGCCGTCGAGGAAACCACCTGCGAGGAAGCCCCCTGCGGAAGCAAGGGGATAGTCGTTGAGGAAGCCCCCTGCGGAAGCAGGGGGATAGCCGTCTGGCAATTCTCCTTTGGCTCCAACACTGGCCTGCCCGGCGTCGGTTCCGGAAAACTGAACCTTGGCTGCGGCGGCGGGATCGCGCGGAAGAACTCCGCCATCGCCGCCCGCACTGACTGCTGCCGCTGCAATTGCTCCGGCGATCGTTCAGCTTCGCTCAAGGTCCTGCCCAGGCCCGCCGCCTCGGGCGAGGCAACCGCCCGTGCGGTGAGATTCGCGCCGCTGAGCGTTTCGCGCAGGGCAGCCAGCAGGTGTCCATGCACCGACTGGCCGTCGCGGAATCGCACCTCGACCTTCGTCGGATGGACATTCACGTCCACCTCGGCTGGGTCGATGGTCAAGAAGACCAAGGCCATCGGAAAACGGCTGGGATCGATCAGCCCGCGATAGGCCTCCTTCAGCGCGTGATTCAGCAAACGGTCGCGGATGTATCGGCCATTTAGAAAGAAGTATTGCCATTGGCCCGACGCCCGCGCAGCCGAGGGCTTGCCCAGCAGCCCCGCAACGCCAACCGCCCCGCCTCGCGGCTGGATGGTCAGCATGGCGTCGGCTGCCTCGCGGCCGAAGAGGTCGGCGGACCGCTCCCGCGTGGAGTCAGCCGCCGGCAGCTTAAGCACCTGGCGGTTGTTGTGCGTCAGGCTGAAGGCGATATTCGGGTGCGGCAGCGCCAGGCGGGTAACCTGCTCGCTGATGTGCCCCAGCTCGGTGTTGACCGTCCGCATGAACTTCCGCCGCGCTGGCGTATTGAAGAACAGGTCGCGAATGGTGATGGTCGTGCCGTCGGCGGCTGCACACGGACGGACCTGGCCGATGCTTTCGCCGGAGGCTTCGATCTCGTGCCCGCCGACTGATTGTGGTGCAGGCGTCTCGCCTGCACGCTCTTCGCAGTGCGAACTCTGCAGGCGAGACGCCTGCACTACAAGCCGAATCAGCCGGCACGTGCGGATGTGTGCATGCGAGACCGACGCGATGGCTGCCAGGGCCTCCCCGCGAAAGCCCATCGTGCCGATGGCGAAGGGGTCTTCTTCCTTCTGAATCTGGCTGGTGGCGTGGGGCACGAAGGCCATCGCCAGGTCGTCGCTGTCCATGCCGCAGCCGTTGTCGCTGACGGAAATAAGCTTAGCCCCGCCCTGCTCGACGGCGATGTCGATGCGCGTCGCGCCGGCGTCGATGGCGTTCTCGACGAGCTCCTTGACGACGCTGGCAGGCCGCTCGATGACCTCGCCGGCTGCTATCTTGTTGACCAGGTGGACGCTAAGTAGGGCAATGGGCATCGGCCAGTGGACTCCATGACGAAGGGCATTGAAGACGAGGCCATTCTAGAAGATTACGCTGGCCAATGGAAGAGCCCTTGCGGATGCGGACTGATCAAGAGGAGGATTCTGTTGTTTTGTGGTGCAGGCGTCCCGCCTGCAGAGCTTCAAGGAGAGAAACTTGCAGGCGAGACGCCTGCACCACAATAAGCTGGTGCCGTGGTTTGCGGAGTTGGTGCCGTGGTTTGCGGAGCGAAGCGGAGCAACCACGTCGCGGCGAAGCGTGGTTGCTTCGTCCCTTCGGGACTTCGCAAACCACGGCACCCGTCGGGCTGGCTTCTCACAGAGCGCTACAGCGAGCCCTTGGTGCTGGGGATTTCGCCTTTACGCTGGGGGTCGATGGCCTTGGCGATTCGCAGGGCCTGCGCCAGGGCCTTGAAGATGGCCTCGGCAATGTGGTGATCGTTGCTGCCGTAGGGGACGTTCACGTGCAGATTGGCCCCCGCGACGTTGGCGAAGCGGCGGATGAATTCCTCGATGAGCTGGGTGTCGAACGTGCCGATCTTGTCGCCGTTGAACCTGGCATTGAACACCACAGCCGGCCGGCCTGACAAATCCATCGATACGTCAGCCAGCGTCTCGTCCATCGGCACCGACGCCCAGCCGTAGCGGGCGATGCCGGCCTTATCGCCCAGGGCTTGCGTGAGGGCCTGGCCCAGGCAGATGGCGACATCCTCAACCGTGTGGTGGTCATCCACGTGCAGATCGCCGCTGGCCTGGACGGACAGGTCGCTCAGGCTGTGCTTGCCCAGGTGGTCGAGCATGTGATCCAGAAAGCCCACGCCGGTTGAGGCAGCAACCTTACCGCTGCCGTCAAGATCGAGCGTCAGCTTGATCTGGGTTTCTTTCGTCTTGCGATCAATTTCAGCGCGTCGATGATTCATCGTGTTTCTCTCTTGGGGCAGTCTGCTTCGCATAAAAACACAAGGCTGCGCGATAAACAAGTACATTGGCGACCATGAATAAGAACCCTAAAAAGATCGCAAAGGTCCACCAAACTGGGTGTAACCAGTGCATCCCTGTGACCACAAAAACAAAATAGCCGACGATGCTCATCAAAATGCCAGCTTTGAGGCAGAATCTTTCAAAGCCGCCAATACGGACGTCATATGCGGCGACATTCTGCTTGGGCTCGCCATCCTCCAGCGGCGCTTCGCACTTCGGGCATTGTGCCGTGCCGTCAGGAACATTCTCGCCACATATTGGGCATGTATCCATTTTTCGGCCCACCTTTAATTTGGTGCCACCCCCAAGCGCTGTTAGCCCGCCTTGGCGGGCAGCTTGGGGGTGTTCGCGTCATTCCGGCAAAAGCCCCAAGCAACAGCAACGTCGCTTGGATCAACCAACGCGAATAACTTCAATGTGTCGATGACTCATCGTGCTTATCTTTTTGGGCGCTCTGCATCGCGTAGAAGGACAAGACAGCATCATAAACAAGTACCTGCGCCACCATCAGGCAAATACCCAATGGAACCGCAACGATCCACATCGCCAGCACTATTGGATGACGCGGCAGATCGCCATCGAATAGAACGCCCAAAGCCGCAATGAGGCAGACGATACAGCCTAGCATGCTCGCCCCAAGGGCGACACGAAGACACAACTTGCCAAAGAATCCAATACCGCGCGATGGCTTCTCTCGAATAGCTTGCTTGCTGCCCTCTTGCGGCCCACCGCACTTTGGACGCTGTGCCATGCCGTCAGGAACATTCTTGCCGCATATTGGGCATGTATCCATTTTCTTGGCCCCTTTCGATTCGGTCACGGCGTTTTCGGCCGCGCTGAGCCTGTGCCACCAATGACACGAACGACAACAACGGGAACAACAAAGACAACGGCACATGGGCAAGATGCCCATGCTACACACGGGCGGGACGCCCGTGCTACGCACGGACAAGATGTCCGTGCCACGTTAAAGCAACTTTGTTATCGCCTGTACCAATGCCTCGTTCTGTTCATCGGTGCCGACGGTGATTCGCAGCTTGTCGTCCAGGCGCGGCTCATTGAAGTATCGGACTAAAATCCCGGCCGCCTTGAGACCATCGTACAGCCGTTTGGCCTGGCCGTCGGCTGGGCGGGCCAGGAGGAAATTCGACTGCGACGGCCAGACGCGGAAACCCAGCTTCTGCAATGCCGCCGTCAGGCTCGCTCGCGACGCCTTCACCTTCTCGGCGTTGGCAGCCTTATGAGCCTGGTCTTCCATGGCGGCTGTGCCCACCGCGCAGGCGATGGCATCCACTGGGTAGCTGTCCTTGACCTTGTTCAGCACGCCCAGCACGGCTGGGTTGCCGATGGCAAAGCCCAGCCGCAAACCCGCCAGCGAGTAACCCTTCGAGAGCGTCCGCAGGACGATCACGTTCTTGAATTCGCGCGCCAGTTCAATCGCATTATCCTCGGCGAAGTCGGCATAGGCCTCGTCCACCACCACAAGCCCGTCTACGTTCGCCGCCAATTGCCGCAGTTCCGCCAGCGGCGCGGACGTGCCGGAGGGGCTGTTGGGCCGGGCGATGAACGTGACGGCTGCTTGCTCGTTTATCAGGGCCTCGGTGGGCAGGTTGTAGTCATCGTCGTAGGCAACCTCGACGATCTGGGCGTCCTGAATCTGCGCCAGCGTGCGATAGAGAACGTAAGTCGGCATCGGGTAGGCGATCTTTCGGCTGGGCTGGCCGCACGCGATGGTAATCATCGCCAGCGTGTCGTCGCTGCCGTTGCCAGCCAGCACCCAGTCGGCGGGCACGTTCAATGCCTTGCTGACGGCCTGGCAGAGGGCAGCCGAATTCGGATCACTATAGCGGCGCAGCAGGTCGCCATCGAAATCCTTCAGCACAGCCATTGCCCTGGGTGAAGGTGGATACGGATTCTCATTGGTATTGAGCTTGATGACCTTGCTGCCGGGCTTGGGCTGCTCGCCGGGCACATAAGGCGGCATCTTCAAGATATTGGGGCGGAAAAATGACATCTTTGTTTACCTTATGGGTGGCATGGCGGCCGTTGTTTGCTGCCATGCATCACACAAGAATCCAGCTTCGGTGCCACCCCCAAGTACTCTTGGGGGTGCTCGCTGTCATCGAAAGGTCAACACCCCCTACTTGGGGGTGGCACCAAGATTAGGGCCCTTTAAGGCTTCTTATTCTCACAGCCTTTGCGTGGGCGGTCAGGCCTTCTCTCTCAGCGAAGCCGGCAATATCATCGGCGTCGGCTGACAGCGAGGCGGCGTCGTACTTCACTACGCTGGAGGCCTTGAGGAAATCGTTGCAGCTAAGCGGGCCGGAGAATTTGGCTGTGCCGCCGGTGGGCAGCACGTGGCTGGGGCCTGCATAGTAATCGCCAACGGGTACCGGGCTGTGCGGGCCAACAAATATCGCCCCGGCATTATGAACCTCCGCCAACACGGCAGCGTCGTCGGCTGTCATTATCTCCAGGTGCTCGGTGGCGAATTCGTTAGCAAGCTCGCAGGCTGAGGCGATTGAACCCACCACGATGATTGCGCTGTAGGCCTCCAGGCCGGCGCGGGCTGCATCCGCCCGATCCAACTGGGCTACCTGGCGGTCCAATTCCTCGGCCACGCCCCGGGCTAGGTCGGCCGAATCGGTAGTCAGGATGGCTGAGCCCGGGTCGTGTTCCGCCTGGGCCAACATGTCGGCGGCGATGTAGTCCGCACGGGCCGTGTTATCGGCAATGATGAGCACCTCGCTTGGGCCGGCGATGCTGTCGATGCCTACGCGCCCGAACAGCTGCCGCTTGGCCTCGGCGATGAAGGCTGAGCCAGGCCCGACGATCTTCTGCACCGCCGGGAACATCGGCGTCCCGATGGCCAGCGCCGCCAGGGCCGCCACGCCGGCGGCTGCGTAAACCTCGCTGACGCCAAGTTCGCCCGCCAAGGCCAGGCACTGCGGGTCGGCCCGGCCGTCCTTTTGCGGAACGGTGACCATGGCGATTTCCTTCACGCCGGCCACCTGGGCGGGTATCACCGTCATCAGGACGGTCGAGGGGTAAAGGGCCTTTCCACCTGGAACGTAGACGGCTACGCGATCCATCGGCGTGTAACGCACAGCCAGCTCTCGCCCGCCTCGCCGCAGCGGCGGGGGGGCCTTGACCAGAATCGATTCCTGGTATTGGCGAATGTTGTCAGCTGCTCGGCGGATGAGCTTGAGGAAGTCACTGTCAGCCGCCTTGGCCGCGGCGGCGATATCTTCCGGCCGCGCGCGCAGGTCTTCTAACTTGGCGGCTGGATTGTGCAGCGCACGCGTAGCGTCCAGAACGGCGGCATCGCCGCGGGCCTGCACGTCGAGGAT
>CAYQJH010000068.1:0-18326 GCA_964417755.1 uncultured Planctomycetaceae bacterium
CGTCCTGGTTTTGATGGCGGTAATCTCGTCGGCACTTATTTCCCTCGTGTAATCTGGGCTGCCAAACGTGCAACTTCCGACATCGCCCGTGATATCCCACGTGGCACTGCCAACCTCGCCGGCAATGCTCACCGCGCCAAGGGTGTTTCCGTCTGCAGCACCGCTAAGGTGGAGATTCGGTTGCCAATCGCCGGAAGAGACAGCCCACCTTGTCTGCAGGCCGGTGACGCTTAGCGTCTTGATCCATGGTGCGATGATCGTTTCGGCATCGCCGCTGTCCAGCCACTCGATCACTTTCAGCTTCTTGATCGGCATTCCGCCGGTGTCCAGCGAGAGGTCGGCGACATTATCGAATTCCAGGCTCACGCTCGCGCTGCCGACAGCCGTTGCGTCAGTGTTAAGCAGAATCTGCGTATCAGCCAGGTCAGCCAGCTTGACTGAGCCGACCAGCCCTTTGGCAAACAGTCCGTCGATCAAGGTTACCCTTGACGCAGAAATATCATCTATGTTCTGGGCCACTTCGATCTGCCCTACGTCGGTGGCGGCGTTGCCCTTGGTCTTGATCGACAGCGAGCTTCGCGACGAGGTGTTGTAAACCGTAATAAGATCGGCATCCGTATCGAGATCCTGGGCGAAGTAGATGTCGCCCGAGCCGCCGCCCGATATGCTGACGGTTACCTTGACGCCATTACTGGCGGTGTACTGGACAGAACGCTTTGACGAGAAGTGCAGATGCTTTTCTACCACGCCAGCGACACTGAAGTCGCTCAGGCGATAGCTCTGCGTGCCGGTGTTCGTCTCGCCGTCGGCTGTGCTGGTCCAGTCCATGTCCTTGGCGATCTGTCCGACCGAGCGCGCAAGATAAAGCTGATAGCTGTCCGTGCCGCTGTAACCGCTTTCGTCATCTTCCCAGCTGTTTTCATAGGCAAGCGTCAGGCAGGTAAAGGCGCCATTGGGCGTGACGACTTCCTGATAACCATCGAATGCAAGCTCGATGTCGAATTGGCCTGAATCGTACAAGCTGGCCACGCTGGCAATATCAGCCAGGTCGGGCATAGTCGCTTCGTAGTAGTCCTCGCTGAGGTACAAATCATAATCGGACGAATCCGAGAATGCCTGATCAGTCTGGGCTTCCTCCGGCAGGAGAGTTATGGGCGTCTGGAAGACCTGGAAGTGCGTGCCTTCCTGCGTTACCCAGCTCTGCGCCAGCAGGAGCTGATCGCCGGAACTTACGTCGATAAGGCGAGCGCTGCTGAAGAGGTCGTCGATGTATGAAGAGACATAGAACTGCCCTTGCGACGGCCCGGCTGTTACAACCTGCCTGACGGTTGACTCTACGCCGTCGTCGTCAGCTGCGTACTCATAAACGCTGTCCACAACCAGCGGGTAATAATCGGCGAGGTTCACAGCGCTCATCAACATGCGAGGCTCAAGGGCCTCGATCCTGGCAACGGCGCTGTTCATCCCTGTAGGTGAAGCTGTTAATTGGTTCATGTTTGCTTCCTAAAAAGAGGCGGTGAATTCCAGTGATCGTCCATGATTCCTGTGCGATGGCCGCAAACTAGAACAGCGGCGGCCGATACGGGCTGCGCAGTGCAGGGCGATCCGGTATTTGCGGATTGGAGGAGACGCGAACCAACGACGGATTGTCTTGTCCATCGGATGAGCCGGCAGGCCCCTGCGTCGCCAGCGTAAAGGGGTCAAAGCCCAGCGCCATGTCGGCAAAATCCTGCCCCAGCACATATCCAGCCGGAGCGCCCGAGCCTCCTGCCATTGCTGCACAGGCGACAGTTACGACTACGCCGGCAATGATCCCAACCATCGCGATCTTGCCCACCGACGAGAATCTCTTGCTTCCTGGTTTCACAGCGCCACCTTTCACCGACCCATCCCACTTATGTATTGGCACGCTCTGGCTGAACATCCGTGCCTGCCTCGCCCAGAGTCAGGCACTACGTGCGTCCGCCCTGAGGCTACAGGAATAAAGGCCTTCATGGACGGATAGACTATCTATCGGTAAAGCACCGACGAATGATTAAGAAAAAGGAGTGAATTGCGAGAATTTTAGTTTGAACGAGATTTCAGACGCCACAGCCCCTGATCCATAGTCGCCTCGGAAAACGCTAGACATCCATCAGTGTCTCATGTAGCGTCCAGGCATGATAGATGAATGGGACATCACCGCCACGAACCTGCATCGAATCCGCCGGCGGCAGTACGAGGTCGCCGTAATCCCTGCCGCTGCCATCGAGGCGCATAATCGCCATCTGCCCGAAGGCACGGACTTCATCCACACCACCTATGTCGCCAGGCGAAGCTGCGAGCTTGCCTGGCCGCAATGCCAGTCTGTGCTCTGCCTGCCGACGATTCCCTTCGGCGTGGACTGCAACCAGATGGCCTTCCCCATGGCCGTCCATGTCAGCCAGTCTGTGCTGGACGCCATGCTCCGCGAGATCATCGGCTCGCTTCGCAAGCACGGCCTGCGGAAGATGGTCATATTGAATGGCCACGGCGGGAACGACTTCGCGCCGCTGGTGCGGCAGGTGCAGTGCGATCTGGACGTGCATGTATTCCTCTGCAATTGGTGGACGGTCGGGCATGACCGTTATGCGGAGTTTTTCGACCGTCCGGACGACCATGCCGGGCAGTTCGAGACCTCGGTAATGATGGCGCTGTGCGGGGAGCTTGTCGAGCCGGAGGCTGCCGGCGATGGGCAAACGCGCCGCTTCTGCCTGGAAGGCCTGCGAGAAGGATGGGTCAAGACCAGCCGGAACTTCGCCCGGCTGAACGACCACTGCGCCGCGGGCGACCCGCGCGGGGCATCAACTCAGCGTGGGCAGGCCTACCTTGACCTGGTTACGCAGAGGCTCAGCTCGTTCCTGGTAGAATTGGCCAAGACACCGATTGACGAATTCTTCCCGCACAAGAAGTGACGTAAATCGCAGTTGACTTGAGAGTGGACGAAGCGTAGCTTGGCACGTTGTGCTGGCCATGATATGGCCTAATTCGAGCATGCTGGACACGCTCAGTGCTCAGGAGTTCTGGTATGAAGCGCATCGCATTGGCAATGGTGTTGGCAGCAGCATCGCTGGCTTTGATGCAGGCCCAGGCCCGGTCGGCCGCCCCCAAGCCTGCGCAGGTTCCATCGAGCTGGGAGATTGATTTCGAACACCAGACGCCGCAGGCCATCCGCGTCCAGGTGCCCGGCGAGAAGTCGCCCAGGACATTTTGGTACATGCAGTACCAGGTGACCAATCACACCGGCGCCGATCAGACCTTCGTGCCGGAATTCGTGATGTACACGCAGACCGGGCAGATGCTGCGGGCCGGCGCGGGCGTGCCATTTGTCGTCTATGACAAGGTCAAGCAGACGCTGAACAACCCGCTGATACAGGACTCCAACGCCATTGTGGGCAAACTGCTCCAGGGCAACGACAACGCCAAGCTGGGCGTGGCCATCTGGCCCGACTTCGACCCGCAGACGGGCATCATCGACATCTTCGTGGGCGGCCTGAGCGGGGAGACGGCTGAGGTTACGCTGCCCCAGCCTATCGAGGTGGTTCAGACGGATATCTCCGGCCAGAAGAAGACGGTCGAAAAAACCACGATCATCCTGAACAAGACGCTAGACCTTCGATATCTTGTCCCCGGCGAGGCCGCCAACCGCCCCAACGTCACGCCCACGCTGGAAAAGACGAGCTGGGTCATGCGGTGATTTGACTTTTGCCGGTGATTGCGGTATACATGTCCAGCCTTTAACGCAACACGCACTGCCGCAATGGCGGCCAGGTGATATAAGGAATTATTATGGGTAAGCCAAGACGTCGCAGGAAAGTCGGCTCGAAGAAGCGTCGCGAGCGCCGCAATCGCCGCAAACGCTAAGATCTGACGGTTGAAGTTGACATAGATTGAGAACGCGGCGGATCACGTCGATCCGCCGCGTATCTTCATGCCTTTATGGTGGTATTCTGGCAGCCCTTCGCTCTGCATCCCCCGGCTTCCGCCAGGGCTTTCTAACGTGCGTGTCGCGTGCGTGTCGGGGGCGTCTCGCCCGCGAGTACCGAGGGCATCTTCCCCTCGCGTTTCTAAACCGCAAGCGAGACGCCTGCAGAACACGCGGGCAAGATGCCCGCGACACACACTTACTTCCACACGCCTTCGATCATCTGGCCGCAATCGGGGCAGGCGCCATTTTTGAGATTATTCGCCCGCACGCTGAATCCAGTACGGTCGATGAGCATCCTGGAGCAGGACGGGCAGCGCGTTTGCTCATAGTCGGAAACTGGCACGTTGCCACAGTAGACGTACTTCAACCCAGCCTGCCTGCCCAGTTTGCACGCCAGGCTGAGCGTCTCCATCGAGGTAGTCGGGATGGCCGTCATCTTGTAGTCGCCATGGAACCGGCTGACGTGCCATGGCACGGAGGGCTTGAGCTCACCCGCGATGAAGTGCGCAATGTCCTGGAGTTCCTGGCGCGAATCGTTCATGCCCGGCACCACCAGCGTGGTTACCTCCACCCACACTCCGGCGGCCACCAATGCCCGTAGTGCCTCCAGCACGGGCGCAAGGCCGGCCTTCATCACGCGGCGGTAGGTCTCGTCGCGGAAGGCCTTGAGGTCCACGTTGATCGCATCGAGGTACGGGGCGATCTTCTGGACGGCCATCGGCGAAAGAAAGCCATTGGACACGAAGCAATTCCTGATTCCGCGCTCATGCGCCAGCCTGGCCGAGTCATACGCCAGCTCGAAGAAAACCGTCGGCTCGGTATACGTATAGCTGATCGAGGCGCAGTCGTAATTGGTAGCCGCCGTTACGATCTGCTCCGGACTGACAGCCTCGCCGGCGATCCGCCCACCTCGCGGCAACTGCGAGATCTGCCAGTTCTGGCAGAACTCGCACTGAAAGTTGCACCCGGCCGCCGCCACAGACAAACTCCGCGAGCCGGGCAGAAAATGGAATAGAGGTTTCTTCTCGATGGGGTCGACATTGACGGCGACAACCGCGGAATAGTTAAGCGTCTTGAGCAGGCCGGCTTCGTTCTCGCGGACGCGGCAGAGGCCGTACTTGCCGGCTGCGATCTCGCATTGATGCCCGCAGAGTTCGCATCGCACCTTCTGGCCGTCCAAGGCCGTCCACAGCATCGCGTCGTGTTTCTCTGTCAGAGGAGGCATATCAGGTATTCCTTCTCTACCAGCTTAGGCCCTGCACGGCAGCGTTTTGTGCGTACGCGCTCGGACCAGGCACTCATCCCATCAGCAGACTATCTAGCGCCAGTTGGGCGGATTCCACTTTGCCTTCACTGATCGCACGACTGGCGCTTATAAGCAATTCGGCCTGGCGCGACGTGAAGGCGCGCGGCTGCGAAAGGTCAAGGTTATCCAGTCCCAGCCGCGAGCGTATTGCCTGCTTCAGTTCAGCGATACCGTCCCCAGTGTGTGCGGAGATCGCAAGCTCAAATGGGTCGCATGGCGATGGGCCCGGCGGCGGGTTCGGATTTTGGTGAGCTTTGCCGAACTGCCGTCGTTCGCCGCCATGCAGGTCGCACTTGGACAGGACATGAAGAATATTGCTTGCCTTTGGCAGTTGATCGGAGAGGGCATGCTTCCGCAAACTGCGCGGAAGCATAGCACCCGGCATGGCACCGGGCAGATCAGGCTCAGACCATAGCCAGACAACCAGGTCGGCCTGGGCGATTTGCTCCTGGGCGTGCCGCATAGATTGGTTTTCCACGTCGTGGCGGTGCGGGCAATCGCCGGCAGGTGAATCCCATAAGCCGGCAGTATCGGTAATCCACACAGGCACGCCATCGAGCAGGGCAAGCTCGCGGACATAATCACGCGTGGTGCCCGGCGTCTGGTGGACAATGCTCACCTGCCTGCCTGTCAGCAGGTTCGCCAATGTGCTCTTGCCGGCGTTGGGCGGCCCGGCGAGCACAACTTCGCATGGCTGAAGCAGGCGCTGCATAATCGCCAAGCCATCGGCGGCGCGGGCTAGTTCATTGGCGATAGATGTGTTGGAAGCCGTTGCGGGTGCCGTGGCCGCGGAGTTTGCGGCCACGTTGGACAATACAGGAAGCCCCGCCCGGGAGGGCGTGGATGCAGGCGGGACGCCTGCACCACAATAGCTCTCGTAGGAAAGGATATTTCGGATGTTTCGGACAAGCTCGCTCAGCCCACCAGACCACTGCCGCGAGATTGCCTCCACTGCCAACATGCTCTGGCAGCGTGGCAGTAGTTCCAGCATCTCGCAGCCGATCGCGGGATTGCCCCACAAGGGATGCACTGCCGGGAGACCAGCGCATCCTGAGTCGTGGTCGTCGTCTTGGTTGCCCAGTGACAATATCTCACCAGAAAGTCCAGTCCGAGAAAATCCGCAATCCGCCCCTCGACTGCGCTCGGGACCCTGAGCACGAAGGGCAATCCGCAATTCGCAATGAGCTGCCTTCAGGCAGGCCAGCACCTTCTGGACCACGACCGGCCCGCCATGAATATTGATCTCCACTTGTCCATCGGCCTGGTGCACGATCGCTTCGTCAAGGATCGTGCCCTGTGGGTCAACTAAGTGCCCCAACTGAAGGCGGTCAGTCTGGCTGAAATCTCCATGCGATTTCCACGGACGGAAAATGGTGGAGAGAAACTGGCGGCACTTGGGCCCCCGCAGCAGGATTACCGCGATGCCACCTTTGCCCGGCGGGCTTAGCAACTGGGCCGTTGTGCATGACAGCGATTCAGATGAGTTTGTGCTGTTGCAGCTCATTCCGATGTGATAAGCGTCCGGTAGTAGGCAGCCGCCACGCCGCGGATCACCAGGTCCGGCACGATGGCCTGGACAAGCTCACTGTCCACCGGGTCGCCGCAGATCAACTGTGCGTCTCCGCCGGTAGCGATCACCAGCGGCCAATGGCCTAGCTCGGTGGCGTACATCTCGATCATTTCGCGCAGTGCCCCGCGGGCCCCGAAGACCAGCCCGCCGACGATTGCCTGGCGAGTGTCCTTGCCATAAACCCAATCAGGATTACTCAGTTCCACCAGCGGAAGCTGGGCGGTATTGGCCTTGAGGCTGCCTGCGCCCATAGCCAAACCAGGCATGATGATGCCGCCCTGGAAGACGCCTTCGTCATTGACGCAGTCTATGGTGATGGCTGTGCCGAAGTCGGCCACCACGCAGGCCACGCCCAGGCGGTCGAAGGCTGCGACGGCCGCACAGAGACGATCCACGCCGATCTTCTCCGGTTGCGGCAGGTTGGTGTCGATAGGAAGCGGCAGGTCGCGCCCAATGACCAGCACGTTCTGATCGCCGATGCTCTCGAGGGCGGCGGCTTCCAAGGCCTTCAGCCCGGCGGGGTTGACGCTGGCGGCGACGATCTTTCGCGGCTGGGGCATCTGCGACCACAGGTTCGCCAGCGCCGAGCCCAGATCGGCCAGCTCGCCCATGCGGAATGCCTGGACATCCGTAACGTTCTCTCCATGGACGTGCGCAAAGTGGATGGCTGAATTGCCGATGTCGCACGCCAGCACGTGAGGGATCAGGGCCAGTTCGTCTTCATTCATAGTCACTATTCCACATGATCGGGTGGCATGGCGGATTTCGGTGAGCTTTGCCGAACTGCCGTCGTGTGCCGCCATGCGCTACGGTAATGCAATGGCTATGCATGCTCAACGGGAGGATCCATCTTTGCTGGAACCAACATGGCGGGAAACTGCGCCCGCCATGCCACCAGTCTATTCCTCCCGCGGGTGGATCGTCTCCCAGATCCGTTCGACGACGGCCTCCAGGCCCTTGCCCGTGACAGCCGATATCGCCAGCACCTTCTTGCCAAGCTTCTTCTCGAAGGCCTTGAGGTTCTCCCGGGCCTCGGTCAGGTCCATCTTGTTGACGACGACGATCTCCGGCTTCTGCGCCAAGGCCGGCGAATACTCCTCCAGCTCGCGCCGAATGGCCAGGTAATCATCGACTGCGTTGCCTTCCGGTGGGCAGATATCCACTATATGCACCAGCAGGCGCGTGCGTTCGATGTGGCGAAGGAATTCATCGCCCAGGCCCGCGCCCAGGTGCGCACCTTCGATCAGCCCAGGGATATCGGCCATCACGAACCGCCGATAGCCGCTCATCTCGACGATGCCCAGGCACGGATACAGCGTCGTAAACGGGTACGCCGCGATCTTTGGTCTTGCGGCCGACAGCCTGGACAGCAGCGTGCTCTTGCCCGCATTTGGCTTGCCCAGCAGCCCTGCATCGGCGATAAGCTTGAGTTCCAGCTTCAGCCGCCGCTCCTGGCCTGGTGCGCCGGGCTCGAATTCGCGCGGTGCCTGGTGAACCGACGTCTTGAAATATGCGTTGCCATGCCCCCCCTTGCCGCCGGCTGCGACAACCACCTGCTGGAGCGGCTCGGTCAAGTCCTTGAGCACGGCCATCGTGTCGGCATCATAGATGATCGTGCCGGGCGGAACCTTGACGATCTCGTCATGCCCCTTCTTACCAGAACAGTTGCTGCCCATGCCATGGCCGCCGCGTTGGGCCTTCCAGTGATGATGCCCTGCCAGATGCTGAAGCGTGTTGAACGAATCATCGGCCTCGATGATGACGCTGCCGCCGTTGCCGCCGTCGCCGCCGCTGGGCCCGCCCTTGGGGACGAACTTCTCACGCCGAAACGCGACGCAGCCGTCGCCGCCCGCCCCGCCGCTGACGAATATCTCCATCTCGTCAACGAACATCGCTCTGGTTATCGCGCCACTGTCGTGGGTCATTAGTCGTCGCCGGTCCGCAGCCTGGATAAAAAAGGAGGATGGCATTTCTGCGTGCCATCCTCAACCTGCAAGAAATTTCGCCGAAAGGTCAAACCACGTCCACGAACCGGCCGCGGAAGCTCACTTTGCCCTCGCGAAGCGCGTAGAGCGTATCGTCGCGGCCGCGGGCGACGTTGGCGCCGGCCTTGAATGGCGTGCCGCACTGGCGAATGATAATCCCGCCACAGGCGACCATCTGTCCGCCAAAAACCTTTACCCCGCGATGCTGGCCATTGCTATCCCGGCCATTGCGGGTCGAACCTTGTCCTTTTTTATGAGCCATGACACGTACTCCATATTTTGATGCCCCGCCCTTGCATGAGGCCGGATGCATCGCAACCAATTCTGAAGAATGAGGCAGTCTAGTGGTTCTACGCAGCCTTGTCAACAGCAGTTTGGCCGGTTTTTTCGAAGGACAAGATCAATGGCATTTAGCCCGATGCAGAAAACCAAAACATGGCTGAGTCTTCCATGATTCCCCGACCGCCTCTTCCGATGATTGGGTTGAGCATTGGCAGAATTGAATGAAGATGAATATGGCTTTTTGGCGATATCTACAATAGAATTACGGTGTAGTTAGGTTGCTGTAAGGAGATGCCTTGATAGCGAACGTGGCGAACATATTCACTGAGGGTCTTTATACCTTAGACCAAGCGGCTCGTCTTGCGAAGGTGAGCCCTAGGTTAATGACGGCTTGGCTAGACGGTACTCAAGATCGTGAACCAGCCGTTCTTCGTCGGATTCCCCCGAATCAAGCCAGAATTGTGGGATTCATAGACCTGATTCAAGCTTTAGCAATCCGTGCAATTCGCGCCACTAGAAAGTTGAGTCTCCAGAAGATTAGAGCAACCATTAATGCAGCCCACGAAAAAGGCATAGACTATCCGTTCGCAAGACGACATCAGACATTTTTGTTTGCTGATGATGTAGTTATTCGGCTTGATTTCCCGGAAGAAATTTTGATTCAAGTCACGGGGAAGTACAAACACCAGCAACTACTGCACGCTATTGTAGAACCGTACCTTATTGACTTGTCTTACGACTCACAGGGCTTGGCCTACGAATATAGTCCTTTAAGCGATGGGGAATACAAGATCGTCATCAATCCCCGAAAGCAGTATGGCGCGCCGATTGTGTTACCGATTGGCTATACTGTGGCAGCTTTGGTAAACGCTTATCAGGGAGAAGGGTCGCTATCCGGCGCGGCCGCAGCTTTTGGCGTTAATCCGACTGCGGTCAAACTGGCGGTCAGGTACGATGACTTTCTCTCTGGAATTCCCGCGTGAAACTCATGCTCGACGAGTGCCTGACGCTACGAGCATCCCATCTGATCATTGATGCGCTGCGATTATACAAGTGCGAACCTCCAATTCAGGTGGAGTTCTTAGAAGAGCACTTCAAGCCCGACGGAACGCAGATTGGAAAGGGCGCTTGGGATGTTGACTGGACGAAGATACTCGCGGAAGAAGGCGGCTGGTCCGTTATTACTTGCGATTCAGGAAGATCCAGAGGTGAACGAGCAAGATTGAAGGGACCACCACTTCAACTCATTCTACCCGCACGACGCATTACTGGATTCTTCATGTCCGGCGCCATGTCTAGTTATTCAGGATTTGAGAAGTTTCGAGCGGTCATATATCTCTTCCCGCAGATAGTAAAGATATTGAGCACACACGACTATCCAATGGGAACGCGATTCAAGATTAGAGCTACGGCATCCAGACAGGGCTATGAGATCGCAGAATGGCCGCTTACTGATTCTCTTGCTGACTTATCCATTTGACCGTCGCCACCTTCCTTGCAATGACAATCTTTTCAATAGATGAATTGGTTCTATACGTTTGTTGCCCTTACCCAAAGACGCTTGCTTTCACCATCTTCATTCAGATACTTGGAGTCATCCGCCGGGTTCAACAAGTGTCCGATGCGGCCTGCGTGGCCGCTGATGAAGATTGGCCCCTGACAAGAAAGGTTCGTCCATGAAGCGAGTAATGGTATTGCTGGCGGCGATGGCGATTCTGGCTGGGATGTCCCTGGCAGCGGAGCGAGTGGTCGATGTCACCTGGGAGAGCGTCGGCCCGGGAGGCGGAGGCGGGCATTTTTATCCATCCATTAGCCCGGCCGACCCGAACATGATGGGCTTCTCGTGCGACATGGGCAGCATCTTCCTTTCTTTCGACGGCGCCAAGACGTGGCGGACGCTGCCCGGCGAACAGGTGCGCCGCCTGCTGGCCCCGATCGCCTTCCACCCGACGGATCTAAACAAGATGTACCTTGTCTGCTTCAAGGGCCTCATGGCCAGTTTCGACAAGGGCAATACCTGGCAGCAGGTTATCGGCGACCCGAAGCGCGATCCGCATGGCGTTGGCTATTTCTGCGAAGAGATCATCTTTGATCCCGCTAACCCGGACTTGATGTACGTCGTATTCAGCATCTTCGACAGCAAGAAGGGATCCTTACTGTACCAAAGCAAGGACGGCGGCAAGACCTGGGCGAAGATCGATAGCTGGTCGAGCAGCAGCCCTGTGGGCAGAATCTACATCGACGCCGACAGCCCCAAGGATGCCCGCGTGATCTACTCAGCGGACGATACATGCGTGAAGTCGTCGGCTGATTGGGGCAAGACGTGGCAAGACCTCAAGGCAGGCCTGCCGGGCAACAAACTTACCGGATTCACAGCGGCCTGGGACGGCAAGGGCAAGTCCGCGTTCTATGTAACGCTGGAGTCCAAGATGGAAGGCGAAACCTGCGTCGGAGGCGTCTACAAGTCCACCGACAAGGGCAAGACCTGGCAAGCCATCAACAACGGCCTGTATATGGCCCAGAAGGGCGGACCGGTGCAGTATCGCCACCCGGTGGTGACATCTGCAAATCTTGACCTGGCTTACGTGCTGGCCCAGGGCATGAAGCAATGGCCGGACCAGTCGCGGGCGGTCTGGAAGAGCGTCGATGGCGGAGCCAATTGGGCGTGCACGACGTTCGGCCCACAGGATCTGCCCCAGTGCAACTTTGATCCCGAGTGGATGACGCTGTACATCCATGGCAAGTTTGGCTGGTCCGACGCACCGACGGACATCGCCGTCTGCGAGACTCGCCCGGAACTGGCCTTCGGCACCAACGGCGGCAACGCCTGCGTGACCCGCGACGCCGGCAAGCGGTGGACGCCGATGTTCACCGACAAGGTCAGCGACATATACTATCGCGGGCGCGGGGCCGAAGTACTGGTGTGCTACTGGCTCTATATCGATCCCAAGGACAAGGCCCGCCGCTGGATCAACTATTCCGATGTGGGCCTGTTCACCAGCAAGGATGGCGGATCGAGCTGGGCGCTGGCCGCCGAAGGTAGCCCCGAGCCCAACACCTGCTATGAAATCGCCATCGATCCGGACGTGCCGGGCAGAGTCTACAGCGTTTGGTCGGGCGAGCACGGCCTGCCGCACTGGAAGATGCTTCGCAGAGACGTCGCCGCGGGCAGGGGCGCCGTAGCCGTCAGCACTGATTATGGCATTAACTGGGAGCCGGTGGATGAAAAACAGCTCCCACGCGACAAAGGCACAGCCACCACGATAGTGCTGGACCCCACGAGTCCGAAAGACAGCCGCACGCTATGGGTCGGTCTTATGAATAGCGGCATCTTCAAGTCGACCGACGGCGGCAAGACCTGGAAGGCCTGCAACAACGGCCTGCCGCAACCTCCCAGCCGCAATGTCTGGCGTCTGGTGCGCCACAGCGACGGCACGCTGCTGGCGGGCCTGACAGCCAGCTTCCCCAACCAGAAGCACGTCGCCGGCGGCCTGTTCGTCTCGACCGATGGCGGAGAGAACTGGAAGCAGGTCGGGGCCGACCAGCCGTTCGATTTCATCTTCGGCCTGGAGGTCGATCCGCGAAGCTCCAAGACGATCTACGTCTCATGTTTCGAGGTGCCTCCGGTGGGCTTTTTCGCCCAAGGCTCTCAGGTGCCGTGGGACAAGGGCAACGGCAATGGCGGCGTGTGGAAGACCACCGACGGCGGCGCGACCTGGACGAAGATCGTCGACAAGCCTTACTGCTGGGCTGTCTCGATCAACCCAGCCAGGCCGGACCAGATCTTCGTCGGCACGTATGTTGACGGCCTGCTACGCAGCAATGACGGCGGCAAGACATTTGATCGCCTGACGACCCCGCCGCACGTCTGCACGCAGTGCGTAACATTCGAGCCAGGCGACGAGAAGACGATCTACGTCTCGACCTACGGCGGCGGCATCTGGAAGGGCAAGATCAAGGAATGAAAGTCTGAACAACCTGCCGCAGAGACGCAAGAACGTCAATATCTCCTATTGACTTCTGCGTCTCTGCGGCGGTTGCTTTTGTTCCCTTCGCAGCACAGCACAGATTGGCTGTTTGCGTGTCGCTGTTCTGCGTGGCGCGGACGTCCCCGACCGCGCGTACGCGAGGGCATTGTTACTCTGCGAAGTAGCTTCGCTACGTAGCACGAGCTTGCCCTCGCACCATGTGCCGGATTCGCAGCCGGGACGGCCGCGGCACGCGCGGGCAAAAACGCCCGCGACACGTAGAACGCGCTGTACTGCGTCAGGCTCGTTGTCTGCTACTTGGCGCCGGTGAGAATCTCAGCCACCTTGGCCATGGCCGCCAGCGTGCCCTCTTCGTCGCTGCCGCCGATGATGAGGGCGTCGCGCGTCTTGTCCGTGGCGTCGAAGGATGGATCGTTTACCGATTCCACCACGCCGATCAGGCCGCGGCCTTTGCCTGGATACCCAGCCGTCACCTTCTCCAGGACCTTGTCATACGTGAACGTACCGACGGCAGCCAGGTGCTTCACCAGCGGGTTGGTCTCCTGCGAGCCAATCACCAGCAGGTTCCGCTGGGTATCCAACGGCTGATTCTGGAAGACGGCAATCTTCGACTCGTATTTGGCCACCTGTGGATGGATGTACGCGTCGAAAGTCGTCTTGGCAATCTTCACGTCGGCAGGCGCGATGACGGCGGCGCTGCCGCCCTTGGCCTTGATGGCGTCGGCCAGCGTCTTGGCGGCTGCCTTCATCTTGTCAGATGCCTCAGCCGGCAGCACGATGTCCGTGCCGACCTTGGACAGGGCGATGGTCGCCACTTCGTATGCTGGACAACTCACCACGACCTTGGCCATCTGGCGGATCAGCAGTATCCGCCCTGCGCCGCTGATGACGTCGATGTTTGCCATGCCCTTGGCTGCAAGGTCCGCCGCCGAGGCCGTCGCCAGCACCTTCGTCGCACGATACTCTTCATCAGTCTTCAGCGCCCAGCCGGCCAGATCATCCTTCTGCAACAGGGGCCGCTCGCCGGTTACATCGATCACCTCGTAATTGCCGGCTGGCAGGCAATTGACCTTCAGCGTGACGCGCTGGTCCTTCTCGCTGAAGCTGGCGATACCGGCCAGGTAGTAGCCGTCGCCCTTGAGGACGCCCATCGTCAGGTCGCTGCATGCCAGCGGGTCGGTTCCGCCGGAGAGGCTGGCCGGGGCAACAACGCCGGCCTTCTCGAACGCCTGGCGATAGGCCGCCAGCGCCTGCGGCCAGAAGTCATTGGCCTGCAGATCGAGCTTGGCGGGCTCTTCCAGCCGGACGGCTGCAATCGCCTCGATCTCTTCCCGCGCCTTGGGAGTGGGACGATGGAATTCATCCTTGGAAAACGCGCCCGGCATGATGATCAACTTGCCGCCGGCCTTTACGAATGCCTTCACAGCGTCCACGTACTGGCTGCTGGTCGCGCTGGCAGCCGGGCCGGCCAGCAGCACCTTGTACTTTGAGAGGTCCTTGACGTTCTCCTCACGGACGATGCCATAGGGCACCTGCATCCGCCGAAGGGCTTCCGGCGTCTCGCGCCATAGCTTGCCTGCAATGTACATCGAGCCGCCGACAGCCATGCTGCGGCCGGTCATCAGCACGCCCAGGTTGCCCTTCTCCACCCGCGTCGGCAGGAAGAGTGGCGCGGTGCGCTGCGCCCAGGCGAATGCCCGCGACATGCCCAGCGTGCTCGGCTCGGCTATGACATCCGGACCTTCGAGCCCATCCTTGTGGAAGTTCAGCACCGCGCCCGACCATGTCTTGATCTCGCCGACCTCGCGAATCATCTTGGTCGGGTGGAAATAGTGGAAGGAGCCGTCGTTGTAGTCCTCCAGCCAGTGATCCTTCATGCCCTCGAAGATCTCGGTTATGGTATGCGGGTAGCCAATGCCGCGTAGATCGAGCTTGAACGGCTCGCCTTCGGGCCACTTTGAGTCCCTGCGGCCATAGCGGCAGTAGTTGACGTGGATGCACTCGAACACCTTGCCGAAGTTCTCGACGGCTGTCCGCGGAACGGAGTTGGACACGCCATAGCCGCCCGGCACCGAGCAGTACCAGCCGAACAAATCGCTGGGCGGGCAATAGAACCATTCGGCCCGGCCCCACTCGCCTTTTGCAGCCGAGAGGGGAATGTTCGGGGCAGCCTTCTTCAGCGAGTCATACACAAGCTGCAAACGGCGGGCATTGTCGCTGGTGAGGAAGTCGGCGTAGTCGAGGTTATTGACGCCGGCTTCATCAACGAACTTGCCCTGGGGGATGGGCACTTCGTCGAACGACTTGTAGCTCTCGCCGCGGACGCTGTTCATCTTCTCGATGGTGCCGTACTTCTGGCTCAGCCAGCCGGCGTATCTGGCCTTGGAGGGAATGAAGCCGTCTTTGTACGTGCCCGGCAGCCAGTACTCCTCGGAGATCTCGTACGCCCCCAGACCCGGGTGCGTGCTCCAGGCCCGGGCAAAGTCCGTGGCCGTCTTGACGATGGAGGCGTTGAAGGCGTCAAAGATGTCCTCCTCGCGTTTGCTTCGCAGCGATTCGGGCAGCGAGTACTGCATGCCGGGCAGGTAGAGCGAGGCCAAGACTTTATTGTCGTACATCCTCGTTGCATCCTGGAATCGGTGCGTGACGACGTCCGACTTTATCCCCTCGTCATAGCCCTTCTTGAAGATCTCCTTCGCCGCGACCCAGGCCTCCTCGCCAACATTTGCGGTGTTGCACAGGAGGTAATAGCGGTAGACCTTGAAGATATCCTGGCGCTTGTGGCTCCAGGAGCACCAGCCATGGTGGAAGTTGCGGAAGAACGGCTTGCCGTTCCAGATCAGGTAGCCATCCTGAACCCGGCCAGTGCCCTGCTGCCCCGAGGTCGGCCACCAGTCAGCCGGCATTTGCGTGGGCGCAACCGGCGCGGCCGGCTGGGTGGACTGTGCCGTAGCGAGGGAGACGAAAGAGAGAATGACGATTGCGGCGGCAAGCAGAGCGTTCTTCATGTTGTTTCCTTGTCTGAAAGACAGATGTCGACAGAGACATACTGCCGCATGAGGACGGCCAACGCAATGACAAATGCTCCGCAGATATCCGGTTGCAAATCGCCTGGCAGGGCCTTAGAGTAATCGACGATCTGTCGGCAGCGTGCGTGCCGGCATCGGTGAATACCGGTCTGGCACAAAGGTGACTGTTTTGACTTCATCGCCGGGCCAAAATCAAGATCCGATTCGCCAGTTCGTCAATGGCATGACCAGCGAGCAGCGCATGCTGGTGGTGCTCAAGCGAGATCTTTACGACGGCAGTTGGGACGAGATGACGGCTGACCTTCAGGCTCGCCTGGAAGGCCGGCCTTACATCTTCAAATTGGCCCACCGGATCGCGGATGACCTGAAGCGCATCGAAGAATTGCGCCAATTTGAGCACGAGCACGGCGTTGATCTCAGCCAGTACGTCATCGAGCCTTAGTAGGAAATGAGGCTACCGGCTATAGGCTTCAGCCTACAGGCGCAGCGGCCCGAAGCACGATGTTGTGGTCTTGTCGTTGTCATTGTGGTGCAGGCGTCTCGCCTGCAGCCGTTGCCGTTGTTGTTGTTGTTGTTGTCCTTGCCGTTGTTGTTGTTCCTGAAGTCTGAAGCCTGAAGCCTGAAACCTCTTGTCGTTGCCGTTCCCGGAGCCGGAAGCCCGGAGCCGGTCGTTGCCGTTGCCGTTGTTGTTGTTCCTGAAGTCTGAAGCCTGAAGCCTGAAACCTCTTGTCGTTGCCGTTCCCGGAGCCGGAAGCCCGGAGCCGGTCGTTGCCGTTGTCGTTGTCGTTCCTAAAGTCTGTAGCCTGGAGCCTGAAGTCTGTTGTTCAAGGAGCATTGCATGCGTAGTCTGATTCTCGCGACGGCTGTCTTTGCCATGGCCCTGGCAGGCTGCTCTGGGCCCGCAAATCAGTGGACTGGTTTGGCCCACCCCGACACACTGGCCAAGGCTGGCATGAAGTACTACTGGACGGGCCGGGCTCGTCTACAGCCTGGCGAGAAGCTCGTGAAGGTCTATCGCCTGGATGAGAATCTTTATTGCCAGACCAGCAATAACCGGATCATCGCGGTTGACGCCGCGACCGGCATCAGCAAGTGGGTATTTCAGTCAAACCCGGACGAAACGATCTTCCCGCCGGTTCATTATGACAGCGTCAGGCTGACCCCGGAGGTCTCGGGCATCCTGCAATTGTTGGAGCCTGAAAGACTGCCCAACGTCCCGCCGTTCAACGCGCTGATGATCAATACCGAAAGCTACGTCGTCGTCCTGAATCGTGACACCGGCGAGGTTATTCGCAGGCCCAATACCGTCGCGTTCGGTTTTGCAGCCGACTGCGCAGGGACGACCGATGGCGTGAACTATTACGTCGGCGCCACTGACGGCCGATACGCCGCCTTCCGCCTGCAGGAGGGCATCAAGATATGGACGATGAGTTCGACTGATAAGAAGGAACCCATTTCCGCTCCGCTGAAGTATCTCAATCGCCAGTTGTTCGTCGCGAATGATGGCGGCACGCTGCTGTGCGCGGATGTCTCGCGCAGCTCGAAGGTCAGCGTAGATTGGTCGGCGCAGCTTGAAGGCCATCTACGCGCGGAATTTCAGGTGGATGATCGCGGCTGCTTCGTGCCCTGCTGGGACAATCGCCTCTATGGATTTAACGCGCTTACCGGGCAGAAGCTATGGGAACCTGTTGTCTGTCGTGGCGTGCTGAACCAGGCAGTGCAGGTCGGCCAGAACAGCCTGTTCCAGTACGCCCAGCAGGACAAGCTTTATGCGGTTGACATCGCCACGGGCCGATCAACGACCCTGCCCGAATTCATCCGGGAGGCGCTCTCGCAGTACCTGCGCGAGGATGGTGCCATGAATGCTGGCCCCACAGCCGCGGTGGACGTCGCCCCCACCCCCTCAGCGGATGATGAGAGCCCGGGACTCACGAATGCCTGAAGTGGTCCTCTCGCGCGGAGAGCGCATCCACCTCGCCGGTGTACTGGGCCGGCTGCTGAAGTGGGATCCGGCCGCCCGACTTCGCATCACCAGCACGCAGCGTGCCCTGGGTCTCTACCTGGACGCGCCGATGGGGGTGCTGGTCTTCATCGCGCTGCCGCTGGCCGCGCCTCTCGACGAGGTCGTCGAGCGGGCCGTGTCAGCACATCGACTCAGGGACATCCTGGGAGACGTTGCGTCGATGAGCGCGCCCGAGGGCGATGTGGCCGTCAAGATC
>CAYQJH010000069.1:0-17780 GCA_964417755.1 uncultured Planctomycetaceae bacterium
GGCCCGCAGGCCATCCTCCTGCCATTGTGCATCAGGGCCAGGCGGTTGCAGCGCTCAGCCTCGTCAAGATAGGCGGTGGAGATAAAAATCGTCACGCCTTCGCGCAGGAGCTGGTAGAGGATTCGCCAGAAGTCCCGCCGCGAGACGGGGTCCACGCCGTTGGTGGGCTCGTCCAGCAGCAGCACCTTGGGCGTATGCACCAGGCTGCACATCAGGCCGAGCTTCTGCTTCATACCGCCCGAAAGTTGCCCAGCCAGGCGGCTGCGAAAGGCCCCGAGATTGCTGAACTCCAGCAGGCGATCGATGCGCGAAGCAAGCTCGCGGCGCGGCACGTCGTAGATGTCGGCGTAAAGCAGCAGGTTTTCCATCACGGTCAGATCGCCGTACAGGCCGAACCGCTGGCTCATGTAGCCGATGTGCTGCTTGACCAGTTCCGCCTGGGCGACCGTATCCAGACCGGCCACGCTCGCCCTGCCGGCGCTTGGGTCCATGATGGCAGCCAGCAGGCGCATGGTTGTGGTCTTGCCCGCCCCGTCAGGCCCGACCAGGCCGAAGATCTCTCCCTGTTCGACCCTCAGCGACAGGCCATCCACAGCCCGCACCTGGCCGAAGGTCTTGGCAAGGTTTTCAGTGACGATAGCGGCGTTAGTCATTGTGCGGCCCGGGTGGAGGCGACCCCCCGGCTTCCGCCCGGGGCTTCCTGAACGGCTTCCTTGGTGGCGGGCTGTTCAACAATCGACGGCGAGTTCAGGTCTATTACGGCATCGGCCGGCATGCCGGGTTTAAGTTTCAGGCTGGCATTGTCCACGGAAATCTTGATCCGGTAGACGAGCTTGACCCGCTCCTTCTTCGTCTGGACATTCTTGGGGGTGAACTCTGCCTGGCTGGAGATGAACGTAATCCGGCCGATGAATTGCTCGCCGGGATACGCATCGGTGGTGATAGTCGCGCGCTGGCCAAGCTTGACCTGCATGTCGGTCTCATCCACATATGCGCGCAGCCAGATATCTTTCAGGTCGCCCACGGTCACGATCGGCGTCCCAGCCGCGACGTACTCGCCGGCCTCGGTGTTCTTCGAGAGCACCACGCCATCCAGCGGGCAATCCAGCCGTGTAAAGCCCAGATGTGTCTGGGCCTGCTTCAGCGCCTGGCGATCCTGCTCGACCCGCGCACGGGCCTGGTCCTTGAGCTCATCCCGCGGACCCTTTACCACCAGCGTGTAGGTGTCCTCAGCCTGCTTGAGTTTGGCCGCCGCGGCATCGTAGAGAAAACGGGCGTTGTCGTATTCCTGCACGCCGGCCACGCCTCGCCCGTACAACTCCTTCAGCCGCTCGTTGTCGATCTTCAATCGCTCCATGTCGGCCTTGGCGGCATCGACGGCGGCCTTGGCCTGGGTGATTTCTTCCGGGCGCGAGCCTGCAAGCAGCTGCGCCAGGGCAGCCTCGGCATTGGCAAGGGCAGCCTGTCGCAAGGCCACCTCCTGCTTCAGTTCGGTGTCATCGAGAGCTGCTATCAGGTCGCCTTTGTGGACGATCATGCCCTCATCGACCGGCCTCTGCTCGACCCAGCCGGGCAGACGAAAACTCAGCTCGACCTCGGTAACCTCGAAATTGCCCGAGACCTCCAGCAGGCCGCTGGCGGCGCGATGCGAATGCCGCAGATAGAAGTACGCGCCCAAGGCGCCAACCAGCGCCAACACTAAAATAATTGCCAGCGGCTTCTTGCTCGTACTCATCGTTCACTCGCACGTCTTCATTTGAGAACGCCAATCATTCTGTCCATGTGCCGAACACCTGCGATGAGAATAGATTGGCTAAGACTGTCAGGCCGATGGCAGCAATCCCTGGAGTCGCCTTGGTCGTCAATGACAAGATTCAGGGTCCTTAGCGGCGAGGCGTGCTCCTTTGATGCAGATGGCCGGGCCTTGCCTCTGCAATGTATTGTTGCAGACAGTCCCGAACTATTGCGCTGACAGACCGATGCTGCTCTCGGGCCAATTGCCTTAGTTCATCGTGCAGGTTAACAGGGATGCGCACCGTCATCTTAACCATGTCATAATGGTAGTGCCAAAAGACAATAGGTCAAGCACTTGGCAACCATCTTGAGTAACGCCGCAGGCTTTGCTATCCTGCTTGGCCTATTTCGTATCAAGACTATCAGGAGAACAGTCGTGACTGAACAATTGGCTTACGCTTTGATTACGCCCTACAGCCTCTACAAGAGCCGCACCGGCGGCATTATCGGCCGGCTGATGGCCCATTCGCAGCTCGAGCTGGTCGCCAGCAGGATGTTCATCTTCAGCGACCGCTTCATCGACTCGTACCAGAAGATCGTCTGCCCGCCAGGCATGGACGCGAAGCTGGCTGAGGCGTGGCACAAGTACATCGACGAGCACCTGCGCCTGCGCAACCCATGGGGCTATCCGCCCCGGTGCATGCTGCTGCTGTTCCGCGGGCCGAATGCCGTGCGGCACCTCAAGGATGACATCATCGGCGGCTTTACCGAGACGCCCAGCGGCGACACGGTCCGCGGCACCTATGGCGACTTCATCCGCGACCAGAGCGGCACGATTCGCTACTTCGAGCCGGCTGTCATCACCTGCGGCGATCCCAACCTCAACAACGAGCACCTCAAGCTGCTGGCTGAATATTCCCTCAGCGACGGCGGCGTGCTGACCGGCATGATCAAGTACGACCAGGCGCCCCAGGTCTCGCTGGTCATGATCAAGCCCGACAATTTCGAACGACCCAGCCGCCGGCCTGGCAATATCATCGACGCCTTCAGCCTGACGGGCCTGCGAATCGTGGCCGCCAAGCTGTTCAACATGACGGTGGCCCAGGCGGAGGAGTTCTACGGCCCGCTGAAGGGCATTTTTGTCAAGAAGCTCAAGGGCAACGTGACGCAGGAGGTTTACGAGCGTCTTCAGGGCGCGTTCAACTTCCCCTTCACGATGGCTGACGCTGAAAGCGTGGCTGACCGCCTGGCCGAGCGCAACGCCACGACGGAATTCAACCGAATCGTGGAGTACATGACGGGCGTGAACCCCGAGGACGTTCTGGACCCGGCCCAGAAGGCCACCGCCAGCAGGGCCAAGTGCTTGGCTATGCTGTATGAAGGACCCGACGCGGTTAACCGCGTCAGGAAGGTCCTTGGCTCGACCGATCCGACAAAGGCTGAGCCCGGCACCGTCCGCAGCGACTTTGGGCGCGACCTTATGCGCAACGGCGCCCATGCCAGCGACAGCGAACAGAATGCCATGCGAGAGCGGACGATCATCGGCCTGGCGCAGCGGGAAAAGGAAACCTGCGACGTCCGCGAGATCATCCGAGAATATCTTTCGCAGCAATAAGGCCGTCTGTGGCTTTGGCAATATGCCGCCCGGCAGAAAAGGATGAAATCATGACACGCTTTTGTGTTCTGATTGTTGCCGTGATTGCACTTGGGCTTGGCATGGGTTGCGGCCAGAATGGCAACTCCGCCGGCGCTCGCTCTGCCCCCGGAGCCAGCCGGCCCTCTGCCACCAGCCAGGCGGTCTGGCCTCGCAAAGACCTGCCGCCGGTGCCGGCGGGAAAGTCCGTCACGCCTGAGCCAAGAGAAGGCAAATGGCTGGCGGTGCACGAGTCATTTGTTCGCCGAGCCGCCCGCAATGCGGATGCCGACGTGGTGTTCCTGGGCGACTCCATCACGGCCGAGTTCAACGTGCATAGCTGCGCGCCAGACGGCCAGCCGTTCAAGGCTGTCAACCTCGGCATCGCCGGCGACCGCACCGAGAACGTCCTGTGGCGAATACAGAACGGGGAGCTAGAAGGCAGCAAGGCGAAGGTCATCGTGCTGCTGATCGGCACGAACAATCTCGGCAACAACTACGGCGTGGATGACGCCGTCGCAGGCATCGGCGAGATCATCAAGGCCATCCAGGCGCGATGCCCGACGGCCAAGATCCTGCTGATGGGCATTTTCCCGCGATGGAACGACGCCGAATTCCGCCAGAAGATCAAGCAGGCCAACGCGAGGATGGCCAAGTACGCCGACGGGAAGGCGGTGCGATTCCTTGATATCGGGGAGAAATTCCTGGAGCCGGACGGAACGCTTTCGGTGCAGGTTGCCCACGACCTGACGCACCTGACCCGTCGCGGCTACCAGATCTGGCGCGATCACATGTGCCCGACGCTTTATGAGATGCTGGGAATAGAGACGACCCAAGACGGCAGGTGATTTGTGGACCGACCAATTTCGCCTAGTTTCGTAGCTTGCCCGGCGCGACCAAAGATTTCTCAGCGGGCGTACGTTGAACCAACTGGAAGCCCTCGCCGGAAGGCGGAGGATGTCGTAGAATCTTCGCTATGGGAGCAACACGGCGACAGCATCCCCCTGCTCCCGCAGGGGGCTTCCTATAGGCGCGATCCAACAATGCCTTTCACTATCCGCCCAATCATCCTGTTCGTTTCATCAGTTCTATTGTTGCTGGCCGGCTGCCACAAGAGCGGCGCAGCCCATGACAAGAACAAACTGCCCGAGGAGACAGCCCTGAAGTTCCACCAGGCCCAGTTCCCAGCCGGCGGAAGGAACGTGACGCTGGAACTGGCCAGGCTGGCGAAGGTCACGTCCATCGTGCCGGTGGCCTTCGACCAGGCCCGCCGCGACACAGCCTTGCATTGCTTCGAGTCGATGCAGTCTTACCTGCTGAATGGCCAAAGCGACGGCGACTTGCGGGCCTACGCGGATCATTTCGTTGATGCCGAGGGCAAGCTTAAGAGCGTCAAGGTTTCGATCTTCGAGCAGGCCCGCAAGCTCAACGAGATCCCCGACGTCATCGGCCTGATCAGGTATGACAAGTACACCATCGTCGTCAGCTCCCCCCGCGGCGGCCATTACACCGGCACAGCCATGATCCAGCGCAGCGGCAAATACTACATCGACGAAGAAGCCGGCGTTACCGATCCTGTCCTGCAACAACTCTCCATCGAGAAATACAAGATCCTGCGCGACCTGCACGCGCAGTAGAAGATGATAGCTCGAAAAAAATTTGGTTTTGTGGGAACCAGAGAGATGTTGGTGCGTCAGACTGAGAATGCATGACTATGGTTCTTGACCTGCGCCAGGAGAATCGCAATGAAGATGATATGGGGGCTTGTTGCGGCGGCATGTGTGGTAGTGGCTTTCTCGGTAGAGGCGTACGCCTACCCGGTTCCGGTAGCCCCTAGCCTGGATAAGCTAATCGAAAAAGCCGACCTGATCGTCAAGGTCAAAGCCGTCTCGACCGAGGAAATCAAAGATGATGATTTCAAGCCCGTAAGCGGATTTGCTCCCTCGGCCACAACGTTCGAGATCATCTCGATTCTAAAGGGCAACGCGGGCGGAGAAAGAATCACCTTCAAGCACTATGCCCCCGCGAAGGCTGCGATGGGAATCGGATACGCGCCGCAGCACTACACGTTCAAACAAGGTCGCTGCTATATTGTCTTCGCGGCAGCGGGCGGCTCTTCCGGCGCCTTCAAGCAGCTCTGGCAGAATCACACCTTGAAGGAAGACCAAGGCGTTCTCTTAGCGGCAGACGACAAGCCATGTGAAGATAGCTCCGCGAAGGAAGCCTTCTGGTCTGAGCTCAAAAACCTGGCGGCTTCAAGCGACGTCGATGATATCGTTTACGCCATCAGGCAACTCGATCAAATGAGCGGTGGCGGACATTCGTCTCTACAGGACTTTGACCGGCAGAAAGCCATCGACGTGGTGCGCCCGCTTCTGGCATCGAAGGATGAGAAAGTACTGGCGGCTACCATCGCGTTTGCCGGCTGGCGCAGCCGATACATGGGCGAAGCTGTTTTTTGGCTGGCGACCATCGGTAAGGGGCATCTGCCCGGCCTTGCGCCGCGACAGACGCCGGAGGCGAAGTTTGATGATGTTGCGACTTGGCTTCAACTGGCGAAGGTTGCCGACAGCGGCACGTCCGCGCAACTGCGAGCTAGAGCTATCCGCGCACTTGGCGGCGCCAGCCTGCCCGAACTGCCCGAGATGCTGGAACGATGGCGGAAAGACAAAGAGCCTTCAGTCCGTGCGGCTGCGGTGATCGTCCTGAGCGACTACGCCAAAGAGCCTCAGGTCCGCATCGAGGAACACATTTTGGTTGCGTCCAAGGATCGTTCAGCGGAGGTGCGACAAGCGGCGGCTGAAGCCGTCGGATTTGGCCAAATCGGTTCGATGGCCCCGCGGCTGGGGGAATTACTTAAGGATAAAAGCCTCCCAGTCCGCAATGCAGCAGCCATGAGCCTCCTGTCATTGCACATCAGCCTATCATACGACGTGCTCGTCGCGAACATCAAGGACCCCGAATACCGCAGCCTCTTCGTGAACGCCTTGGCAATGCAGGAGCCTGAGAAGTACATTGCCGACCTTACGGACGTCATCGTCAACGGCCTCGTACCCGAACACTTCTGGGGCGGCAGAACGCCTGCATTCGATAGTTGGAATATCCTTTTCAAGTATGTTCAGACCCGCGAAAAGGATGAGCTTGCCTCCGGAAAGCTCAATGCGGCCATGGATACCTTGGAAGGACTGAAGGGCTATAGTTCATCAGAGCCCAGAGATCTTTACGCGCTGTACCTTCAGATGGGGCTGGCTGATAGGGCCAAAGCATTCCGCGAGAAGATCCGCAAGGAGGCGAAGTTCGACATGGATTACTATTTCAACATGGTTGATGCATCCCCAGACAGCTACAAGCGCGAATAGAACATCGTGGAAGCACGATCTGGCTCTGGAAAATAGACTGAAAGCTTAGCCGGTGGAAGGCCGCTTGTCTTTGTGCTTGCCGTTGGCCCCATGCGGTAAACGCATCCTGCCCAACCAGCCGATCTCTAATCTCGCCAACCGAGTCTGTTGGTTGAGAATCAACTGTTTGTAGTGCAGGCGTCCCGACTGCAGATATTAGTCTTGCCCAGGCTTTGCAGGCGAGACGCCTGCACCACAAGACAGCAACACTTCCCCGCGATTGCCACGTGAGCGATTTCGTTACTGCCGCCATTTCGCGCCTCATTGTGTTCGCAGCGGCAGCGGATATAATCTGCCAGCTTGATGGAGTTTTGCCGCACCGGGCGATAAGCGGCGAGTATTGAACCACAGAGACCAATTGGAGTCGTTGAATGTCTTCTTCTTTGCAGGCGATTCATGATCGTTTCGGCCGCAACGTGGCTTTTGGGCTGCTGGCTGCCCTTGACGACCAGGCCGACCCGCTGGCCAAGGTGATTGCGACAATCTCCGCCGGCGACGCCCGCGTGGGCAAGGTCGACCTGGTGCGGACGCTCGAGGGCAAGCTGCTCTATCAGTTCCAGGTGCTTGCCAAGAGCGACGCCGACATGGAGAAGACTCGCTCAGCCGTCTCGGCCATCGCCGGCGTCGAGGTGCAGGCTGTGCTTGACCTGGCCATGGAAATGCACCGCGGCGGAGCCTGCGAGATGCGCAGCCGCATGGCCATCACCTCCAACACCGACCTGCGAATGGTCTACACACCGGGCGTCGCCCGCGTGTGCAAGGCCATCGAGGCCAGGCCCGATCTGGCCCGCGATTTCACCGGCGTGGCGAACAAGGTCGCCATTGCCACCAACGGCACAGCCATCCTGGGCCTGGGCGACATCGGCCCGCTGGCCGGCCTGCCCGTGATGGAAGGCAAGAGCGCCATCTTCTGGGAGTTCGTGAAGATCTCCGCCGAGCCGGTACTCATCGACACGCATGACGCATATGAGTTCATCAACGTCATGGAAAAGCTCGCGGTGGGTTTCGGGGCGATCCAGGTCGAGGACGTAGCCGCCCACGAGTGCTTCCGCATCACGCGTGAGCTGGATAAGAAGCTCAAGATCCCCGTAATGCACGACGACCAGCACGGCACAGCCACCATCGTGCTGGCTGGGCTCTTCAGCGCCCTGGCCAAGACGGGCAAGAAGATGGGCCAGCTTCGCTGCGTTATGAGCGGAGCAGGCGCCGCGGGCACTGCCATCGCCGACCTGTTGATGGACGAAGGCATTGCCGACGTGGTGCTCTGCGACCGTCGGGGTGCACTATATCGCGGCCGGAAGGAAGGCATGAATGCCGAGAAGGACGCGCTGGCTGCTCGAACGAACAAGGAGAATTACAAGGGCAGCCTGGAAGAAGCGATGAAGGGGCGCGACCTGTTCATCGGCGTCAGCCAGGCCAACATCGTGACACGGGAGATGGTCAAGTCGATGGCCAAGGGCCCGATCGTCTTCGCGTTGGCCAACCCGGTAAGCGAGATTCCGCGCGACGAGGCGCTGGCCGCCGGAGCGTCGATCTATGCCGATGGCAGGATGATGAACAATGCCCTGGCATACCCGGGCATCTTCCGCGGCGCACTGGACATGCGGGCGGAGATGATCAGCGTGGAGATGGTGGCGGCCGCTGCCCGCAAGCTTGCGGAGCTGGCCGGCCCCAACGAGCTGATGCCCGAAATGATGGACCCTGCGACGCATACGGGAGTGGCGGCCGCGGTGATGGCCGTCAAAGGCAAAGGCACGCCGCTGGTCAAGTAAGACATTGCGGATTTCGGATTGTGGATTACGGATTTAGCAGAAACAGCAACAAGACAGCGGCCGTTGTCGTCAATCCGCAATCTGAAATCCGCAATCCGCAGTAGGGCATGCAACGAATTAAGTTCTTCAGCGAAAGACTTAGAACAAGGAAATAGTCCATGAAGAAGGCTTTAATCGTCCAAGGTGGCTGGGAGGGGCACGAGCCGAAGCTTGTAGCCGACATTCTGGCGAAATTCCTGCGAGACAATGGCTTTGAAGTCCAGATCAGCGACACGCTGGACAGCTTCAAGGACGAGGCCATGCTGGCCGGCCTGGACCTCATCGTGCCCGAGTGGACGATGGGCAGCATCGCGCGGGAGCAGCTTCAGCCGCTGCTCAAGGCTGTCCGCGAATTCGGCGTGGGCATTGCGGGCCTGCACGGCGGCATGGGCGACTCCTTCCGCAACGAATGCGACTACCAGTTCATGGTTGGCGGGCAGTGGGTGGCGCATCCCGGCGGGGTCATCGACTATCGCGTGCACATCGTCGATCACGCTGACGAAATCACAGCCGACCTGAACCACTTCAACATGCACAGCGAGCAGTACTACATGCACGTCGATCCGTCCAACCACGTGCTGGCGACGACGACGTTTGAAGTCAACGGCTGCACGATGCCGGTGGCCTGGAAGCGGATGTATGGCAAAGGCCGGGTGTTCTACAGCGCCTTGGGGCATGTAGCCAAGGACCTCGACGTGCCGGAGGCCTACGCACTGATTACGCGCGGAATGCTGTGGGCCGCCGCTGGCAAGAAGTAGATTATGCGTCGCGGCGATACTGGAAGCCCCGTGCGGAAGCACGGGGATGCCTTTCATAAATGGGCGTATCCCCCGCCTTCCGGCGGGGGCTTCCTTAACGGCCGCTCTCGCTGAGACGTGATTGCAACGGACCTTTTTCATGGCCAAGTTACCCACATTCAAGCACGCGACGATCATCGGCGTGGGATTATTGGGCGGGTCGGTCGCGCTCGCATTGCGGAAGGCCTATCGCGGAATCGTCATCGCCGGCGTCGGCCGGCGCCAGGCGAGCCTGGACGCAGCCGTGCAGGCGGGCATTATCGACACGACCCACCTCGATCCTGTTGGTCCATCCAGCAAGAGCGACCTGATTATCCTCGCCACGCCCGTGGGCAGTTTCGAGCGCCACCTCAAGGCCATTGCGTCCGCAATAGAGCCTGGCTGCCTGGTTACCGACGTCGGCTCGACCAAGACGCTCGTCGTCTCGCAGGCGCGTCGCATCCTCGGCCGCGGCGGGCCTTTTGTCGGCAGCCATCCGATGGCCGGCAGCGAGCACAAGGGTTGCCAATTTGCCCGCGCGGAACTGCTTGCCGGCGCAACATGCGTGGTGACTCCCACATCTGATACGCCATCGCCGCTGGTCGCTCGCACCGAGGGCCTTTGGCGCACATTTGGCATGAACGTCGTACGGATGACGCCTGCCCGCCATGACCAGGCGGTAGCCAAGATATCGCACCTGCCGCACCTGCTGTCAGCCCTGCTGATGCTCCTGCCCGATGAGCAGGCACTTGGCGTCTCTGCCAGCGGCTTTCGCGACATGACGCGCCTCTCGGGCAGCGACGTGGAGATGTGGCGGGACATCCTGCTGACCAATCGCGTGCCCATCACGCGGGCAATTCGGAAGTTCGCCTCCTGCCTGGCGGACTTGCAGATGCTGCTGGAATACGAAGACATCGCGAAGATCGAGAAGCTGCTGACCACCGCCCGCCATCGGCGCGAAAAGCTCCTGGCCAGCCGCCACAGAGGGGCATAGACCAAGCTCCGGCTTTTGGTTGTCGTTCCGACAGGCACAGGTTACAATTTCTTCCTCTGGCTGGGACGCCACTGGCTGCTGGCATCGTGATATGGGGAAAAAGCATGGCCTTAGGGCTTGTTCTAACTCGGGACTTCCACCTGTGAAGATCATCATTACCGCAGCCATTGCGTCGTTGGTTACCGCAGGCCTCATTGGTGGCCTGTGGATTCGCTCAAAGGCTACTGCCATGATCGAGCAGGCGACGAAGGTGCGCCTGGAGAAGCCGTCGCGTGGCGAGCTGGTGGAAGTCGTGAGCGCCCCCGGCGAAACTCAGCCAGTGGCCCGTGTGTCTATTTCCGCCCGCGTATCGGCCCGAATCATCGATCTGCCCTGTAAGGAAGGCCAGTGCGTCACCAAGGGCGACGGCCAGTCCGCGGGGTCGGTGCTGGTGCGGCTGGATGATAAAGATCTGCAATCGAATTTGCGCTCCGCCCAGGCGCGTCGTGACGCCCAGGCTGCGCAATTACAGGTGGGCAAGATGCGTCTTGCGACGCAAGAGTCGGCCATGGTCGGCACGCGTGCACTGCTGGAGGATGCTCGCCGCACGCTGGAGCGCGACCAGGAACTGGCGCGCAGCCGTACCATCGCCCAGAGCGAGCTGGATCAGGCCCAATGCTCTGTAGATAAGCTGCAGGCGGACCTGGAGGCGGCGGAGAATTCGCTCAAGGCCGACCGCATGGCCCTGGAGGTGCTGCAGCACCAGTTGGCATCGGCTGAGGCTGAAGTCGCTCGGTGCAAGGACGACCTGGCCAACACGATGATTGTCTCGCCCATTGACGGCACGGTTACGAAGGTGGCGGCAGAGGTCGGCGAGTTAGCTGTGATGGGGACCATGAACAATCCGGGCACCGAGATTCTGCGCGTGGCGGACCTCTCGCGGATGCTGCTGGTGGCGCAGATAGACGAGGCCGACATCGGGGCCGTCGAGCCCGGCCAGAACGCGAAGATTCGCATCCAGGCCTACGGGGAGAAGGTCTTCAGCGGCAAGGTTCAGTCGGTGGCCTTGATCAACTCCATCAGCGGCATCAACAGGAGCAAGTGCTACGAGACCAAGATCCTCATCGACACGCAGGGCCAGCAGATATTCTCTGGCCTGACTGCCGAGGTGGAAATCCAGACAAAACGCCACGACAATATTTTGCGCCTTCCCAGCCAAGCAGTGCTTGGCCGGCGCGTCGATGACCTGCCCTGGCAGATCCGCGACAAGAACCCGATCATCGATCCAGCCAAGAGCATCACGCCGGTGGTGTACAGGTGCGTGAACGGCAAGGCCGTCGTCACGCCCGTGAAGATCGGGGCTGCCAACGCCACTCAGACGATTATCCTCGAAGGGCTAAATGACGATGACGTGGTGGTGGCCGGCCCTTACAAGATACTGGAGCAACTGCGCCACGAACAGAAGCTGGAAGACGAGAAGGCATCTGCGACTGCATCGACTGCATCGGCCGCAACGTCATCCGCGCCGGCGATAGTTGATTCGGGCCAACATAGATGATTCGACTTACGGACATTCGCAAGGTATACAAGGTGGGCGTCGAGCGGATTGCGGCGCTGGATGGCGTAAGCCTGGACCTTGCCCGCAACGAGTACGTCGCGATCATGGGCGCCAGCGGCTCGGGCAAGAGCACGCTGATGAACATCCTGGGCTGCCTGGACCGCCCGACCTCCGGCACGTACGAGCTCGACGGCAAACTCGTCAGCCGTATGCGCGGCGGTGCTCTGGCCCGCGTGCGCAACCAGAAGATCGGCTTTGTGTTCCAGGCGTTCGAATTGCTGCCACGGCTCAGCGCGCTCAAGAACGTCTGCCTGCCGCTGCTGTACAGCCCATCCGGCTGGCTGGGCAGTAAGCGCCGGGCCCAAGCTGCCCTGGCCCGCGTGGGCCTGGCAGACCGCATGAAGCACCGGCCCAACCAACTCTCCGGCGGCGAGAAACAGCGCGTCGCCATTGCCCGCGCCCTGATAGCCAAGCCGGGCATCCTGCTGGCTGACGAGCCGACGGGCAATCTCGACAGCAAGACCTCCGATGAAATCCTGGCCTTGTTCGCCCAGCTTCATGCCGACGGGCAGACCATCGTGATGGTAACGCACGAAAGCGACGTTGCCAGCCACGCCAGGCGGATTATCCGCATGAAGGACGGCCGGATCGTTTCCGATCTGCCACGCGAAAAGGACAGCGTCGGTCAGCTTGCGCCGCTCCCCCAGCGACAGGAGCCGGCATGAGCATCCTCCTGCGATTGCCCATCCTGCTGCTGCGCCTGGTATGCCAAGGCATCTTGATCGCCCTGGCGCAAGTCTGGAGCAACAAGATCCGCTCGCTGCTGACGATGACCGGCATCATCATCGGCGTCGCCAGCGTGACGGCTGTTATCGCAGCTTTGACCGGCCTAAAGAGCAACGTGCTGCACGAGTTCGAGGCCTTGGGCACCAATAAGATTTACGTTCTTCCCTATAGGCCGATGGAAGGCTCTCAACGCTACGCCTCATGGCGATCAATTCGCTTTCTGCCCAAGCAGTTCGACGGCCTGCTGGAGCACTGCCCTTCGGTCGACAGCGTCTGCCGAGTGATCATCAATGGCGCAGACATCAAGCACGGGCAGAACACAGCCGAGTCGGCCACCATTCTTGGCGTGGACGCGACCTGGAACGCCATCGAGAATCGCCCGCTGAAGCTAGGTCGCCCGTTTTCACACATCGACATCACGCAGGGAACCAACGTCTGCATGATCGATGAAAAGCTCCAGGAGAAGTTGCAACTCAATCGCGATTGCATTGGCCAAACCATCTTGATAGGCAACCGCAGCTACATTGTCGTGGGCCTGCTCGAGCCGCGGGCATCAAATAGCATGTTCGGTGGCATGGGCCGCAGTTACGAGGTGCAGATTCCTTTCGGTACCGCCTGGCGGGAGACGCAGTCGATGAACTATGCCATGGTGGCATGCAAGCATCCGGAGCTGTCGGAAGAGGCGCGGGCGGAACTGAAGTTCTTCCTGCGGACAACTCGGAATCTCAAGCCCGGTCAAATGGAGAATTTTCAGTTGGAGGCGGTTGAGGAACACCTTCGCCGTTTTCAGGAAGTGGCTACGATCATCACGGTAGTTGCCAGCGGCATCGTCGGCATCAGCCTGCTGGTGGGCGGGGTTGGCATCATGAATATCATGCTGGTGAGCGTCTCCGAGCGGACACGGGAGATCGGCCTGCGCAAGGCCATCGGTGCCCGGGCGTCGGAGATCCTGCTGCAATTCCTGATCGAGGCGGTGATGCTCTGTCTGCTGGGGGGCCTGGTGGGCGTGCTGATGGGGCACTTGCTGGCTGGCGCAATCGCCGCGATCCCGGGCGCGCACCTGGAGCGCGCATTCGTGCCTATGTGGGCGATTGCGATGTCGTTTGGCTTTGCGGCGGTGGTGGGAGTTACCTTCGGCATGTTCCCGGCCATCAAGGCAGCCCGGCTGGATCCGATTGTTGCGCTGCGCCATGAATAACACAGGCTCCTGACTTCAGGCCGCAAAGTTGAGCAATCGCAGCGACAACAACAACTCCTTCATCTTTGCAGTTCGCTGCATTTCTTTTGCTCTTTACCCATTGCAGGTAGAATCATTTCATCGTGACCATTCTCCAGAACATGCTCGCGAAGGCCAGCCTTGGCGCTAAGGAGCTCTTTGTCTGCCGTCCTGATGGCCGGGCGGCTTGCCGTGACTTTGTCCTGGGACGCATGCAGGATAATGGCGGGTTTACCGGGCGTGGCGGCGGCAGCGACCTCTATTACACCATGTTCGCCGTGCAGTGCCTTCGCGCCATCGATGTGCCTCTGCCGCCTGGCGTTTTTACTTACGTTGAGACCTTTGGCGATGGCAAAGGCCTGGACTTCGTCCCTCTGTGCTGCCTGGCTAGAATCCGGGCGATCATCGAAGTTTGCCCGCGCGAACTGGCTGCGGCCCTGGCATCGCATATCGAAGAGTATCGCCGCGATGACGGCGGATACAGCCATGTGCAGGCCGGCCAGCGCTCCGCAGCCTATGGCTGTTTTGTCGCGCTGGGGGCCTGCCAGGACGTGGGCCTGGATGTGCCCGATGCGAACAGCCTTGAGCGTGGGCTGCGCGAATTGCGATGCGGCGATGGCAGCTATGACCACATAACGCCCGGCACGGCCGCCGGGATAGTGGCACTGAAACAACTCGCTGGGGAGGTTGAGCCCGCATCGTCAGCCTGGCTGATGGGGCAGTTCGTCGGCGGCGGGTTCAGGGCGTTTCCTGGCGCGCCGATGGGCGACCTGCTCTCGACGGCTACCGCGCTTCACGCATTGGCTGTCGCGGGGGCACGCCTGGATGACATTGCATCAGAATGCAGGCAGTTTGTTCTGGGCCTGGCCGACCCGGCCGGCGGGTTTCGAGGCAGCGAATTTGATCCCCAGGCGGACGTTGAATACACGTTCTACGCGCTGTTGGCCATGGGAGAGCTCAAAGGCTTGTAGGCGCGACGCCGTCTTGTGGTGCAGGCATCTTGCCTGCACAACTCCGAACATGTCAGGGATCTGCAGGCGAGACGCCTGCACCACAAAACGGCCGCCATGCCACCCTGCAACTGATCGGCATTTACTTTTGTTCGAGGGAATCTCTTCCCCGCTGGCGTAGAAGTATGATATAAGGTACGGCTCGTTATGTCGCTGACAGCGGACAATCTGACCCCGCCCTCCGTGGCCTCCGTAACGGCTGATCGCCTGATCGGCTGAGGCTGCGCCCTAAGACATCCCGCTGGCAAAGACGATCTTTCCCTTTTCCCCTTTTTCCATTGAAGACGATTATGCCCAGACAACAGATTCGCAACGTAGCCATTATCGCACACGTAGACCACGGCAAGACGACGCTGGTCGATCAGCTTCTGCGCCAGAGCGGCCAGTTCCGCCAGGGCGAGCTTAAGGGCGAGTGCATCCTGGATTCGAATCCCCTGGAGCGCGAGCGCGGCATCACCATCCTGGCCAAGAACTGCGCCATCCACTACACCGACCGCAGCGGCAACGATTATCACATCAACATCGTCGACACCCCCGGCCACGCCGATTTCAGCGGCGAGGTCGAGCGCGTGCTGAAGATGGCTGACGGCGTGCTGCTGCTGGTTGACGCCGCCGAGGGCGTCATGCCGCAGACGCGCTACGTGCTGTCGAAGGCCTTGCACAATGGCCTGAAGCCCATCGTGGTCGTCAACAAGATCGACCGCCCCGACGCCCGGCCGCAGGTGATCCTAAACCAGACTTTCGACCTGCTGATCGACCTCGGCGCCGAGCATCACGCCGAGGATTTCCCGGTCATCTACGCCAGTGGCCGGCACGGCTGGGCGGTGAATAACCTGGAAGACGTGCCTTCCGATAATACTGGCGACATCCACGCGCTTTTCGACGCGATCATCCAGCACGTGCCCGTGCCGAATTTCGATGCAGCCGCCCCGCTGCAGATGCTCGTCACGAGCATCGACTACAGCGACTACGTCGGGCGTATCGGCATCGGGCGGGTTTTTGCGGGCAAGCTTGTCAGCGGGCAGCAGGTGGCTGTGCTCGACCGCCACGGCGGGCAGAGCCTGCAGAAGATCGGCCAGTTGCTGCAGTTCGACGGCCTGGGCCGAAAGGTGGTAGACGAGATCGACGTCGGCGATATTTGTGCGGTTGTCGGGCTGGAGAAGTTCGACATCGGCGACACGCTGGCTGATCCGGAAAAGCCGGCCGCCCTACCGACGGTTACGGTGGACGAGCCGACGCTGCACATGTCCTTCCGCATCAATGACGGGCCATTCGCAGGGCAGGAAGGCAAGTACGTCACCAACCGCCACCTCCGCGACCGCCTGGAGCGCGAGCTGCAGAGCAACGTTGCTCTTCGCGTGAACTTCGGCGAAGGCAATGACGTGGAATTTGACGTAGCCGGTCGAGGCCTGATGCACCTGGGCATCCTTCTGGAGAATATGCGCCGCGAGGGCTACGAGCTATGCGTGGGCAAGCCCGCGGTGATCTACAAGCGCGAAGGCGGACAGACCCTCGAGCCGGTGGAACTGCTCGTGCTGGACATACCCACCGACAGCATCGGCCCGGCCATGCAATTGCTTGGCGACCGCCAGGCCAAGATGATCAAGATGGACAGCATCGGCAATCGGACGATGATGGAGTTTTCGATCCCGGCGCGCGGGCTGATCGGGTTGCGAAACCGCATGCTGACGGCTACGCGAGGCGAAGCGATCATGCATCACCGCTTCCACGAGTACGAGCCTGTTCGGGCTGAGATCAGCGGGCGGGCCAATGGGGTAATGGTCGCCACAGATCCGGGGCAGGTGACAGCCTGGGCGCTGGACCAGTTGGCTGACCGCGGCTCGATGTTTGTCGTGCCGACGGACCAGGTCTACCAGGGGCAGATCGTCGGCGAGCACTGCAAGGATAATGACATCCTCGTCAACGTCGTCAAGGCCAAGCGGCTGACAAATATGCGGGCAGCCAGCAAGGACGCCACGGTGGTGCTGAAGGCCGCCCGCAAGATGAGCCTGGAAGCGGCGCTTGAGTACATCGAGAGCGACGAACTGGTCGAGATCACGCCAAGTTCGATCCGTCTGCGGAAGAAGATTCTGGATGAAACCCAGCGCAAGAGAGCCGGCCGGAAACTTGCGGTGACGGACGTTGTGGACTAAGTTCAGATGGCCGCTTTAATCTGAACAGTTCTGCCGATATGATAGAGAAATCGTCATAGCTGGGAGCATCTTCCGGGATGTTTCAGTACCCAATCGCCAGCCAACTCGCCGCAAAGGTGCCGGATGATAGAATAGGGTAGAACCATGAGACGCAAGAGACACATTAAGAATCAGATGGACGAGATACTCGTCTATTATTCGCGACAGGAGCGATCATGGTTTGCCCATAGCTTCCGAACAGACCAGATCGGATGCGGCGATTGCGTTCTGCAGGCGATAGAGTCTCTTCTAAGAGGCATCAAGTCGATCATAGAGCTTTCTGAAAAGGAAGATGATATCGAGATCTGGCGGGAAGCGCCGGCTGAGATACAGGCCAGAGCGAAAAATGCCAAGAAGCTTCCATACGAGTTCATTGAGATCGCTCACAAGCGGGTGCATGGAACGTGGCCTAAGGAGTTACCTGTGCAGGCCAAGCCATCCGAGAAGACTCGGTTCATGGGCAGGATTGACGATCTGGCGACCTGTTTATGAGCAGAACGCAGGTAACCTGGGGCAAACTCAAAAGATTCCTGGACCGCAATGGTTTTGCGATTCGGCCCAGTGGCGGGGACAAGATAATCGTCTGCCCAAGGGGCTGGAGCGGAGGATTGGGACGCAGGGCAGTATTGATAGGCCATAACAGTACTGTCCGGTTATTAGTCGAATAATGATAATTGGTTACAGTTTATAGTT
>CAYQJH010000070.1:0-17507 GCA_964417755.1 uncultured Planctomycetaceae bacterium
GTCCGTTATGTTGCCGGCAACCCTAATGCCCGCAATCTGCTCGCCGACTGCCATCCCAATGCCCAGGATGATGGCGGCCAGGATGCCTGATCGGGCATCTTTGAGCACGACCTGGTGCGTCGTCTGCCAATGCGTGGCGCCCAGGGCGATGGAACCCTCGATGTACGATCTGGGCACTGCCCGCAGAGCGTCCACCGAGATGCTAGTTACGGTTGGCAGCACCATGATGCCCAGCACGACCGAGGCAGCCAGGATCGACAGCCCCGGCCCGCCGATGTAGTCGCGAATGAACGGCACCAGCAGAACTAAACCCATGAAGCCGTAAACTACAGACGGAATGCCAGCCAGCAGTTCGATGGCCGGCTTGATGACGGCAACCAACTTTGGCGGACAGAACTGCGTCAGCAGGATTGCGCACGCCAGGCCCAGTGCCACGCCGATAATCATCGCGCCGCCGGTAACGGCCAGCGAGCCGATGATCATCGGGAAGATGCCGTAATGGCCTTCGGTAGGCCGCCAGTCGGATGAACCGACAAACTGCGTCAGCCCTATCCTGAGGATCAGCGGCAGGCCCTCGCGGAAGATATAGAACGTGATGATCGCCAGGCCGGCAATGGCCGTCATCGCCAGCAGCAACAGGCCCACGCGGATGACGCGGTCTTCGTACCGCAGGAAGACGGAAGACCGGATGCCGGATACCGGATGACCGAAACGGCGCTTCGCGGCATCAGCGCCCAAGGCTGCTGCGGTCTTCCGGTCATCCGGTTTCCTATCCTCCGGTTTTCTGTTCATTTCGGCACCGCCACTAGGCCTTCTTGTTCCAGCATTCGCTGGCCTTGATCTGACAGCACGAAGTCGATGAACTTCTGCGAGTGCGGATCGGGCTTGTCCTTGACAACGAACAGGAACGGCCGGACCAGAGGATACTTGCCATTAACCACGTTTTCGCGCGTCGCCGGCACGCCATCGACATCTACGGGCCGCAGGCCGTCCTGCACCTGGCCCAGCGACATGTAACCAATGGCGTCCTCGTCGCCATCGACCAAGGCCTTCACGGCGCCGTTGGAAGGCTCGGTGATGCACGGCGTAATCGGTTCATTGTCCATGACAAGTTTGGCGAAGGCCTCGCGCGTGCCGGAGCCTTCCTCGCGGGTGATGAGCGTTATCTTCCTATGACGGCCGCCGACCTCACTCCAGTACTTGATCCGCCCGGCGAACATGTCGCGGATTTGCTCGCGGGTTAGATTCTTCACCGGATTCGATTTGCACACGACCACGGCGATACCGTCCAGCGCGATGGTAATCGGCGTGAAATTCTCTCCATTCTTGAGCCCCCGGCTGCACATGCCGATGTTGGCGTAGCCCTCGGCAATGGCCTTGAGGCCGGCCGTCGAGCCACCGCCATCAACCTCGACATATACATCCTTGTGACTGGCGTTGAATTCCTGTGCCAGCATCTCGGCAAAAGGCTGAATCGAAGTCGAGCCAAGCACCTTGACGGCCCGGTCTTTGCCCCGGCTGCATCCAACCGGAAGGACAGCCACAAAGACGACGATCAGCGTCACCATCAGCAATGCGTTCTTGAGCATGAACCAATCTTCATCCGCCAAGTGTCAATACACAAATTAAGGTTTCATTAAGACTCGTGGATGACAAACTTGCGGGTGCGTGGCCGCCACGCGGGCACGTTTGCGCTTCGGGTGAGCACTTGTGTTAAGCGATGTTGTCAGGCACAATGCGAAGATCCAAGTGAGCTAAGAGGAGACTTTCATGGCCATCAAGGTTGCCTTCATTGGCGGCGGCAGCGTAGGCTTTGCTCGCCGGCTGTTTCGTGACATCTTGTCGGTTCCGGAGTTGCAGGATACCCGGTTTGCCTTCACCGACATCAACAAGCGCAATCTGGACATGGTCTACCAGCTCTGTCAGAAGGACATCCGCGTCAACCGCCTGGGGGCAACCATCTCGGCCACCATCGATCGGCGGCGGGCACTTGAAGGCGCCGACTACGTCATCAACTGCACGCGGGTTGGCGGGCTGCCCGCCTTCAAGCTCGACATCGAGATCCCGCTGAAGTATGGCATCGACCAGTGCGTCGGCGACACGCTATGCGCCGGCGGCATCATGTACGGCCAGCGGAATATCCCCTGCATTCTGGACTTCTGCAGGGACATCCGCGAGGTGGCCCAGGATGATGCGCTGTTCCTGAATTACGCCAACCCTAACGCGATGAACACCTGGGCGGCACTTGAGTTTGGAAAGGTCAACACCGTCGGCCTGTGCCACGGCGTAGAGGGCGGCTGGTACCAGATCGCCGCAGCCCTGGATCGCCTGCACGGGTACCAACCCGCTGCCGGCTCGGATTGGAAGAAGTACTGCGAGATCATCTGCGCCGGCATCAACCACCAGACCTGGTACACTCGCATTCTCTACCGCGGAAGGCTCATCGGAAGCGACGAATTGCTGAGGGCCTTCAAGAATCACCCAATCTACGCCAAGACAGAGAAGGTTCGCATCGACGTGCTTAGCCGCTTCGGCTACTACTCCACCGAATCCAATGGCCACCTGAGCGAGTACCTCCCCTGGTATCGCAAGCGAGTCAGGGATATCAAGAAATGGATCGACCTGCGAACATGGATCCATGGCGAGACGGGCGGCTACCTGCGCGTCTGCACAGAGGGGCGGAACTGGTTCGAGACGGATTTCCCCAACTGGCTCAAGGCCGAAGACAAGCCCATTGGCCCAGCCGACCGCTCCAGCGAGCATGGCAGTTGGATTATTGAGGCTCGCGAGACCGGCCGAATCTATCGCGGCCACTTCAACGTGAAGAACAATGGCTGTATCACAAATCTTCCGGACGATTGCATTGTGGAGGTGCCCGGATACGTCGACCGAAACGGCATCGCCATTCCGAGCATCGGCGAGTTGCCGCTGGCCTGCGCGGCCACCCTGTCGGCCAGCGTGAACGTGCAGCGAATGAGCGTCCTGGCGGCTGTCCGGGGCGACGTGACACTGCTCAAGCAGGCGATGCTGCATGACCCGTTGACTGCAGCGGTATGCGACGGCGAAGAGATATGGCAGATGACCGACGAGATGCTGGTGGCCCAGGCCCAGTGGCTACCCAACTATCGCAAGGAGATCGCTCCAGCCAGGAAGCGGCTGGAGGCAGCCAAGCGCAGCGGCAGCTGTCGTGGCTTGATCAAGACCAAGGGTGCGGCCCGATTGAAGACAAAGACCGTGGCACAGATGAGGAAGAATCCACATTTGGCCCGGCGTAATGCTGCCGCAGCCGACAAGGCTAAGCAGCAAAAGAACGCACGACAGTAGCTGCCCTAACAAGCAAGATCAACGTTTGCGGCTGGCGTATACATGCGTGAACTCTGCGCCCAGCAGGAACACCATTGCGGTGAGATAGACCCACACCAATAGGACGACCAGCGAGCCGGCGGCGCCGTAGGCGGAGGCGATCTGGGCATGCGAGATGTACAGGCCGATGAGAACTCCGCTGGCAAGTATGGCTGCTGCGGTGGTGGCAGCTCCGATCCACACATCACGCCAGCGAATGCGGACATCGGGCAGGACCTTGTAGATCATCGCCAGCATCAGAGACATCGCCAGCAGCGAGATGCCCATATTGTACACCCGCCCTACGTGCCAGTGCGTGCCGGCGGCGGCGATATCCTGGACCAGAGGTCTCAGCCATAGCCCGGCCGCTCCCAGCGCCATCGACATCACGAAGACGGCCGCGCTTACCAGCACCATCACCAGTGCCAGCAATCGCCGCCAGAGATATCGCAGCAACTGCCGGGCCGCCGGCTCGCCGCGGCATGGCGCCTTCCAAACCGTGTTCAGGGCTTGCTGCACCTGGCCGAAGACAGCCGTCGCGCCATAGAGCAACCCGACAATGCTCGTCACCAGCGCCACGGTGCTGCGCCCTGATTGGAATCCGGCAGCAAGCACCTCGCCAACAAGCTCTGCCGCCTGGGGGGCAATGTATTGTCGCATTTGCTGCTGGGCTTCGTGTGTGGCGGCCTCATCGCCGTAGAAGGAACTGGAAATCATTATCACCAGGATCAGCAGCGGCACAAAGGAGAAGATGGCATAGAAGGCGATAGCGGCGGCCTGCGACGTGCAGTGATCTCTCGCCCAGTCGATGCAGGTCTGCTTGAGCATTTGCCAAGCTTTAGAGGCCATAGCTGAGTTCATGGTCGATGTTGGGCTACTGCTGGGTCGCTTCCGGGCAAGCAGTAGCGGCAGAACCTGGTGCAGGAATCTTGGGCCTATTGGCCAGGCATTCGTCGATCGTGAAGCCCTGCGTCCGCAGCAGGCGCAGCGGGCTTTCGGGCTGGCCCGTGCGATCAGAAAGATAGATCGCCTCCACCGCCGCCATGTTCAGCAGGTTCTCGTGGGCTGAGCATTCGTACGCCGCGACATTATCTCGCACAGCCCGAGCGAACGACTCGATCTGGCGAACAAATACCAGCCCCGGCGGCAACTTCTCCGAGCCTTCCGCCAACTGGTCGATGCTCGTGCCGTCAGGATCGCGAAGCAGGCAACGTTCCATCGAGGCCGTGATGGACCCGCCCCGCCCGTGCAGGCTAAGTTCCTCGCTGACGGGTCCGGAGGCCCGCGAGGCGGCCACCACGGCCATGCTGTCTTTGCCGTACCGCAAAATCGCCGCCGCGGTATCATCGGTGTCATACAGGGGCAGCGGCTTGCCGTCGGCAGCCGTCTTCTCAGGCCGATTACCGCCGGCAGAAAGCCCGTACACTTCCTCCGGCAAACCCAGCATCCAGACCATCAGGTCGATAAAATGATATCCCAGTTCCAGCAGTGCCCCGCCGCCGGCGGACACTTTGTCGCCCCGCCAGTTCAGATTCGGGCCCCAGTTGAAGAGATAATGCGCCCGTCCAAGAAAGACGCTTCCCAGGGCCTGGCGCAGCTCCCACGCGCGACGATAGCCCGGTGCAAATCGCCGCTGCGTGCCGACAGCCAACTTAAGCCCAGCCTGATCCATTCGGCGGACGATCTGGCAGGCCTCGCCCAGGCTGCGGGCCAGCGGCATTTCCTTCCAGACATGAATGCCGCGATCGCTGCAAGCGCAGATCAGGTCGTGGCTGTCCATCGGCGGCACGCATAGGCAAACGATCTGTGGCCGGGTCTCAGCCAGCAGCGAACGATTGTCCGTATAGTGCGGAACCTGCGCAGCCTGCCCCGCCCCGGCGGCCGCGACCGAATCTTTGTCCGCCACGCCAACCAGTTGAGCCACTGGGTTCTCATTCGCCGATAGCTGCTGCAACGCCGAAAGCGTGCGCCCCCCAAATCCGCCCGCGCCGATTATTGCGACACGGACTGCGCTTGCAGCGGCGACTTGGCTATCCGCCTGCTTGGAGCGGGTTGTGCGTGACGATTTGGCCATAGAAGACTACCCTGCCGACAAGTGACTGATCGCATTGCGCCAGAGCGCGACGGCCTAAGACTAGGTCCATGTTCAATGTTTGTCAATGCCCGCAATGAGCACATCAACGCAAGCGGGCCGACCTTTGATCGGTCGGCCCGCTTGAACTCACATATTGAAATGAAGCTTACAGAACGGCATCCTTTGCCGCCTTTGCGACGCGGAACTTCAAGACCTTCTTCGCGGCGATCTTGATCGTTTCGCCCGTGGCGGGGTTGCGGCCCATGCGGGCCTTGCGATTCACCAGCACCAGCTTGCCCAGGCCGGGAATCGTGAAGGCGTTCTTGGCCTCTTTGTAGGCCAGCGCCACCAGGGCGTCAACCACGGCCACCACGTCCTTCTTCTTCAAACCGGTGGTGTCCGCCAACTTCGCCATCATCGCAGACTTCGTCAGTGCCTTGGCCATCTTCGTCGCTCCTTCTTAACTGGACCTTTTTCTCACCGACACGCTCGCACGCTCGACCTGAGAATCCTTCATTAAGCCGCGACGTGCGATCCGGATCACGCGATCCGTATGACTCAAAGGTAATGTTCCACGCCTGGCCGGAGGCGGTCAAGCTAAAATGTATAAAAATTCCTAGGAAATCGCGATATTTCTTTTCTCAGCATGGAAAAAGGCCAATAAAACGCCCATTTCTGCCCCGGAACCGTTCTTGTTGGCCTGATTTTATTGGCCAACATTGGCCAGCGAGCAGGCACAGCGGCAGCCCCTGACAGGAAGGCCCCTGCCGAAACAGCCCCCCCGCCTTCCGGCGGGTGCTTCCAGTTGGTTCAACGTATGCCGAGACATAATTCTGTTGAATCAACAGGAAACCGGCAAGGCAGTGCCGAAGAATTTCGCGTCCACTACAGCATCGACCTTGTGGATTCTCCGCCAGTGAATATACTGGCGCTATTCGTGGAGAGGTGCCAGAGCGGCTGAATGGGCTGGTCTCGAAAACCAGTGTGCCTTCGGGTACCGTGGGTTCGAATCCCACCCTCTCCGTTAAGCATAGTGCTACTTGGCTGAAAGGATGTCCCTGTTGAAAGAAGTTTGGGCACTGCCGCGTGGGATTCGAATCCACGGTGCGAGCGAAAGCGAGCCCACCGTGGATTCGACGCCGGAGGCGCCGCGAAGCGAATCCCACCCTCTCCGGTAATACAAGCGCTCTGTCGGGGAAGAAGCTTCCCGCCAAACGAACTTCGGCACTGCGGGCGGGGCTCGACCCACGGGGCTGGCATTTGATTGAAAGGCTTTGCGAAATGACTGAATTACCAGGCTCACCCTCAAGCGGCGCTGGCAGCGAGCCTGCGCCTGCGGTTAATCCTTCCACACCGGCCAGCGCGTCTCCGGCGGCAACTCCAGCCGAGCAAGCCAAGCCCCTCATCACGTATGATGATTTCGCCAAGCTTGACCTCCGCGTGGGCAAGGTGCTTGAGGCAGCGCCGCACCCTAATGCGGACAAGCTCATCGTTTTGAAGGTCGATCTCGGCAGCCAGCAGCGGCAGATCATCGCCGGCATTCGCGGGCATTACACGCCTGAAGCAATGATTGGCCAGGAGATAATCGTCGTCGCCAACCTCGCGCCTCGGAAGATGCGCGGACTGGAATCGCAGGGCATGTTGCTGGCGGCAAGCAGCGGCGAAGGCGACGCCCGCAGCGTCGTCGTGCTCATGCCGCAGCGGGAAGTGCCGCCAGGTTCGCCAGTGTCGTAACCTGGCGTGGGCGGCAGTGCCTTTGACCACAAAGGCATTGTTCTGTACGTCTGCCGAGATGCTTTTTGGGATAATGAGAATAGAGGAACTCCACAATGGCTGAGAATAAGGACGAAAAGAAGATCATCATTGACGACGACTGGAAGGCCCAGGCCCGCGCGGAAAAAGAGAAGCTTGCCGAGCAGGCCGAGAAAGGCCCCGCAGCTCCCGGCAGCGCAGGCCGGCAGGAAATTCCGCCAGCCGACTTCGCAGCCCTGGTAAATGCCCTGGTGACAAACATCATCTTTGCCCTGGGCGGCATCGAGGACCCCAAGAGCGGAAAGCGGTTCATCGACCTGGACCTGGCAAAGCACTACATCGACCTGCTGGCCGTGCTGGAAGACAAGACCAGGAACAATCTTACTGAGGACGAGAAGAAGACCCTCGATGCAGCCCTGTACGAGACCCGGATCCATTACGTACAGATCGCCCAAAGAGCATCGCAGTTGTAGATGGTGGCCGAAAGATGCTGGCTGTGACTTTTCTTTTTCCGGCCGTGCTTTGGGCCGCTTGCGCAGCGGCGGCCCCTGTCATCATTCACCTGATCCTGCGGACCAAGCCCCGCAAAATCATCTTCCCCGCTCTGCAATTCGTCCGCAAGACCCACCAGGCCAACATAAGCAAGCTCAAACTCAAGCACCTGATTCTGCTTGCCATGCGAATGGCCGTGCTTGTGCTGCTGGCCCTGCTGATTGCCCGCGGACAATTGCCGCGTTGGAAGGCCGTCCGGGCCCAATCCTCGCCCGTGTCGGCCGTCATAATCGTGGACAATTCCGCGTCGATGGGGTATCGACATAACGGCCAGACGCTCCTGAGCCAGGCAAAGCAGATGGCCGACAGTATAATCAACTCGCTGCCGGAAGGCTCGCAGGTTGCTGTCCTCAGCAGTGATAACCCGATGGGCGCCGCCAATCTCCTGTCGGATCGCAAGCTTGCCGCCAAGCAGGTTGCCGACATGCCCAATACTGCCTCGGGCAGATCGCTGGCGGAATCGATATCGCGGGCGCTGGCGCTGCTGGCAGGCCGGGCCGAGAATAGCCCCCATGTGTACATTCTGACCGACATGACATCGCCCGCCTGGCGCGACGCGATGTCCGCCAAGCCGCCCGATGACATCCCATTCACGATTCTTGATGTCGGCCAGGCCCAGGAAACAAACGTGTGCCTGGGTGACTTGAAGATCAGCAGCCAGAGCATCTCCGTCGGCGCAACGACCCAGATCGAAACGTTCCTGACCTCCTCGAATGTCGGCGGACAGTTCAACGTGCAGACGGAGCTTGACGGCCAGGTCGTCGACCAGCAGACGGTGCAGCTTACCGCGGGCTCGTCGGCCTATATCACCACACTTGTTCAGCCGCAGCGGGAAGGCTTTGCCAATGGCCGGGTCCTCGTGCAGGCTGGGGACCCGCTCGAGGTGGATAACGTCAAGTACTTCTCTCTGAACGTAGGGCCGCAGGTGCGGATGCTGATCCTCTGCGACCGAATTACGGACGCGACATTCCGCCGGGCCAGCAGCGCAGCCAACCCACCGATGAAGGAAAACAAGAGCTGGATCAGCGCCGAAGTGATGACGGCGGGCAGCTTCACGAAGGACAAGTTGGCCGGCGCGCGGATCGCGATGCTTACCAACGTTTCGAGCCTTTCCGACGCACAATGGCAGGCACTGGAAGATTTTGCCCGGTCCGGCGGGCACGTGTGGATCATCCCGGGTGCGAATCTTTCGCCGCAAGCCTACAACGCCGCGCCCGCGCAGAAGATCATGCCCTTGACGATAAAGTCGATGGAGGAATTGTCCAGCGCGGTCAATTGGCAAGGCCCCTCTCCTGGGCAGGAAATGCTCGAGCCTTTTCTTGGCGACGATAATCCTCCATTGACGGACGTCGCCTGCCGCCGCCGATTCATCGTGGCGGCTACGTCTCCCGAAGCGCAGACGATCCTGAAATTCCAGGACAACGTGCCGGCAATCTTGTCTCGGCCGATTGGCCAGGGCAGCGTGATCTTCTGGAACTTCTGCTGCGATGCTGAGAGTTTGGATGCCTCGATGATGCCGCAGTTCGTGGTGCTCACGCAGCGGACATTGCGCCTGCTTGCCAGACAAGGCGGTTTGGCGACGATGTACACCTACGGCCAGGGCGTGAACGTCCCGCTGCCCAAGGCCATCCTGAATCCTGTCACGACGGTGCTGCGCCCTCAGGCAGCCGCCGAGGAACCCCTTGTCCCTGACTACCGCAGCGGCCAGGTGTCGCTCACGGCTGATCGCGTAGGGCATTGGAGGATCAGCTTCGTGGATGATGGCCGGCGGCAGGACATCGGCTACAGCGTCAATGTTGACACGCAAGAGCTGAATCTTACTGCGGTCAGCCAGAACAAAGTCCTGGAGTTGTTCCATGACGGCCAGGCAGTCATCGCCAGGAGCCTGCAGGACATCTCGCGGCAAGAGCAGATAGTCAACCAGCCGCTGGACCTGGTTGTGCCAATACTGCTGGCGCTGCTGGCGATGATGATCGGGGAATCCTACTTCGCCAACCGGTTCTACAAACGCACGCTTGACCGGTCATGCCAAGGCTGATACTGTGGTTGCTTCGTTCGGCGGCTGGCGCAGGGCCTGTGCATTGCTGCCGTTAGCCAAGCCATCGAGGTATTTTGACAGGATTTTGTGTAATGCCCCCGCAACCTCTCTTCGACTTATCCAGCATTAATACCAGCAAGGTCATCGCCGATCGCGACGCGATCTACAACGTCAATCCGCACCGCTATGAGTTTCAGCTTCTGCATGGCATCTACATGATCGATCACCAGGCTGGGCTTATCGCCGGTTTTCGCCAGGGCTCGCAGGATGAATTCTGGGTGCGCGGGCACATTCCCGGAAGGCCGATCTTTCCGGGCGTCCTCATGATCGAGACGGCTGCTCAACTGGTCAGCTACTACGTCATGAGCCGACAACCGGGTAAAGGCTTCCTGGGCTTTGGCGGCGTGACCGACGTAAAATTCCGCGGCAGCGTTGTGCCCGGACAGAAGATCGTGATGCTCGGAAAGATGGTCGAAGACCGCCCGCGCCGCTGCGTCGGCGCTACGCAAGGCTTCGTCGACGGCCAGATGGTCTACGAGGGACTCATCACCGGCATGTGGCTGTAGCGATTGCGGATTGTGGAATTCAGATTGCGGATTCTCTTTTCGCAAGACTGTCGCGCCAAAGAACAACGCAGCCTGGAGCGGACATGGAAGAAGCGATCCGAATTCCGTCCCTCGACTTCGCTGGCGACCCTGAGCCTGTCGAAGGGCAATCCGCGATGATGTTTGATGTCCACATGGAGGTCGTGCCGCCGCTGTCCGACGAGCAGCTCCGCAACGTGCCGGCCAAGCGAGGCGTGCTCCTGCTGGCCGGCGAGGATGGCCGCCCCATCATCTTGCTGTCGGCGGCTGACATTCGCGGGCGGATCAAGACCCGCCTGGCTGAGCCGCCGGCAGAGCATCTGGGCAAAGCGCCCGATCTTCGTGCTATTACGCATCGCATCCTCTGGCGGCTCTCGAGCAGCTACTTCGAGACCGACCTGCATTACCTGCAACTTGCCAGCGCAATCTGGCCAGCGGAATACCCTGGATTGCTTTCGTGGCGGCCGGCATGGTTCGTGCACGTCGACCCGCTGGAGCGATTCCCACACCTTAGTCGCACCAATGACATCGGCCAGCCATCCGGCCAGTGCATCGGCCCGTTCGAGAACGGCCGGTCGGCGGAACGGTTCATCAGCGCAATCGTGGATGCCTTCCGCCTCTGCCGCGACGTGCGATGCCTTCGCCAGTCGCCCAATGCCTCCCGATGCTCCTACGGGCAAATGGGCCGATGCCTCAGCCCGTGCGACGGCACGATCAGCATGGATGCATACCGCCTGGCAGTGGCGGAGGCTGCAAGCTTCGCCGCTGGGCGTCGCCAGGCCATACGAGATGATATTCAGCAGTCCATGAAACAGGCAGCCGTGCAACTGCAATTCGAGAAGGCTTCAGCTCTGAAGGCCCAACTGGAACGCCTTCGGGAATTCGACAAGGAAGAGTACCAGCACGTAGCGCCGCTTGTGGACTTCAAGTTCCTCATCATCCAGCAAGGCCCGTCCAGCCGTCAGATGAAGGCATTTCTTGCCGCGGGCGGCGCCATCTCGGCGCTGGGCAATATCGATTATCCGCATCTGCCGCAACTGGCCGACATTCTCGCCAAGGCAAAGGAATTATCCAAAGCGCCTGATTTTTCAGCCGCAAGCAAGTGGCCCATTGCCTTGGTGAGTCATTATCTCTACGTCAGCCCGCAGCGGCGCGGGCTGATCCTGCGATACCGCGAGGGATTGTCCGCGGAAGATGTCGCCTCTGGCATCGAGGAATCGGCAGAGGCCCTGCACCTGAAGAAGCCAAAGCAGTAGCTGGCACTACAGCGTGTTGGCCGACGTCGTGTGTAGCGGGCATCCTGCCCGCGCGTGCCGCGGCCGTCCCGGCCGCGAAGATATGACTCAAAACGAGGGCAAGATGCCCTCGGTACGCGCGGGCGAGACGCCCGCGACACGAAGATGCGCTGTAGTGCTAGCTCCCAAGCACGTTCTGCAAGCCGAAGATCGCGATGGGGTTGTCGTGCAGAATCATCCGTGCAACTTGGTTGGCCCGGGCCATAGTCATGTCGCCTTGATCGACCTTGATTGCCAGGGCAGTTGCGATATTCCGCCGCGCCAAGACCTGATGGCCATAGACGCCATCCACGAATGCATAATCTCCGCCGAAGCCGCTGATCTTGTTGGCGGGCACAGCATCGAGATACTCCACCAGTGCATAAACGGCCGCCGTCGGTGAGACGATGTGAGCCCACGCAAAATCGATGAAAACGTTCCGGAAATTCTTGGCCAGCGCCGTCAAGACCTGCTGGTACGGGTAGCTGATGTGGAAAACATCGAACTTGATATTGGGATACTCGATGAACAGGTTGCTCAGAAGAGCAGGATCGCTGTGACAAATGTAGTTGCCATTGCCTTCCTGGATGCCGGTGTGGATCTCAAATGTCAGGCCGCGACGATCCGCCAGGCAGCAGAGGTGGTGCATCATGTAATCCTGAAGCTTATCGGTTTGGCCTCGTTGGTTGTACCACGTTGGGCTTATGTTTCGCTGATCGAATAACGCGTTGAACTCTCTCTGTGCGTCAGAGGCGGACACCTTTTCATATCGCAAGGAACGCTGGTAGGCCAGAGCGCTCTTGAGGCACACGGCCCCTGCCGCCAAGGCATCGTTCAGCGTTTTCTCGCACGCTTCTTCCAGGTCCCCCAGGCTGTGCATGGTCGAGACGCCGGCTCGCCGTGCCAATTGCTCCAGTTCGCTGCGATTGGAGACGCTGATGAAATCATCCAGTCGAACGACCGAGCGGAAGAAGGCGCGGTCGCAATTCAAATCGCTATCGACGAGGCTCAGGCGTATGTTCGACTTGTCTTTCAGCACGGTCTGGTATGTCTTGCCGCCGGCGCGGGCCTTGGCGAACGCGTCATTCAAAGCCTCGATGGTCGAGCCGTCAACCTGCGCCAAGCCATAAAGATCGCGGGCGGCGATGTCCAAGGATCGGCCATAGCCGGTGTTCCTTGCAGCCTGCCAAAATGCCTCGATCATCTTCCATCGCTGCATCAATGGCTTGGAGGAATCCCGAGCAATGGCTAATTGATCCAACTGCAAGCCTGCCGACACAAGGTCGCAACTGAAATAGTGGCTAAGGTATTCTGTCAGGACGTCGTTACCCATCGGCCGGGCCAATTCGCGCGCAGGCAGATGTTCATGCGTATCGATGATGGGCAGGCCCGCTATTGATTGGTGCAGTTCACTGCAAGTCTGGTTCATGTTCATTCCTTTGCCCAGGTCGCGGCACGCCACCAGGGATTAGTTCATTGTCACGTTGGCCGAGCCGTAGGCCACGTTTCCGTAAATATCTTCCACCCTGACTGCAATGCGATGCGGGCCGGCCTTGAGGTCGTTGGCCTGGAAGCTGAAGTCTTCCTTATTACTATCGCAGATGCCGTCAACCGGCAGCACCGCGGTCCACTCCTGCTGGCTGTCCACGCTGTAACGGATGGCTGCGATGCGCGTTGCGTCAACCGCGGAACCGGAGATGATGACCTTCGTGCCTTCAGGCTTTACCAGCAGGTCCTTGATGGTTGCCGGCGTATTGTCCACCCAAACCACCTGCGAAGTTCGATTGTGCTCCAGGGCCGCATCAGGAGGGTTGGACAACCTGTCGCTCGCTTCGACGCGAAGTTCATATTGCCCGTCAGCCACGCTGCGGGTGTCCCACTGATACTGCGGCTCGCTCAGCTTCTCGGCAATCCTGATCCAATTCTCCGTTCCCACTTCGCGGAAATAAATGCTGTAGACAATCTGATCATTGTTTGGGTCGCTGGCCTTGATGGTCACGCGGCGCATGAACTTGGCCTTTTCCTCAGCCTCGCCCGCAGCCCCCGGCACGACCGCACTGCTGCGCGAGCGAATGCTCATGCCGCCATGAGACGGATCGGCAGTCTCAGCCGCCACCGTCACCGCCTGCACCTGCGGGGCAAGGTTGCCCACCTGGTAGATCGTGTTGACGCCCTTGACGCATGGCCCGGCCTGGTCCTTGGCTAGTAGCCGCAGGCGATACTGGAGGAAGCGCCCCGCGGGGCTGGCGATCGTCAGGTAGTCGTCTTCTGCCGGCAACTCCTTGGACCAATTACCCCAGGTCTTGTCGCTCGGCTCGCCGACGTTGCCGCTCCTGGTGGAGACCATGACGGACGTGCCGGCAGGCAGTCGGCTGGACAACTGCAGTGTGCCCCACTTGGCGATCTGCCTGGCGTCGAGGGTCCTGGACGTGAATGTGCCCTCAGCCTCTATCCCGCTGCCGATGGCTGCCACACCGCCCTTGTTGGCTGTGGCAAAAATGACCTGCCCTTCCTTATCCGCACAGAGTGCAGTCACCTTGCCAGCCTCCGTCTTGACCAGCTGGACAATATCCTCGCCGTCCATAGAAGCTTCATAAACCGCACCATTGCCTGCACCCAGCATGAGCTGGTTGCCCCGCTGGATCATCGCCAGCACCATGAGCGGCCGGCGCACCAGGCTGCTGACCAGCCCGTCCTTGTGAATACGGTAAACGCAGTTGCCGCCGCCAGCGCTGGAAGCAACCCGGCCTGAATCCTGTGCCTGGCTGGACATCATCGTAATGATCTTGGCTGCATGGCTTGCGGCGTCGCCGCTTGGCTCCTGCTCGTCATCATCGCCCCCATCAGGCGAATCGCTTCCATCGCCGCCCTCTTCCTCGCCGGCGGATAAATCGTTTGCTTCCGCCGGAACAGTCATCGTCGCGGGGTTTACAGAATGGCTCGTGGAAATAATGGCTTTGTCACTCTTGTCAGTGCCCTGCAGACCGCTACGAGCCGCTTCATTCGTCAGCGTTCGCCCAGCCTCGGCGGTAGCAGCGTAGATGTCGCCGCTGTCGGCCACCACCAGGGCGGTCACTTCCTTCTCCGCGGCATCCAGCAGGACGTGGGCCGTCTTATTCTCGAGGTTCACCTCGACCACCAGCCCGCTGACATCCGTACCGACATACAGGCCGCCATCCTTCGAGCCTGCCAGGCAAAGAAGGTTCTTGGCCAGCTTGGGATCGAGTTGATAGACAAGTTCGCCTTTGCCATTGGCAATGGCATACAGGCCGGCCTTGGGCCCGGTTGCGGCATAGATGACGCCGCCTCGGCCGCTGAGCATCGCCCACACGTACTTGACGTCCTTATCACTCCAAAGCAGCGTCGTCTTGCCGTTGGCATCGATGCTGTAGATGCCGGCTTTATCGCCGCCGCCTGTGCCGGCCAGCAGCTTGCCGTCGGTCCATAAGAGGGATGTGACCACCGCGCCAGGGACCTCGGCAAATTTCGTGCTCTCGCTGCCCTCCAGGCGATAGACCGCGTTGCTGCTGCCGCTGCCCGCGTAGATCGCCCCGTCTCCCAAGGCCAGGCAAGAGACCACCGACGGGGCCGATTGCGATTGCATCAGCAGTTGCACACGGCGAGAGAGCATCAATTCGCCGCGCGACGTAATGGCTACGCCCTTGCACTCGCCGCGGGCGAAGTCGGCTTCGCTGGCGTGGTTCCACGATGCCGGCTGCACAGCCCAGCAGTCATGGGCGGGCAGAGAAATAACCACTATCGAGAGGATGGCAATAACGCTACGGGCAATTCCATTCATGCTTGGATCCTATGGGGTTTGCTTCGAATTCTTCAAATCACGGGCGAAGGAGCGTTTCGTTTGGCCGCACTTGCACAGCAAAGTTCGATATCGCGTGGCCGGACAAAACGTAGGATGTCGGCGTCAGCGTCTGGATCAGTTCCTTGTAGTTCACCGCGTCCAGAAGCTTCGCCTCGTCGAGGATCGCCGCCTTGCTTCGGGGCAGTTCGGGCAGCTCGTCCTGGCGGATGGCCAGCCCGCCGCCGGTCATCGGCAGGCACAGGTACAGTTGGCTTGCGCGCGGCCTGGCGAGAACCTGCAAGGCCTGGAAGAGTTCCTGCACGTTCTTGGGGTCGAAGCGGTGCGGCATCATCGTCCGCATCTCGCGAAGGCCCATCATGGCGTCGCAGGCATTCAACTTGTATTTGCCCTCGGCCAGACCATCGGGCAGTTCAAAGCGAATCGGCATTGTTTTGTCCGCATGGCGGAACGGGCGGACCGTTATGCTCCCGGTAACAACATCTCCAGGCTTGTATACACTTCCGTCAAGATTGATCGAAAGGATCTCCGCAGAGGTGTCGCCCGATTCGATGATAAAATCCAGATCAATCGACCTGGCCATCACCGGCGCGCCAAACGGGTTTCGCGCCAGGGCCAGGATGGGACGAGCCGCCTGGATCGTGGCCTCGATGACGCCATCACCGGTGCAGATGTTGTCCAGCGAAAGCGTTCCGACACCGTCAAACTCGATCCGGCCTTTATAAGATACGGTTCGATATTCCGGCGCAGCCTTCCAGCCGTTCTGGGCATTATCGATTGCGAATATCAGGGCCAGCGGCGTCAGCAGATTATGCCGAACTATTTCGTAATGGTACGTCTGCCGGCGATTCTCGTCCTTCCAGAAGACGCTGATCTTCACCGGCAGCATGGGGGCTTTCTTGCCGGTGATACCGACGATGCCCACCTGCTCGTCGCTGATCAGCGTGCCGGTTGGCGGCAAGGCTGAGCCCAACTTGAAGCTCTCGTTCATCGTTGATACGAGCGTGTGAATGTAGGCTGGGGCTATGGGGAACTCGACGCCGCCCTCGCCCTGGAAGGCATGGCCGAAGGCAAGCACGCGGTCGCCGATAACGTCGGTTACGGTGCCGATGGCTGAGACATCGACGTCGCCGCAGACCAGCGGAACGGCGATGGAACCGCCGGGCTCGAAGTTGGCCTTGGCCGCCTCAGCCTCGATCGCATTGGCCCCGCCTGCCTGGACAGCGACCATGTTCATGTCCTTCAGCAAGCCGGCCAGTCCTTCTACGTGCGCGGCGGAAATCATCAGCGGGCTGGCCAGTGGAACCAGGGTCGGCTTGGCGGCACGCGCCATGGCCGGCCGAGAGTTCTTGCCTGCTTGGGCGGCTATCAGGCTCAACAGGTCCTTGCTATCGGTGTCAAACGCCATCCGCAGGAATTCCTTCGACGCATGGGCGGATGAGCCTGAAGAGCCAATGGCGGAGGCGGCAGTGCTGCTGCCCGACATGGTCGAAGGCTGGGTGGCGCCGCCGGGGGGAGAGCCTATCGCGCCTGATACAGCCAGCATCTGTGTTATGGGCTGGATGCCGCACAGCGGCTCCTTGGGGAAGCTCCAGCCGAAGGCAACTGCGCCGATCATCTTCTCCTTGCCGTCGTCGGGATCGACCACGTAACAAGGCGAGCCGCTCATGCCGGCTGCCACGCCGGACTTCTCCAGCCCAAGGCCCGAAAGCCTGGCCAGGATGGCATCCTGGTGCGGGCCGAACCGCGTCATCACCGAGACGATCTCGATGTCGAACCTGACTATCTCCGTGCCAGCCAGCACCGTCTTGCCGTAGCCCTTCATGCCGCGCCGCAGGCGGTTGTGGTCCAGATAGCGGTCGCCGTGCTCAGCGACATACTTGCGGGCGGCCGCCAGGCCATCATCGTTGGACAGAGCCGCCTCCTGAGCGGACGCAGTCATTGCGCGGCCGCTCCAGACGGTCAGGGCGAGTGTTCCAGCAATGATCATCATGCAACGCTTTGTCATGGTGTCTCCAAGTGCTGGGTCTATCGTAGAAAAGCAGCACGGAGCAAACAAGATAAAGATTGCTTC
>CAYQJH010000071.1:0-17268 GCA_964417755.1 uncultured Planctomycetaceae bacterium
TTGGCTTGCACCCGGATAGCATCGGCGAGGATCAGCCACGCACGTTCCGCATGCTTGGTCACATCGATGCCGCCGTCACTCAACCGCCAGAGAATAGCCGCCGGTTGTATGAGACCCAGAAACATCATTGCAACAGTCGACGAATCGAGATCGCCGCGAATCTGACCGTCTTTCTGGCCGCGCTCGACGATTTCGGCCACGCGCTTCAGGTAGCCTCGAATGATCTCATAGACGGCGGCCTTTCGCTCACGATTGCCGCTGAAGATCTCCTCGGAAAAGATGATGCGCGGCGCGCCTTCGCTTTCCCGGATCAACCGGGTGTGCAACACCAGCAGCCGGCGCAGGCATTCAAGTGAATCCTTACTTTGCTCCAATACCTTCTCGACGTTCTGCGTCGCAAGCTCTCCCCGGGCAGAGCTAAGCTCGCCGATGGCCTCGTCGCGGGCGATCTCGGCCCGAGAGGCTGATAGTCGCTTCTGGATAGTCTGCCTCTGAGCCCGCAGCAAGTTGCGCTGGGCAGCGGCCACGTCGTCCACGCTGCCGCCGGCCGCAATCTGCGCCAATTGCTCGTCGATGTTCCGCCTTTGATTTCGCAGATCATCGATCAGGCGTGCAAGTTCTGTCCTTCGTTCCGCGATGGTCTGCGGCTTGGCCAGCGCATCATCCAGTTCCGCCCGCGCCTTGCCCATGGCCTGTCGCTCTGCCTGAAGCATTGCGTCGATCTGCGCGGCACTGAGCTGCTGCGGCGCAGCCTGTTCGGTTGTGCTTTCGGCTGGCGCGGTTTGAGCCAGTTGTGCCCGAATGGCGGTCAGTCGCGCGGGCGCTTCAGTTCGTTCTCGCTCAAATCGCTCAGCGCTGGCGACTTCTTCGTCGGCCTTCTTCAGTTCAGCAAGGGCCTGACGGTTCAGGTCGATGGCCTTGTCGGCAACTTCCTTCGCCAACGACTTGTCCTGCTCGAGGCGCTGAATTTCGGCCTCGATCTCGGCGGCTGTCAACACAGTTGCAGCCGGCGCGGTAGCTGGAGCGGTTGAGGTCGATGGCACAGTGGCAGGCTGGGAGGCTGTTGCCGGGGCGGTTGCCGTAGTGGAAGTTGCAGGTGGTGGTGTGGTCGATTGGGTTGCAGGACGCGCGGCAGCACCGGCCTGCTGCGATGCAGATGCCATGCTCGATGCAACCAGGCCCGCGCAGAGCACCAGCATCCAGCCCACAATGATGGATTGACCAATCCGTTGAGCCATCGGAGTTCCTTCGGAGGCGGCCATGAGATCAGCCGCCGGCATACGAAGAAATGGTACGCAATCATTGCGCAAAATGACAGGCAAAAAGAGCCTTGGAGTGCGGCGGCCGCCTGCCGCGGCGTAGCTTTAGCGAAGCCGGGTGACGCCGCTCTCATTCGTTTGTGCCGTAGCGCGAGATCTCAGGCGTCTGAAGTCAGGCAAAGCATGACCGCAATGCTTGCGTCAGTTCGACGTAGCGATACGCGAGGCGATGCCGCTGGTGGGCGTTCTTTATTTGCTGGTGGAATCGCTCGTAAAGTTCCTGCGGAAGGGAATTAGTCCCGGCCCGGCAAAAGTATGTACGGCAGCCCAACGGCCGATTCTGGCGAGCGTAGCAGCGTGGCCCGACTTGGTAAGGGCAGCGCAGGTTGTGGCAGCGGGAAATATCGGGAAGGGCGCTCTTGGTCAGCACTGCCAGTTCGCCGGCTGAGACATAGAGCCTGTGCCCGGCGAGATCAAACTTGCAGCATGCGCCTCCGCCCATGCAGGTCACGCCCAGCGTGGCCAGTTCACCATCTACCTGGCCATAGATTGCCTGGATTTCATCGCAGAAGCCGGCATCAGCCTGGCAAGCCAGGACGATCCGTAACAGCTCGTCATTGTGTGGCGGAGCATTACTTGCCTGTAGCCTTGGCACGAGATTCGACTTCCTCCGGAGTAAACATCTTCCCACGATTGACGCCCGGGCATCGCTCGGCTGCGTATGCCCAGCTATCGGAGTCGGCAATATTGCCCGGCCAGAAGGGCCAGGTGCGGCACTGGCTGGGACGCAGGCTGTAGATGCTGCAACGCTTGGCGCCGTCGGCGTCGCGCTTCAGGAACCAGCAATCGTTGCTGGGCTTCTGCTCGATGATGGTGTAGCGCCCGCCGACCCTGCGTGCGCAGGTCCTGCGGAACTGCTCAGCCGTGATCCCCAGGAAGAGCGAGATCCGAGTGATTTCGTCATCGCTGAGCCAGATGTAGCCTTCTTCAGGCCCGCTGCAGCATCGGCCGCACTGGGTGCACTCAAACGCAAGCCCGGCGACATACCACTGCGGCTTGCGCGAAGATCTTGAGAATATGCTCATGGCGATGAAGTATACCAGATTGTGCGGGCTTGGAAATCGCTCAACGTCGCACTTGAGCAATCGCCTGAAGGTTGCGCAGCGGCGTTGCCAGGGGGATTGCGCATTCCGGTCCAATCACGTCAATGCCGCTGCGAGCCGCCTGGCTGGCCATCTCGGCGACTTCCCCGGGTGTACCGCTTAGCAGCGTAAGATTGCTGATGCCACCCATGAGGGCGAGGTTCTCGCCTGCCATCTTACGGATAGCGGCGGGATGGCCTGACTTTGTGTCCCAGTGGAAGCAGGCCAGGCCTGTCCTTGCGATCATGGCGATGCGGTCGCTCGTGTTTCCACAGATATGCAGGATGATTGGGGCCGGGATTTCGCAGGCCAGGCGCTTATGCAAGGGAGCCAGGAATTCCTGGTAGGCTTGCGGGCTGCACAAGTCGCGCGTGGCGTGGTCGGCCAGGACGATGCAGTCGGCCCCGGCCTCCACTTGTGCTCGCGCGAACGCGATTGTCACCGGCAGAAGTTTTTCGAGGATGACGCGCGTGGCGTCCGGATCATCTATGGTGCTCATCAGGAAATTCTCGACACCAAAGAGGTGATACGAGAGCGTCCAACAGCCGAAGACCTTGCCGCAGACGGCTGCAGAATCGCCAAGGCGCTTCTTGAGCATGGCGATGGATCGTAGCGGCGTGGCGCAGGCTGGATGGCTGAGGAAGTTGTCCGGAATGCGGATGTCACTCAGGCCGGACCAGATGGGCTTGCCGCTTTCGGGCATGGAGTGGGCGTCGCCCCAGTTCACATTGCAGCCAAGGGCAGCCACCTCGTGGCAGACGCTGAAGAGCGGCATGACATTGTCGAATCCCAGCATTTCATGGCCGGCGATGGCCAAGGTTGTCATCGCATCGGCGTCAACGTGAGCTTTAGGAAAGAAGCTGCCGGTCTGCTGCATCAAGTCGCGGCAGACGATTGAAGTGGCTGAGCCGATGACGGGCAAGGCAGAGGGGGCCTCAGCCTTGCCTTGCCTGGCTGCATGCCGATTTGCCACCGCATGGACGAATGCGCCGCGACTCATGTCAGATTCCTCTATTGATTAGCTCTGCATGTTAATAGCTGAATGGATGCGCCGCCAGCATTACGCCGGCGATATCGTAATGCCCCAGTTACAGGGGGCAAACATGGAAGGTCGTTGCTGTTTTGTGGTGCGGGCGTCTCGCCTGCACATCCGTGGCATTGGCAAGACTGCAGGCGGGACGCCTGCACCACAATTGCCCCCTGTAACTGAGGCATTACGCGATATCATTTATCAGGCGACCGGTGCGTTGTTGTCGCAAAGGAATCCTGGTTCATGGCCTTCATTGCAAATACATCTCGGCAGCGGCAGGAGATGCTTGATTCCATTGGAATCTCGGCCGAGGAATTGTTTGCTGATATTCCGCCGGCGCTGCGCTGCCGGCCATTGGATTTGCCTGACGGATTGTCTGAGCAGGAAGTCCGCAGGAAGGTGGAGCGTCTGGCGGGACGAAATGCTGCAAACCTGGTGAGCTTTCTGGGCGGCGGGTTTTATGACCATTTTGTGCCAGCGGCGGTGAATGCCCTGGCGTCTCGCAGCGAGTTCTACACGTCCTATACGCCGTACCAGCCTGAGATCAGCCAGGGCGTGCTTCAGGCGATCTATGAGTATCAATCGATGATCTGCCGGCTGACCGAGATGGAGGTTTCCAATGCCTCGTTGTACGACGGGGGCACGGCGCTGTACGAGGCGGCGATGATGGCCCTGCGCATTACGCAGCGCAGACGCATCGTGATTGATGACAGCGTCAGCCCGATCTATCGCACGATGCTCCGCTCCTATACGCGAAATCTCGGGATCGAACTTGTTGAGACGCCAAATCGTAACGGCCTGTCCAATCGCGAGGCCATTGCCGAGCAGACGAACGATGCCACGGCCGCCGTCATCCTGCAGAACCCGAACTTCTTCGGCTGCATCGATGACTTCGGCGACATCGCGCAGTCGCTCCATCAGCGTGGGGTGCTGCTGATTATGTCGTGCTATCCGATTTCGCTTGGGCTCCTCAAGACGCCGGGTGAAATGGGGGCAGATATTGTCACAGGCGAAGGCCAGAGCCTGGGCCTGGGCCTGAACTTCGGCGGGCCTTACCTGGGCTTCATGGCGACGCGCAAGGAATTCGTCCGCAAGATGCCCGGCCGGATCGCCGGCAGAACCGTGGACGCGGTTGGGCGGCAGGGCTTCGTGCTGACGCTTCAGGCCCGCGAGCAACACATCCGCCGCGAGAAGGCGACATCCAACATCTGCACCAACGAGGGCCTGTGCGCCTTGACGAGCCTGATCTTTTTAAGCCTCCTTGGCAAGGCAGGCCTGCCAGAACTGGCGCAAGTTTGCGCGGACAAGGCCTTCTATGCCCAGATGCGCCTGCTGGAAATCCCCGGCGTGAGACTGCGATATCCGGGCAACTGGTACTTTAACGAGTTTGTGCTGGAACTGCCCGGCAGTTCCGATCGCGTCATACGCCGCCTTCTGGAACGCGGCCTGGCTGCGGGCTTCCCGCTGGTGAGGTATTACCCTGACATGGCCAATTCGCTCCTGGTGGCTGTGACGGAGAAGCGCACTAAGGAAGAGATCGACCTGCTGACGCACGTGCTGGAGGTGAGCCTGTGAAGCTTATATATGAAAAGAGCGTGCCTGGGCGGCGCGGCCTGCAGGTGGCTGCCAACGATGTCAATATCCATGCCGACATCAAGCCGTCGCTGCTGCGCGATCGGCCGGCTGAGTTGCCGGAGCTTTCGGAGCTGGACGTTGTTCGGCATTTCACGGAGTTGTCGCGGCGGAACTTCGGCGTTGACAGCGGTTTCTACCCGCTGGGTTCATGCACGATGAAGTACAATCCGAAGGCCTGCGAGGTAATTGCCGCAGATGCGGGGTTCTCGCAACTGCATCCGCTGCTGCCGCAGCTTCCCACAGGCGAGCGACTCGTCCAGGGGGCCCTGGAAGTCCTTTACCGGTTCGACCTCATGCTCCGCGAAATCTGCGGCATGGCCGCCTTCACCATGCAGCCGCTTGCCGGCGCACATGGCGAATTGACCGGCGTAATGATCATGGCTGCCTACCACAAGTCCCGCGGCAATGCCAAGACGACGATCCTGATCCCCGATTCCGCCCACGGTACTAATCCAGCCAGCGCCGCGATTGCCGGCTATGAGGTCAAGCCCATAGCATCCGATGCCCAGGGCGAGATGGACATGGATTCGCTTCGCGCCGCCATCGATGACAAGGTGGCCGGCCTGATGATCACCAATCCCAACACGCTGGGCCTGTTTGATCCGAGGATCAAGCAGATCAGCGATCTCATTCATGGCGTCGATGGCCTGATGTATTACGATGGTGCGAACATCAACGCGCTGCTGGGGCGATGCCGCCCGGCCGAGATGGGCTTCGACATCGTCCACCTGAATCTCCACAAGACGTTTGCGACACCGCATGGCGGCGGCGGCCCTGGCGCTGGGCCTGTTGGTGTAGTGGAGAAGCTCGTGCCATTTTTGCCGATTGCGATCGTCCGCGAGCAAAGGGACGGAACATATTATCTCGATTACGAAGGGCCGCAGTCCATCGGCTATGTTGCACCCTTCTATGGCAACTTCGCCGTCATTGTCCGGGCCTTCGCGTACCTGCTGATGCTCGGAAGGGATGGACTGCTGGAGACGAGCGAGAACGCGGTGCTCAATGCCAACTACATCCAGGCCAGGCTCAAGCCGTACTTTGATCTGCCATACGATCTGCTCTGCAAACACGAGTGCGTCTTCTCAGCTTCGCGACAGGCAGCCAGTGGCGTGCACGCGATGGACATCGCCAAAGCGCTGATAGATCGCGGCATCCACCCGCCGACGGTCTACTTCCCGATGATTGTCCGGGAAGCCATGATGATCGAGCCAACCGAAACGGAATCAAAAGAGACCATCGACGAGTTCATCGTCGCAATGATTGAGATTGCCGAACTAGCCAAGGCTGATCCGCAGGCATTGACAAGATGTCCCGTAACTACGCCGGTAGGCCGGCTGGATGAACTTCGCGCTGCACGCCAGATGGACCTGGCCTCGCTGCCGGAAATATCCCCCGGCGCAAGGAACAGACCCGGAGTCGAATCATCTCGCCGCTTGTAATCACATGAACTGCACCAGCCCAAGCGCGGAGTTTACGACGAACATGCGGATCGTGTTGGCGTTGGGGTCGGCGGGGAAGAAGAAGAAACCAAGTGCCTTGGCATCATAGTTGGGCGAGGAACCGTACATGACCTCGCTGTCGCGGAAGGTCAATCGAAGCTTCTTGCCCTGGTAAGGAAGGCCGGCTGAGAACGCCTTCTTCTCGTTGTAGCTGCGGCGGCCGATGAAGTCCTTGACGAAGAAGATCGCCTTGAGATTGACGAGTTCGACCACGATGGGCGGCTTGTCGGCCTCGCCATCCAACGGTGTCAGAAGGAAGTGCGGCGCAGAGGGACTGAAATTAACCGTGTGCCCCTTTAGCACGCGGCCATCCGTGTAATGAATGACGATTCGCTGTTTTTCCATGCCGCCCTCTGGCTTACGGTCTCTACGTCCTGCGCCGACACGTGGAGGGTCTCAGACCAAGCACCCGGAAGAATATCGGCACAAACAAGGCTGCACATTTAGCTGTGCTTTGCTTAATACTTCACCTGCTATGCTCTCGCCTTGGCGCGGATGTCGAGCAATCGTTTCATGACGCCATACAGATTGCCGTTGCCGTCTTTGGTGCCCAGGGCGTCGTGCATCTGGCGATAGAGGCCGTAGAGTTCCTTGTACACGGCATGAGCCTTGGCATTGGGCTTGTACACCTTCGGGCGAAGGGCCGTCATCGCCTTCTGGGCTGACGGAACATCTGCGTATCCGCCAGATGATTTGCCTGCGGCCACGCTGCCGGCGACGGCTGCCCCCAGCGCGCATGTTTGGGCCGAGCGAGAGACGCTCATCTCGCGGCCGGTGACGTCAGCATATATCTGCATCACCAGCGGGCTCTTCTCGGCGATGCCGCCGCAGTTGACGATTCGCCGCACAGGCACGCCATATTCCTCCAGGCGGTTGATAATCGTCAGCGCGCCGAAGGCGGTGGCCTCGATCAGGCTGCGGTAAATCTCGGCGGGGGTAGTATAGAGCGTCTGGCCCATCAGCAGGCCCGTCAGACGCTGATCGACCAGGATGGTGCGGTTGCCGTTATTCCAGTCCAGGGCCAGCAACCCCGACGAGCCGGGCTTGAGCTTCATAGCCTCTGCCGTCAGGGCTTCATGCGAGCCGAGCTTCTTTCCGCATGGCTGGATGTAATTGACGAACCAATTGAAGATGTCGCCCACGGCGGACTGGCCGGCCTCCAGGCCGATGTATCCCGGCAGGACCGAGCCGGGCACGATGCCGCACAGGCCGGGAACGTCGGCGAGCTTTCGCCCAGCCGGCACGGCCATGATGTCGCATGTGCTCGTGCCGATGATCTTGACCAGGACGCCGGCGGCTATGCCCGCGCCGACGGCCCCCAGGTGCGCATCGAAGGCGCCGACGGCCACCGCCGTGCCCTCGGCCAGGCCGGTGCGCTTGGCCCAGGCGGCGCTCAGGCCGCCGGCCTTCTGGTCGATGCTGTACGCCTGCTTCGGCAGGGCGGCCCGCAGACGCCCCAGTCGCTTGTCAAGGCGGGCGAGGAATTCTTCGTCCGGGTAGCCGCCCCAGGAATCGTTGAACATCGCCTTGTGGCCGGCGGCGCAGATGCCGGCCTTCAATCTCTGCGGATGTTCATTGCCGGTGAGCATTGCGGGAATCCAGTCGGCGATCTCGACCCAACTGGCGGCTGCGCTGAACACGGCCGGCGCAGTGCGAAGGCAATGGAGTATCTTGCTGAAGAACCACTCGCTTGAGTACGTGCCGCCGCACTTGGCGAGGTATTGCGGGCGAATCTTGCGGGCCAACTCTGTAATCTCACCAGCCTCGGCAACCGAAGTGTGATCCTTCCACAGCCAGGCCATCGCGGCTGGATTGGCCGCAAAGGCCCTGCTAAGGGCTAGCGGCCTGCCGTCGGCGTCAACCGGCAGGGGAGTCGAGCCGGTCGTATCAACGCCGATGCCGATCACATCGGCGGGGCGGAAGCCCTTGACGCTTCGCGCCGCCTCGGCCAGGGCCTTCTTGATTGTTACCTCGGCTCCCTTGATATAGTCCGCTGGGTGCTGCCTGGCCAGGTTCGGGTCCGAGGAGAGAATCACGCCATGATGGCCATGCGAGTAGTTCTATACCGCGGTGCCGACCTCTCGGCCGTCGGAGATGTCCACGACGATTGCCCGCACGGAATTGGTGCCATAATCCAGGCCGATAGAATAAGCTTTTCTTGCCATTAGCAGGTTCCTGAACTCCCGCGATTTTCTTCACTGCGAAACGATCTGTGAAAGCGTGTGGCACAGCCGCACTCGGCTGTGCTGTTACTTTTCCGCCCGGCTGTAGAGTTCGACGCTGCCGATTACGTTGATGCCCTTGGCGGTGAGCGTCTTGATGGCCAGGTCGGGGTTGTCGAAGCGGAAGACGATGACGGCCCGATCCTCGCGCCGGAAGGTGAAGGCGTACATGTATTCGATGTTGAGCTTGGCCTTCTCGATGATTTCCAGGACCTCGGCCAGGCCGCCCGGGCGATCGTTTACTTCGATGGCCACCACCTCTGTGACGTTGACGACGCAGCCGGCCTTCTTGAGGACTTCCTGCGCCTTGGCCCAATCGCGGACAATCAGGCGCAGGATTCCGAATTGCTGCGTGTCGGCCAGGCTCAGCGTCAGGATGTTGATGCCGGCATCGGCCAGCGCCCGGCAGGGTGAAGACAGCCGGCCGGGCTTATTCTCCAGGAACAGCGACAATTGGTTGATCTTCATGGCCAGTTCCTTGTTCTGGTTTCCTTGGCAAATGAGGCTATGAGACTTTGCATAACCCGCCGGGCAATGACTGTCAAGCGCCAAAGCTCTTGACTTATCGCGCCGCTTGACGTAGGACTTGTCTCCCCCGCTGAACATACCGTTTGGCGGCGTATTGCTGGCCAGCGGTAAACAGCCCTGCCCATAAGGAATATTATGAAGATCTTTGTCGTCAATTGCGGCAGCAGCTCGATCAAGTATCAACTCTTCAACATGGCCGACAACTCCGTCCTGGCCAAGGGAATCATGGAGCGGGTCGGCAGCGACCAGGCCAAGCTGGTCCACAAGTCAGATGAGACAACCACAGAGCGGCAGGTCTCGGCGCGCGACCACGGGGCGGGGCTTAAGATTATCCTCGACGTGCTGGTCGATCCGGCCATCGGCGTCATCAAGAGCATCGGGGAGATCGATGGCGTTGGCCATCGCGTGGTGCATGGCGGCGAGCAGATCACGGCTTCGTCGCGAATCGATGACGCGCTGCTGGACATCATCCGCCGCAACGTGGAGCTTGCGCCGCTGCACAATCCACCGAACCTGGCCGGCATCGAGGCAGCCATCCATGCCATGCCAGACACGCCGCAGGTGGCGGTGTTTGATACAGCCTTCCTGACCACGCTGCCGCCAAAGGCGTATCGCTACGCTGTGCCGGAGGAGTGGTACACCAAGTACGGCGTGCGAAAGTACGGCTTCCACGGCACCAGCCATCGCTACGTTACGCTGAAGGCGGCTGAGCTGCTGGGCAAAAAGGTCGAAGAGGTCAACCTGATTACCACGCATCTGGGCAATGGCTGTTCGATGACAGCGGTGGCTGGCGGCAAGGCCATCGATCACTCGATGGGCCTGACGCCGCTGGAGGGCCTGGTCATGGGCACTCGCAGCGGCGATGTTGATCCAGCCCTGGTGCTGTACATGATCTCGAAGGGCCTGACGCGCCAGAGCGTTGACAACGACCTGAACAAGAAGTCGGGCCTCTTGGGCATCAGTGGCCTATCCAATGACATGCGAGACCTTCTGGCAGCCAGCCACGCCGGCAACCAGCGGGCTCACCTGGCGGTGGAGATGTTCGTCTATCGTGTTGCAAAGTACATCGGGGCATACTTCGCAGCCTTGCCGTCGGTCGATGCCGTGGTGCTGACCGGCGGAATCGGCGAGAATTCAATTCCGGTGCGGCAGAAGCTCTGCCAGTACCTCTCGCGCCTGGGCAGCATTGCCGACGATCAGAAGATCGAGCAGACAGTCCGCGGCAAGGCCGGGGCGATCACCAAGCCCAATTCCACGCTGCCGATCTGGGTTGTGCCGACCAACGAAGAGTTGATGATTGCCCAGGACACAATGGCGATTGTTTCAGGCAAATAGCAGGGCTTGGGTGCCGTGGCCGCGGCGTTTGCGGCCACGTTGTCATGACCCAGCAGCGAATATCGAATATCCAACAAGAAACCGCAGAATTACGAAATAACAGCAACGGCAACAACAACGTTCCTGCATGCCGCTTGTTATGCCGTCTGCCTTGGCTATTTCAGTATCCGATCTGGCGGCAGCCTCCAGTCAACCAGTCAACCAGTTGACCAATCCACCAAGCTTTGCCCTGGCGAGGCGCAGTCACGGCCGCTGGCCATTCACGAATGCAGCCTTACCGCTAATGCCGCGATCATCTTCCCGTAGTTGACGCAGTTGTTGCGGGAGCGGTCGTCGATGTCGCCGATGGCGACCGGGCCGTAATGGTCGCCCATGTGCGAGCCCTGGATAACCATGCCGTGGATCAGCAGGGCGTTGAGGATGTCCAGAATCGTCGTCTCGTTGCCGCCGCCGATGTTGGCGCTGCTGGCGAAGGCGCCGCCCACCTTGCCCGAAAGCCGGCCGTGAAATGCCACCGAGTCATCCAGAAGCTTCTTGATCTCAGCCGCCATCGAGCCGTAGTAGGTCGGCGAGCCAAGGACGATCGCGTCGTAGTCCAACAATTCCTTGGCGGCCAGGCCGGCGATGGATTTCACCTCAACCGACGTCCCCGCCACCGCCCGAGCGCCTTGCGCGATGGCTTCCGCCATGTGCTGTGTATGCTTCGTCCGCGAGTAGTAAGCAACCAAAATCTTGGCCATTGAAGATCTCCTTTGAATATACCGCAGATCGGATACCGGAAGACCGGAAGACCGTAAACGTCGCTTCGCCAGGTGCCCTGGCCGCGGCGTTTGCAGCCACGTCTTCGTGCTCATTAAGGTCTACGTGGCCGCAGACTCCGCGGCCACGGCACCCAAACCTCGCCGCCGCGCACCGCACTTCCCGGTATCCGGTCTTCCGGTCTTCCGGTATCCGGTTCCAGCGTCAGCCTCGAATTAACGAAGCACAAGTTAACGCCGTTGCCGTTCCGCCGTTATCTCTTTATAGCCTTCGAGGAGATGTCATGGCGGCAATAACAGCCTTCCCAGTTGATCTTGGCCACGGCCTGATAGGCCAATCGCTGGGCGTCCGCGACGGTTGCGCCCAAGGCCGTCACGCCAAGCACTCGGCCGCCACTGTTGACGAGCTTGCCGCCCTTGACGGCTGTGCCGGCGTGGAAGACCTTCACGTCGCCGAGGCTTTCAGCCTCTTCGATGCCGGTGATCTCGAAGCCCTTTTTGTAGTCACCGGGATAGCCGCCCGAACTCATCACCACGCAGACGGCGGGGCGGTCGTCCCATTCAATCGTTATCTCGTCCAGGCGGTGCTCAGCCGTGGCCACCATCGCCTCGACCAGGTCGCTCTTCAGGCGCATCATCAGCGGCTGGCACTCCGGGTCGCCGAAGCGGCAGTTGAACTCGATGACCTTCGGGCCGCCCGGCGTGAACATCAGCCCGGCATAGAGCACGCCTTCATACCTGCCGAAGTCGCGCCGCATCGCGTCAACTATCGGCACCAGGATTTCGCGCTCGATGCGTTCCATCATGGCCTGGTTGATAAAGGGCACGGGGCTGTACGCGCCCATGCCGCCGGTGTTGGGGCCGGTGTCGCCGTCGCCGATGGGCTTGTGGTCCTGCAGGGCCTCCGTGGTGTAGATCGTCTTGCCGTCGCAGAGCGCCAGTATCGTCGCCTCCTGCCCGGTGAGCATTTCCTCGATGACCACCGTCGAGCCGGCCTGCCCGAAGACCTTCTTCTGCATCATGTCTTCAAGCGGGCGGACCGCCTGGTAGGGCTCGGGGCAAATGACGACGCCCTTGCCCTTGGCCAGGCCCGATGCCTTGACGGCCACGCCGTGATCGCGCGACAAAACGTATGCCTTGGCGGCGGCCAGGTCGGTGAAGATGCGGGCCTCAGCCGTCGGCACGGCTGCACCGCGCATGAGTTCCTTGGCGTAGGCCTTGTCTGCCTCGATGCGTGCGCCGGCGGCGGAGGGGCCAAAGCACAGGATGCCGGCCTCGCGCACCTTGTCGGCCAGACCCATAGCCAGCACGTCTTCAGGCCCGACCACGACGAAGTCGACCTTCTTAGTCTTGGCGAATTCGACCAGGGCTGCTACGTCGTCATCTTTAATATCCACGCACTCGGCGTATTGGGCAATGCCAGGATTGCCGGGCGCGGCGTACATGTACTCGCAAAGCTTGGATTGTGACATCTTCCAGGCAAGAGCGTGCTCCCGCCCGCCACTGCCGACAAGGAGAATTTTCATGTGCCAAACCTTTCAGAAGAAAACGACCGGCTCCCGACTTCAGGCTCCGGGCTTCCGGCGCGGCGGCTGACGCCAATAGATGACGCCGCGAAACCAGAGCCTTACGTTGTCGTTGCTGTCGTCGTTCCCGGGGTCGGGGGCCGGAAGCCCGGAGCCTGTTGTTAAACAACGGGGCCGGCCACTTCGGACCGGCCCCTGGGGGTTTACCATACACAATACAAGCAGCCGGCTGAAGACTACTTCTTCATCTTCAGGCCTTCTTCCTGCGGAATCCGCATGCCGTAGAAGCTGCGGTAGACGAAGATCAACGCGATCACGAACAGCACCACGCCGATGACCGTCCGCAGGTCGGTCTGGCCGGCCTTCTGCATCGTCACCGCGATCTGGGTCGCCAACACGCCGAAGAGCGTGGTGAACTTGATCACAGGGTTCATGGCCACGCTTGAGGTGTCCTTGAACGGATCGCCAACCGTGTCGCCGACGACCGTTGCGGCGTGAAGCTCGGTGCCTTTTTGACGCAGGTCGACCTCGACGATCTTCTTGGCATTGTCCCACGCGCCGCCGGCATTGGCCATGAAGATGGCCTGGAACAGGCCAAAGAACGCAATGGCGATCAGGTAGCCGATGAAGAAGAAGCTATTGAAGAACGCCAGGGCCAAAGCCAGGCAGAAAATGACGATGAAGATGTTGACCAGGCCCTTCTGGGCGTACTGGGTGCAGATCTTGACGACTTCCTTGGAGTCGTTCATGTCGGCGGTGCGCTTCTGGAGATTCATGTGTTCCTTGATGTACACCACCGCACGGAAGCTGCCGGTTACCACCGCCTGCGTCGAGGCGCCGGTGAACCAGTAGATCGTCGCACCGCCCATCAGCAGGCCGAAGGCTACTTCAGGCTGAACCAGGCTCAACTTGCTTATGACCTCGGCAATGCCGCCGCCGAGCGTGTTTGCCAGCAGCAGGATGATGCTGAAGATCATGGTCGTCGCGCCGACTACAGCCGTGCCGATCAGCACGGGCTTGGCGGTGGCTTTGAAGGTGTTGCCGGCCCCGTCATTTGACTCCAGGAAGTGCTTGGCGTTCTCGAAGTCTGGCTCGAAGCCAAAGTTGCTCTTGATGTCTTCCTTGATATTGGGCTGGGCTTCGATCTGCGACAGCTCGTAAACGCTCTGGGCGTTGTCGGTAACCGGGCCGAAGCTGTCAACCGCGATGGTTACCGGGCCCATGCCCAGGAAGCCGAAGGCCACCAGACCGAACGCGAAGACTGGCCCGGCAAAGCCATACTGCCGCAACGTCTCGGGCATGAGTTCATTAACGTGGCCGGAAAGCTTGAAGGCTATGAACATCAGGCCCATGATGAGCGAGCCGGTCCAGAAGGCGGAGAAATTGCCGCCTACGAAGCCCGAGAGGATGCCCAGCGAGGCCCCGCCCTGGTTGGCGGACTTGACAACCTCGTCAACGTGCTTGCTCTTGGTGCTGGTGAAGATCTTGGTGAATTCGGGAATCAGTGCGCCGGCTGCGGTGCCGCACGAGATGATGACCGACAGCACCCACCAAAGGTCGGGGTGGTTCACGTCGCTGCCCAGAAGCAGGTAGCTTGCGCCGAAGGTTACTGCGATGGAGATGGCGGAAGTCAGCCACACCAGGTACGTCAGCGGATGCTCCGGGTCGAACGTCTTGGACTGGCCGAACTTCGCGAGCGTCATCCGCTCGTTGATCCAGTAGGACACCAGGCTGGTGAGGATCATCAGGATACGCATGACAAAGATCCAGACGATCAGCGTGGCCGCCATCGAGCCGTACAGTGGGTTGTAGCCGCTCATGGCGAACAGGGCCATCGCCAGGAATGTAATCAAGGCCACGCCGGTAACGCCGTAGGTCTCGAAGCCGTCCGCCGTGGGGCCGACGCTGTCGCCGGCGTTGTCGCCGGTGCAGTCCGCGATCACGCCGGGGTTCTTGGGATCGTCCTCGGGCAGCTTGAAGATGATCTTCATCAGGTCGCTGCCGATGTCGGCGATCTTCGTGAAGATGCCGCCGCCGATACGCAGCGCCGAGGCGCCCAGCGACTCGCCGATGGCGAAGCCGATGAAGCACGGGCCGATGAGCTTCACGTCCGGCAGGTACATCAGGATCATGATCATGAAGAACAGCTCAACGCTCACCAGCAGCAGGCCCACGCTCATGCCGGACTTCATCGGCACCGTCATCGCGCCGATGGGATAGCCCTTGAGCGCCGCGAACGCCGCCCGGCTGTTGGCCCGCGTGTTGATGCGGATGCCGAACCAGGCCACGCCGTAGCTGCCCAGGATGCCGATGATCGAGCTTGCCAGGACCAGGACGATGTCGCTGATGCGGCCGTCCGAGATCCAATGCTCCAGGACGCCGAAGTAGTAGACCACGCAGGCGCCGATGAGCACCCACAGCACCACCAGGAACTTGCCCTGCTGAAGCAGGTAGGTTTTGCAGGTCTCCCAGATGGTGTCGCTGACATCAGACATTGACTTGTGGATTCGGATGGACTTGATCTGGGCGTACTGGATCAGGCCGAAGATCAGGCCGATCACGCACACAGCCAGGCCGCCATACATCAGGTGCGCGCCACGGACCTGCATAGTGGTCTTAGGAACGGTGAAGACGACTTCCTCCAGCGGAGGCAGCTTGATATCGGCCTCGCTACCGCCGGCATGGGTTGCCTGCTGGGCAGGCGCTGTGGAGATGTGGACGTCTTCCTGGGCCACGGCGGTCTGGGCGGAAAAGCCCAGCACGCACAAGGCCAGCAAGGCCAGGATCGCAGGAGCGAACTTTGCGGCATTCGTGTTCATTCGAATCTACCTATCTTTGGGTCAAGACCCCCTTTCATCCATGATTGACGTGGCCGGGGGGCCGCACGGCCGCGCAGGAAAAAACGGAAGGTGCGGATAATAGGCAATGCATGGCGAAGAGTCAAGAATAGAAAATAGGTTGAAGCGTAGTGGCAGTCGCGTATTATTTACGCCGCTGAGCGCGGCTTTTGTTGCTCTTAGCGACCTGCTGTGCCGCTGCGGCAGGTTTTAGGAATCGATCTTAACTTAGCCTTGCGGAGTATCGGTTGGCCAAGCGAACAACTAAGAAGGATACAGCCAAGCAACTGGCGGTCGATGCCGCCCGGCTGGCTGAGCAGACAAATTGCGAGAACATCGTCGTGCTGGACCTGCGGGGCGTCAGCCCGGTGACGAATTACTTCGTCATCGCGACCGGCACCAGCGATCGCCAGATGCGTTCGACGGCTGACGACATCATGGCCCATGGCGAATCAATAGGGCAGAAGGTCTGGCACCATGCGGGGCTTGAGTCAGCCGACTGGATCGTCCTGGACTTCGTGGACGTGGTGGTGCATCTGTTCGATGCGGCGCGAAGGCAGTACTACGACCTGGAGCTGATGTGGGGCGATGCGCCGAGGGTGAAGTGGCAGAGGCGAAAAAGGCGTTCTTAACGGCGTTGAACGGCAACGACAACGGCGTTGGCTCGTTACCTCGTTGCCGCCAATTTGCTGAACACCCTTTCCCGGCCGGAGCCCATGCAAAGGCGTCAGCCACGAGTTAACGTATCCACGAATTAACGCCGTTGCTCAACGCCGTTTTGGACAGACATGAACATACGACAAGAACTCGAACAACGATTGACCCTTGCGCTTGAAGCTGCCGGCGCGCCGGCTGGCTCGCCGGGCGTTGTGATGACTTCCGCCCGAGCGGAATTTGGCGACTATCAGGCCAACGGCGTGATGGCCGCGGCAAAGAAGCTTAAGGCCAATCCACGCCAACTGGCCGCCAAGGTGCTTGAGCAACTACAGCCCGGCGGCGCGGCGGACATAACCGGTTTGGCGGAGAAGGTCGAGATCGCCGGGCCGGGGTTCATCAATATTCATCTGAAGAAGGAATTCCTCTCGCGGCAATTGGCAATGGCGGCTGCCGATGAGCACCTTGGGTTTGAGAAACTCGATCTCGCCCAGGCGGTGGTGGTAGACTACTCCGCGCCAAACCTGGCCAAGGAGATGCACGTCGGGCATCTGCGCAGCACGATCATCGGTGACGCCCTCGCCAGGGTGCTGGAATACCAAGGCCATCATGTCATTCGCCAGAACCATGTCGGCGATTGGGGTACGCAGTTTGGCATGTTGCTTGCGTACATGGATCGCCAGGCCGGCAGCGAGGCGGCTGAGCGCGGAAAAGTGGACTTGGCCGATCTGGAGGATTGCTATCGCCAGGCAAAGCAGCTTTTTGATACGGACACAGCCTTTGCGGAGCGTTCGCGGCAGTACGTGGTGCGGTTGCAGGCGGGCGATGAACATTGCCTGAGGG
>CAYQJH010000072.1:0-9822 GCA_964417755.1 uncultured Planctomycetaceae bacterium
CGTTGTGCCGGATGTGGCGCTGCTGGCTGACCCGCGAAGCGGCGTGCCGGTGTTCGATTCATGGGACTTCCCCAATGGCTCCTGGGTTAAGGTGGGCGGCACCAGCCTTGCCGCGCCGCTATGGGCCGGCGTGATCGCACTGACTAACCAGGGGCGGGAACTGGCAGGCCTGTCGAGCATGGACGGGCGGACGCAGACCTTGCCGAGCATCTACAAGCTGCCGTCCACGGATTTCCACGACATAATCAGGGGCGACAACGGTTATGTTGCCAAGGCTGGGTATGACTTGATTACAGGCCGGGGCACGCCGATTGTCAACCTGTTGGTGCCGCACCTTGTCGGCGCGATCAACGGGCTGACTGCAAGCCCGGTGAAGGTTCCTTTGAAGGCTGCCGGCGCGCTGGCAATTGGGAATGTTGGCGCTGCGGTTGCCTTCAGCGGTAAAGAGAGCGTTGGCCTGGATTTCAACAGTCTGATGCCTCGCAGCCAGGCCGCCGCCTTGGATGCCCAGACGAGCTATATGCAGTTGCCGTCCTTTGATGCTGGAGAAGCCGACGCGAAACATGCAGTGCCTCTGCCGGCTATCGCCATGCTTCAGGTTGCGCATGGCGATGCAGAGGATCAGGGCGATGAGGTCAGCCAAGGCGAGGTCGATCTGCTGCAGGGGGTGGCCGCTGTACCAGTGGTCTTGAAAGTTGATGGTATCTTCAGCGATGCCCAAACCAAGGCAATGGCTGGCCTTGACAATATGGAAGTGAATGCTCTTGAGCGGCTTGCACCTGGCCTCCACGCCGCGTAAACGGGCTAACAGGCATGACTTAATGGCGAAAACAAGAAAACGCAGAATCTTCGGCCTCACCGACGTGTTAAAGCTCTTGAAGCTTGGTTGCTAAGCCCTGTTGCTAAGCAGGATTATGATTACTAACCGATAATTCAACAATAGTTGATTTTCTCAAGGATGAACCGTAAGCTACGATGACGTTGGCTTTTACACTGGGTTGCCGTAGAAGTATGGAGACATATCTTGACAAAGCGTGAGATCGTCCGGCAGATCGCCGAAGAATTGAAGGTTGACCAACTACTAACCAAGAAGATCGTTCAGAAATGCCTCGACAGCATCATAGAGACCTTGGTTGATTCGGGCCGAATCGAGTTGAGGAATTTCGGAGTTTTCGAGATTAAACTCCGCGCCGCTCGCAAGGCGCGCAACCCCAAGACGAATCAAGAGGTCTTCGTTCCAGCCCGAAAGACGATCACATTCCAGGCAGGCAAGAACGTCGCCGCCCTTGTCCAGAACATCAAGGACAGTGCCGAAGCAAATAGGTGATGAAAGGCATACGGTTTTGCATTGACACCTATTGCTTTGCATAATAGCATCATCGCACGGCTGTCGATCACCAGGAATCGCACGACGGCAAAAAGAGGTACGATCATGAAGAAGTTGGCAGTGGTGCTGGTTTTGATGGCGGGGACTTTTATGTCCGGCTGTACGTTAACTGAGACTGCTTCTGAACGCCACCGCCGGATTCTCCTGCAGAAGGACATCGAGGCCAGGCAGTTTGTCGAGGACTGGGATTATTTCTGGCTTCAGGAACGCAACAGCCAACTTACGCAGTGGCATCCATACGTCGGCTACTAGCTGAATTTGGTTCGACATTCAATAGCCTCTGGCCGCTGTCGGCTGGGGGCTTTTTCTTTGCGACTTGCAGACTCAACTCTGAAAAAGTCACTATCTGGTTGCTTAAGTGCGATCGCCTCCCGGGCTGATGTCTGTCGTTGGATTGAGAAATGAATAGGCTGCTTTTGGTGCGTTGGCTGCTGGGATACGAAGGTGTGCCGCTGTTGGCGCGGCCGACGTTTCGGTATGACTTCATCAGTTCCGTGCTGGCTGCCCTGGGAAGCGGCCCGGTAGTGGTGGAACTGACGCAACTGTTCGCACTGAAGAGCCTGCATGGCGGCGCATGGGTCACTGCCATCCTGCTGGCGGAAATCGCCGCCGGCAATTTGATGGGGTCATTCTTCTCGCAATTGCTGCATTCCCGGCGGCGCGTGCCGCTGGCCGTTATGTCCCGCCTCATAACAGCCGGCATCATGCTGCTGATCGCGCTGCTGCCGGTTGGCTTCATGAGCCTCGTGCCTTACGTTGCCCTGCTTGCTGTGCCGGCCGTTCTGGCGGGACTGATCGTCAACGTGCAGAGCGGCGTATGGCACGCCAACTATCCTCATTCTGCCCGCGGGCGAATACACAGTCGCCTGGCCATAGTTCGGATCGTCTGCGTGATCGTCTCTCTCAAACTCTGCAGCCTGGCGCTGGACAACCTCCCACGGGCCAGCCACCTGATATACCCCATCGGCGCAGCCTTCATGCTGGCCAGCGCTCTGATCTACGCACGCATCCGCGTGCGCGGCGAAGATGCCATGCTGCGAAGCAAGCGCCCGAGCCCTTCATTCATGGCCGGCGCTCGCCTGCTGGTTCAGGACAAAGCTTACGGCCGGTACATGATATGGCAGATGATCACCGGCTCGGCGCTGGGAATGACGGCGCCGGTCATCGTCAACTGCATCAAGGAAATGTGGAATGTCGATTTCAGCTATGGCGTGCTGCTGCTGTTTCTTGTGCCTGCCATTGCGGAGATCACGAGCAATCCGCTGGCCGGCCTGCTTTTCGACCGCATGAACCTGATGCGATACCGCATGCTCAACTCGATCATGTGGGGCAGCAATCGCCTGGCTTGGTTTGCCGCTTTGCTGCTGAGCAGTTTTGGTGCGAGCCTGAACTGTGCCCAATGGCTGAGCCCGGCCATTGCCATCCTGGCGGGGTTGTTTGGCGGATTGGCCAGCGCCAGCGGCTCGGTCATCTGGAATATCGGACATACGCGCTTCGCCCCGCCTGCACAGAGCCACCTCTACATGGGCATCCACGTCACGCTTACCGGCGTGCGCGGCCTGGTCATGCCGCTGCTGGGGACACTGCTTTACAGCGTCATCGGCGTCTGGGTCATAGCCCTGGCCGGCGCGGTTCAGATGGTAATGGCCGTCGAGTTCTGCCTGGCCCAGCCGGCAAGCATGGATGCATTGGCCCAGACAGCAAGTAATGAGAAAGCATAGTGTCTTTCACTTCGATAACGCGAGTTCCTGATGCACAAATTTGGGTGCCACCCCCAAGTAAACTTGGGGGTGTTCGCCCAATCAGGTCAACACTCCCAAGCAAACGACAACGGTGCTTGGGGATGGCACCTATTTGTCCCGGCGCAGCCTTGGCGAAGCCGGGCTTGCCTCGGCGCAGCCTTGGCGAAGCCGGGTCTTCCGCAGCACGGTTCTGCCGTCTATAATCTGCCTCTGAGAAACGAGGAAACCATGGCACACGACCGCGGCAAGCTGGCGGTGTATCCCGGCACCTTTGACCCGATCACCAATGGCCACCTGGACGTGATCCAGCGAGGAGCAAAGCTCTTCGACCGCCTTGTCATCGCGGTGGGGCAGAACCCCGAGAAGCCGCCGCTCCTGGTGCAGGCAGAGCGAGCGGAGATAATCGCCCAGGTCGTCGCGGAGATACCCAACGTTCAGGTGGAGACCTTTGCCGGATTGACGGTGGATTTCGTCCGCAAGATAGGCGCCGACGTGATCCTTCGCGGCATCCGCAACAGCAGCGACCTGCAATTCGAGTTCCAGGTCGCGCTGACCAACCGCCTGGTAGCCGGCGTCGAAACCGTCTTCGTTATGACCAGCACGCAATATGCCTTCACGTCCTCCAGCCTGATTCGCCAGATGGCCATCATGGGCGGCGATGTCTCCTCGATGGTCCCGCCGCAGGTGCTGCCGCACATACAGGTCTTTGCCAGGAAGAATGGTGGCCCAAAGGCTGGCGATACTGGCTTGCGCGAAAGCCCGTGAACAACGGGCTCCAGGCTTCCGGCTCCGGGCTCCGGGCGCGGCGAGGGAAGGCTTCAGGCTCCAGACCTCAGGCTCCAGGCGCGGCGGCTGACGCCTTCATTGACGTCCCGTTGTTGTTGTGGTTGTTGCCGTTCCTAAAGCCCGGAGCCTGAAGCCCGGAGCCGCCGTTGTTGTTGCCGTTCCTAAAGCCTGTAGTCTGAAGTCTGGAGCCTGTTGTTTATCTGGGGCCTATTGTTGAGCAAGGTCGCGTGATAGATGCTCAAGAACAGAATCATCTGCCTTGCTGTCGTCTTCATCGCCTGCGCGAATTGTCTTGGGGCAATGGCCTCGGTGGTCCCCGACAATGCGCTTCTTCGCGAAGACATTGCCCGGCAGGTAAATCAGTTGCTGTTGGCGGGCCGCGCCACGCCGGCCGACATGCCGCAGGTGTCGCTGGCGATGCAAGCTATCAGCCAGGCCATCGCGGCTCCCGTCATGGCAGGTCTTGACAGCGGCGACATCGAAGTCCGCCAGCGGTGTCGCAGCCTGCTGGCAGAAATGGATCGCCAATGCCGCCTGGCCTTGGCCCAGCAGTACCTTTCGCCGCCAATGCAGCGCAAGTGCCGCCAGTTCGCAGCCGAGAATCCATCGCTGAGCGACCGCCTGCTGTCGGCTGAGTTGGATGTGGCTCAGAAGGCTTATCTTGATCTTTCTTCCATGGCCGATCCGCAAGGGCTGGCCGAGCCGATGATCATCGTCGCCCTGCTCGGCAAGCATTTTGAACTGGTCAAGCCGGCCTGGCAGGCGCTTGCCAATGAGCGGTATCGCTCCGAGGAGTTGGCCCAGGCCATCGTCCATTGTCTGCTGCTGTCTGATAACAAGAACTTCGATGTGCTGACGCGGGCGAATCTTGCCGCGCAGCTTGCCTCCATGCGCAGCAGGAAGGCCGCTGCGATGATCGTCAGCATTCTATCGGATCCGCATCGGGCGGGCCTGCTTATCCGCGATACGTTGCCGGCTGACATGCTCGCCGGTTGCGCGCAATTAGGCGCGGTGCCAACCCTGATGGCCGGCCTTCCTGTGGCTGGTGACGCAACCATTAGATTGCCGGCAGCAACCACCGCAATCGACCTCAAGCTCTACGCCATCTTGCTCTTGTCGGGTCAATCGCCCGAGGACTACGGCATGGCAGTCCAGCCGACAGTGTTCTTTCGGGACAGGAAGCATGCGGTTGAGAAGCTTCGAGCATGGTGGCAGGAGGCGCAAAGGAAAGAGCCTTACGCCTCTGTGCAGCCGCTGGAATTGCCCAATCTGGAGGATATCTTGCGGCGGCACGAGATGCTCGTCGAGCCCCTGCCGGCTGGAGGCAATCTGACCGCTGCACCGGAACCTATCCACATCGACACGTTACGCTTCCCCACGCAGGTCGAAACTCTTGGCCCTCCGCCGCAGCTCGCGGATCACCAGGAGCTCATCGGCGAGATAACGTTGGCCATACATCGCTTGATGATGGAGTTTGCAGGTCCCCGCGCCTCGCGCCGGGATTCCGCGCACAGTGCCATTCTTGGTATTCATGAGGCGTATCTTCAGGCCTTGGTTGAGCAGGCCAGCGGAACCAACTTGACTGCCGCTGGCGGTGCTCGCCGTGGGCTGGCAGGCGAGGCCGTCTCATCCAGGATCAACGCTCATCTCGCCGAACTGCCAGCAGAGCAGCGCGCAAAGCTGCAGCAATTCCGCCGGCTCCATGCGGACGTGATCCAGCAGGCTTTCTCATCGGATGTGCGCACGCGCATTGAAGGCATGAAGCGACTTGGCGGCATAGCCGACCCGCAAAGACTGGCTGAACCGCTGGTGATTATGTGCCTGACGGCCCGCGAGCCTGGCCTGGTCATGGCCTCGGCGAAGATCGCCTCCGGCGGCAACTATAGGTCGCCCGAGACCATCCAGGCTCTTCACCAAGTTCTCATGGCCCAGATGCCTAAGGGCAATCTCAGGCCGTCAATTCCGTCGCCTGGCTGGGCGGCGCTGGATGCGCTGCTGGCCATCGGCGACCAGAGCACGCCGCCGCTGCTGCTGTCGTTGATGCTGAGCAAGTCCAATCCGAGTTGGCCGACCAATGCGGTCCTGGCCGATGCCCTGATCAAGCTGGATGCCAAGGGGGCAATCCCGCGCCTGGTAGAAGGGCTGGAAGGCGGCGCCACTCCACGTTTCAAAGGCGTGATAGGGCAAAAGCCCTTCACCTGGGCTGCAAGCGATAGCATGCTTCAGGCGCTGCTGGGCCTGACCGGCCAGAAGGCTGAAGACTACAACCTGAAGGAAGCGGACATCGGTGGCGTAAAGGTCAAGGGCTTCGCCGAGCCATCAGATCGTCAAAAGGCGATCAAGGCCTTCCTCGATTGGTGGCAGAAGCATAAAGAGGAATCGCCCTACAAAGGCCTCAAATCGCTGGAACTTGTCCCTGTTCCAATTATGGGAGTGGATGCGCAATAGCCGCAACGTCGATACGGAGAACCGCAGAATAACGAGCAATAGAACAGCAGAATATTGAAGTAACGACTCAGTCAGCATCATCATTCGCCGGGGCAAAAAAATCGGCGTCAGGGGAGGGGAGCCTGACGCCGTTACTGTAATCTCGGCCAAAGGAGGGAGTTTGACCGAGGAGCCTCAAATTTGTGCGCATCTAGAAATATGCTATGCGCATTTCGCAAAATGTCAAGCAAGCACTGTCCTTATTTCGCCCCTATTTTTCAGGCCCTTCTTCACTTTGGCAGACGACTGCATCCACACAGCAGCGTCCGGCGCTGCCGCTGGGGCTCCGCCCCAGACCCCGGAGTTTTGCGCATTGGGGCTGCCGGCAGCCGTTAAGCGATAAACTCCGGGATGTTGGGCCGCCATTTCTCACTGTTCTTCGCCGGCTGTGTACAGGTTGTGCTCGTGAATGTAGCTCCGCACAGCCTCCGGCAGAAGGTAGCGAATACTCAGGCCTTCCCGCAGGCGGGCGCGAATTGTGGTAGACGAGATATCAATCAGCGGCGTTGGCAGCACCATCTTGCGCAAGTTGTTAACCAGGACGGGGCTGAGGCTCTTTCCGAGATCAGTGAATATTCTGTCCAGGCGATCCTGCCAGGGCTGGCGGGCGGCCACCACCATCTGCGCCAGTTCCAGCACCTCCTCGACGCGATGCCACGTGGGCAGGTCTTCGAGCATGTCCGAGCCGATCACCCAGTGCAGCCTGGCTGAGGGACCATATTGCCTTCGCAGTTCAGTCAGAGTATCCAGCGTGTAACTCGAGCCTCCGCGGGCAATTTCGATGTCGCAAATGTTGAAGATGGCCTCGCCCTCGATCGCCAGGCGGAGCATCGCCAGGCGATCTTCCGCGCTGGCATAGGCGGAATGCTTATGCTTGTGTGGGGGCCGGCCTGTGGGGACAAATGTCACAGCCTCGAAGCCGCCCGCCTCGGCAATAGCCCGGGCGACTATCAGGTGCCCATGATGGATCGGGTCGAATGTTCCGCCAAATAGCAGGATGCGTTTTTCCATCGCGTGCCTTTGCAAGTAAGAATGGCAAATGCTAGAGTATAGTTAATGCGGGCGGAGGCGTCTACTTATCGCTCGCGACGGCAGATCGCTATGACCCAGCTCAAAACTCAATTCGCTCCGCCGGAGCGTGCCGATATCGAGGTTGTTACTCGACAGGCTGCCTTGGGCGATTTTCAGCACCTGGCCCGGCTGTATGATGCCGTCAACGACATTGTGCTGGTGCTCAACTCCCAACGCCAGATTGTTTTCGCCAATCGCAATGCGCTTGGCTTGCTTGGCGCGGCCGACATCGAAACGGTGCTGGGGCTTCGGCCCGGCGAGGCCATGGGCTGCACACATGCCTGCGAAAACGAGGCCGGCTGCGGGACGACGCAGTTCTGCTCGGCCTGCGGGGCGGTCAACGCGATTCTGACCAGCCAGGCTGGCAAACCTGACAGGCGCGAATGCCGCATCCTTCGCGAGCAGGCCGAGGCAATGGACCTGCTGGTGCGGACGACGCCGCTGAAGATCGATGGCGAATTCTTCACCGTCTGCGCCATCGCCGATATCAGCCATGAGAAACGCCGCCGGGCCCTTGAGCGCACGTTCTTCCATGATGTGCTCAACACAGCCATGGCCGCACAGATGCTCTCGGAGCGCGTAGCTTGCGCGGCCCAGGGCGATCAGGCGGAGAAATCCAGGCGACTCGAGCAGGTTGTGGAGCAGTTGATGCAGGAGATACTTCAGCAGCGCGACCTGATGGCGGCTGAGACGGCTGAACTTCCCGTGCATGTCCGCGAGCTGGCCGTCAGCGACCTGCTGGAATCGCTGGTCGAGACGTACAGCCAGGCACCGGCGGCCCGAGGCCGGCACGTGCAAATGCAGCGGCCGGCGGAGGATCTCCATCTGGAGTCGGACAAGGCCTTGCTGCTGCGCGTGCTGGGCAACCTGATCAAGAATGCGCTGGAAGCCTGCAGCGAGGGCCAGACCGTCACTGTCAGCGCGCGAGCAGCGGACGGCGGCGTGGAATTCTGCGTGCACAATCCCGGCGTGATGAGCCAGGACGTTCAACTGCAACTCTTCCAGCGGTCATTCTCCACCAAGGGCGACGGGCGCGGCCTGGGCACCTACAGCATCAAGCTGCTGACCGAGCGATATCTCGGCGGCAAGGTGTCGTTCACCAGCAGGGCGGGGGAAGGGACAATCTTCCGCGCGTTTTACCCGCACAGCATCGAGCCGCAGTAATGTGCGTAGTCTGCAAATAAGACCTCTGAAGAACCTGCCGCAGAGACGCAGAGGCCGCTGAGAACGTCAGAATCAATGGTCTTTTCTCTGTGTTCTCAGCGTCTCTGCGGCAATTGCTTCTTTAGTTGTCCAGGGCCTCACTTCTATTTCAGGAAGTTCCTCACGCCCGTGAAGACCAGTTGTGCCGCCAGGCTGGCCAGCACAAGGCCAGTGAGCTTGGTCAGAACAGACATGATCCTGGGCGAGATGAACTTGTCCGCCCGCGCTGCGATGTAGAGCATCAGCCCCACAGACAGCACGGCTGCCAGTAGCGCGCCCACCGCAACCACCTGCGAGAACTTGTCGCCGCCGAAGTTGCGGCTGACATCGGCGCCGAGAACCAATAGCGCGCCCGTGGTGCCGGGCCCAACAGTGATAGGCATGGCCAGCGGCACAACGGCGATATCCTCATTTTCGCTCGGCATGCGGTCGTCGATCCGCCCGCCGATCAGGGCCACCGCCGAGAGGAACAGCAGCGCTCCCGCGCCGATACGGAACGAGTCCAGCGTAATGCCCAGCACGGCAAATATGTGATTGCCAAACGTGTAGATCGTCAGCGTGAAGAAGATGACCGCCAGGATGGTGCGAACGGCAACGCGCCGCCGGCGCAGCGGCGCCATGCCGGCTGTCATCGACAGAAACGTCGAAATTACAAAGAACGGCGTCAGCAGGAAGAACAACGTCACGTATGTTCTGACAAATAAGTTGAGCATGGATAATCCTTAGTCGCATTTCGAATCAGGACTATCCTACAGCAACCGGCGGGCAATGTCGAAGATGGGATCAGGACGCCTTCACGGAACTCTTCGGTGGCTAAGCTCATGCAAATGAGTCATGTTGCCGACGATGATCGCTTCCTTCTTGGCCCTTGACCACTTCTTGAGTTGGATCTCTCTCCGGCGCGCAGCCTCCATAGTGTCGAAAGGCTCGAAATAAACCAGTTTGACGGGACACCTGCAGGCAGTGAATCGTGGACCACGCCCGGTGTTGTGAGTTTCCAGGCGAGCCACAATGTCAGATGTTGAGCCCACATAGTACGTACCATCGGCGCAACGAAGGATATAAGCGAAGAAGACGCTGTTCTGAATCATTGCCCTTCGACTTCGCTCCCGTTGGTCGCTTCGCTCAGGACATTCGCCCCGCTGG
>CAYQJH010000072.1:9922-17187 GCA_964417755.1 uncultured Planctomycetaceae bacterium
TCTTCTGCAACATCAATAAACCACGTACCGCAGCAGCACGAAATATGCCGCGATGAAGCAGGCCAGCATCGCCATTGGCGGCGCCAGCAGCCGGTAGACCGGCCCGAAGGGAATATTAAAGTACCGATTGCTCACCAGGTAGCAGACGTGAATCGGGCTGATCATCATCCCGAAGTGCCCGCTGGCGAAGGCGAGCATCACGTATGGCCATATCGCCGGCTGGCCGGGCAGGCTCTGAACCAGGCCCATTACGATGGGAAAGCTCACGCCCACGAAGCCGAATCCCAGGCCGGTCACCAGGCCAGCCACCATCGGCACGATGACAACCACGACAATCACGGGGAAACGCGACGCGGTCAGCTCTTGTGCAATTCTGCCAGCGGCGTGCGAGTCCTGGATGACGCCCTGGAAGACCATGATGGCCACCACCAGGCCCAGCAGCGGGTACATCGACTTGCTGCACGCGAATCGCCCCAGGCGGCCAGGCGCAATGCGCTTGCGGCGGACGATCCAGACCAGGCTGCCCAGCAAACCCAGCAGCAGCGGGACGAATTCACGGGCCTTCTCAGCCGCCTGCTGAGCATACGTCTGCGGGCCGGCTGCCGGTGAAATCGGACCAAGGATGAGCCTCATCAGGCCGGCTGACGAGGCCCAGATAATCAGGATTACCCAGATCGTCGAGGTTGCCCGCAGCAATTGACGCTTGGTTCCCGGTGGTGGCGGCGGAAGCGGCTGGCCGGGGATGTGGGCTTTCCGCAGGAGCGATATGCCCGTCAGGGCCATCAGAATTGTCATCGGTAATTGATGCAACGCGAACAGGCTGGTGGGTTGGTTGACCAGCGTCATGGCCAGGATGACGGCTGGGTAGAGCGGCCACCAGTATTCCCAGATGTGCCGCCACCAGTAGTTGATTGCCGACATGAGCTGCGGGCTAAGTTGCCGCTGCCTGGCGGCAGATTCGACCATCGGCGCGGAGAACAGCGCCCCGCCGGGCATGGGCAGCAGGCCGATCAAGGCCGGCAGGGCGGCCATGGTGACGGCTGGACGGCGGAAGAACACTCCCGCCAGGTGGACGATTTCGTCAAGCTGTCCGCTGCATCGCATGGCCTCGGAGATCATCAGCAGCAAGGTCAGGGCCAGTATCATTCCGATGCATGTAGGCTTGCTTGCGCCCGTTGCGGCGGCCAGGGCGATTCCAGCGGGCGAAAGCCCCATGAAGGCGCCCAGGACAATCGAGCCGACAATAATCGCCAGCGGCAGCGGCAGTTTCAGCCGGCTGAGGATGAGGATAAGCGCGAAGGCGCCAAGCGTCACCTCCAGGGCATAGAAGGCCTCCAATGTCATTTGCAGCGAATTCATGGAGAGAGTTTATACGGGCAGGGCTGCCATCCGGCAAGCGCCGTGCGGGCGCGCATGAAATGCCTCAGTTACAGGGGGCAAACATAGAAGGGTCGTTGCCGTTTTGTGGTGCGGGCGTCTCGCCTGCACAGCCTTGGCATTGTCAGGATCCGCAGGCGGGGACGCCTGCACCACAATTGCCCCCTGTAACTGAGGCATTACGCGCATGAAATGTCAATCGCGCAGCTCGACATTCCAGTAGGCGGTGTCGAGGAATTGCCGCCAGGAGGCGTACTTCTGGCTGTTCAAGCGAAGCGTCACCACCGGTGAGCGCTTGGGCTTGATCGGCTCGGCGATGAGCTTCATGCGGGCCTCGACCGGCGTCCGGCCGCCCTTGCGGACGTTGCAGTCCACGCAGCAGCAGACGATATTGGTCCAGCTTGTTTCGCCGCCTTTGCTGCGAGGCTTGACGTGGTCGAGGCTAAGCTCGCTGGTTGGGAACTTCTTGCCGCAGTATTGGCAGCGGTTGGAGTCGCGGGCAAAGATGTTCCGCCGGTTGAACTTCACGCTCTGGCGCGGCAGGCGGTCATATGCCAGCAGGCGGATGATTCGCGGCACAGCCAGTTCGAAACGCACGCAGCGGATCCAGTCGTTATGCTCGCGCTGGTACTTGGCGCGGTACTCGCTTACTTCCCGCCACGATACGAAATCGTAGGAGACGTACTCGTCGTCCTCGACTGAGATGATCTCAGCCAGCTCCTTGAACAGCATCGTGAAAGCGCGCTTGGCGGAAATGACACGAACGGCGGCGTAGTGCTTATTAAGCACCAGCACGTGCGAATTCAGCGCGCTTATCTCGCTGGCGAACATTGTGGGCTAGAACCTCCGATGCGGCCGGCTGTCTTGCCTGTCGCTTGTGCGACAATATACCAGAAAGCTGGAATATCATCAACTGCTTTGACAGCCGGCAACTCCACCGAAGACTGGGTGCCGTGGTGTACCACGCAAAGCTGGGCAACCACGTTTCACGCCAGCAGCGCGGTTGCTCCGCTTCGGTCCGCAAACCAGGGCACCCACACCGCTTCAAGAGCAACAGTGCGCTAAGGTTTCTTCTGTGCCTGAATCGTCTCAGACATCAGGGCGTACCATAGCGGGGTCTGCACTACGCCGCTGGAGGGCAGGATGCGGACGGGCAGGCCGTCGACGTCGACGACGCTGTCCCAATCGGTCCAGGTTTCCTGAATGTGTGTGCGCCGCTCATCGGTTGGGCCTGTGGCTGAGGCCAGCGTGATTGCATTTGCTCCCGCCGCGATGGCGTCATAGACATCCCGCCTCGGGTAGGCCAGGTAGCCCACATGCAGCAGCATGTCGCCGGCCTGGAGTTGCTGCTTTCGCGATCTCCATTGCCATGGCCGGCCGACCATCACCATTCGCGGCAGCTCGCGGGGGATGATCGATGCCCTCGGGTGGATGTGCCCGCAGATAAGCACAAGGCACGCATTGCCGCGATCGAACGTCTCAGTCAGCCGCTGGGCTGCCAGGCGCACCTGGCCGGCCTGGCCGGATTCCAGGAAGTCGATGATCTGCTTCTGGCAGATGCGATAGTACTTGCGCGCGGTCTGGCCCGGCGGAATCGGCGCGACGGTGAATCGCTCGTTCACGTGCAGGTTCTCGCACGACTTGTCCCAGGCCGGGCCATTGGGCTCGATGTCGCTGCCGAGGGTCGCCAGCGTCTTGCCCTTGCGGGAAGCCGCCGCAAAGACCTCGCCGCAGAATGCCCATGCCGTCGCCGCCGCCGCCATCTGCCGCAACGACACGTCGGCCCAACTGCCGCCTTCGGGCGAGTGATCGTCGATCAGGTGCAGCCGGCCTTGCCAGTTCTCCTTATTCACGTAAGGCAACATCCGCTTGAGGTAAGTCCATTCGTGCCCGGCAATGTGGACTACGGTGCTCGGTATCCTCCAGCCGCCGCCGTAGGACAGTGTCGGCAGATCGCTGTCGATGGGGTTCTCATCGCGGGGCGTGGGCATCATCATCAGCAGCGTGTCGTTCTTGGTGAGCTTCTCCTGCTGGTACTCCGTCAGGATGGCATAGCTGAAGCCGCCCGCCCGGCCATAGAGCTCCTGCGCGAGCCCGCGCGAGCCGGTGGCGTAAATGTGTCCGCCGTTGAGCAGGCCGCTGGCTGTCATCTCGGCGGCAGGCACGAGCTTATCGGCGTCTTCGATTGCCTTATCAAACCACGCGATGGCTGCACGGTAGACGGCCTCGGTCTGGCCATCGCCAGGCTGAGTGGTGACCGGAGGAAGTTTATTGGCGGGGATGGCCGGGGCCGGTTGAATCGAATTGTGGTCCCACGGGGCAAAGGCTGGATTGCTTGTGGCCCGGGTGGTTGCCTGCGAGGCTGGCGCGGATTCCTGAGCAATCGTCAGCCCGGCTGCAAGGAATACGAGGGACGCCAGAATTACCACTAGCGACCTGAGCGAACGATTAGATAGACGCATTGGTTCTCCAAAATGACTATTCTGGGCACAAATCAAGCCAAGGAGTCTAACACAGCCAAGGGCCCGATGGCTTGCTCAAAAACGGGAAGTGTCTGCGGATGGCCCCGGAATTTCCATAATTGGCTCGGAAATCTGATTCCATAATGTTCCAAACGTAGTATACTTGTTGGTCTTTCCCCGTATGGGGGAAGCCAACCGTCAACCATCCCCGGAAGGTCAAGGTGGTCTGCGTTCGATTGTATTTGCCGCCGAGGCCGGGAAGGTTGGCGTTTTTGTTGGTGCGTTGTTGATGTTTATGTGTGATTCGTCTTGCTTGACATTGCTGCCAGTTGAGCATGCTCAGGCAGTTCGCGGACGAATCCGGTATTTTTGCAGGCTGTGCGTTTCCTTTATTGAGCAGAAACAATCATGAAATCGAGGACGTTTGTACGCAATATCGGTATTTCAGCCCACATTGACTCGGGCAAGACGACCCTCAGCGAGCGTATTCTGTTTTACGCCGGTCGAATCCACCGCATGCAGGAAGTCAAGGGCGGCGATGGCGGGGCCACCATGGACTACATGGAACTGGAACGCGAGAGAGGCATCACCATCACGTCGGCCTCCACGCAGGTGGAATGGAACGATCACGTGATCAACCTCATCGATACGCCCGGCCACGTCGATTTCACCGTCGAGGTCGAGCGCAGCCTGCGCGTGCTGGACGGGGCCATCATGGTCCTTTGTGCCGTAGGCGGCGTGCAAAGCCAGTCTGTCACCGTCGACCGCCAGATGAAGCGCTACAACGTGCCGCGTATCGCGTTCATCAACAAGATGGACCGCACAGGTGCCGACCCGAATCGTGTCGTGCGGGACATGAACAAGAAGCTCGGCCTGGCGACGGTGCCGATTCAACTGCCGATGGGGGCCGGCGGCGATTTTGCCGGCGTGGTGGACCTCATCACGATGAAGGCCCTGCGGTTCGAGGGCGAAAATGGCGAGGACGTTGTGGTCGAGGATATTCCCGCTGCGTACCAGGAAGCCGCCGCGCTGGCCCGCCACGAAATGCTCGAAGCCATCAGCATGTTCAACGATGAAATGATGGAACTTCTGCTGGAAGACCAGAGCGTCAGTGAAGAGATGATTATTCAGACGCTTCGCTCAGCCACCATCAGCCGTGATATCGTGCCCGTGATGATGGGTTCAGCGTACCACAACAAGGCCATCCAGCCGTTGCTGGACGCCATCTGCCGTTATCTGCCAAGCCCGCTGGATCGCACGAATGTCGCCCGCGACCACGATAATGGCGGGGCCGAGGTGGCTGTGGTCTGCCAGCCCGATGCGCCTGTTGTGGCGATGGCCTTCAAGCTGGTGGATGAGTCGTTTGGCCAACTCACATATACGCGCGTCTACCAGGGCACGCTTGCCAAAGGCAAGAGCTACCGCAACAGCCGCACCGGCAAGATGCATCGCGTCGGGCGCATCGTGCGGATGCACGCCAACCAGCGGGAGGACGTCGAGGCGGCCGAGTCGGGCGACATCGTGGCCATGGTGGCTGTGGAGTGCGCCAGCGGCGATACGTTCTGCGATGACAGCATCAACTATTCGCTGGAGAGCATCTACGTTGCCGACCCGGTTATCAAGCTCTCGCTGACGCCGGCAAGTTCCGCCGATCAGGACAAGATGGCCAAGGCCCTCAACCGCTTCATGAAGGAAGACCCCACATTCCGCGTGAGCACCGACCCAGAGACTGGCGAGACGGTCATTGCCGGCATGGGAGAGCTGCACCTGGACGTTTACGCCGAGAGAATCCGCCGCGAGTACGGCGCGAATGTGACGGTCGGCATGCCCAAGGTCAGCTATCGCGAGGCGCCCACCGTTGAGGCTGCGTACGACTACCGCCACAAGAAGCAGACCGGCGGCTCGGGCCAGTTCGCGCACGTGGTGGGGCGGCTTGTTCCGCTGGTGGACAACGCCGAGACCAACTACGTGTTTGAGGATAACATCTCCGGCGGACGCATCCCGCGGGAGTATATTCCAGCCGTCGATAAGGGCTTCCAGGAGGCGATGAAAAAAGGGCCGCTGGCCGGCTACGAGATCGTCGGCGTGCAGATGTGCCTGGACGATGGGTCGTACCATGACGTGGATTCAAGCGAGATGGCCTTCCGCATCTGCGCGATCGACGCCTTCAAACAGGCCTTTATGAAGTCCAAGCCCGCTCTGCTGGAACCGATCATGAGCGTGGAAGTGGAATGCCCGCCGCAGTTCCAGGGCACAATCGTCGGCGACCTCAACAGCCGTCGCGGCCTGATTCACTCAACCGAGAGCCAGGGCAGCTTTACTGTCGTTCGCGCCGAGGTGCCGCTGGCCAACATGTTCGGCTATGCGACCATCGTCCGCAGCCTGAGCCAGGGCATGGCCACCTTCAGCATGGAACTGGCCCGTTATGGCCGGGTTCCGCAGAAGATCGCCGACGAGATCATCCAGACGCGGCGAAAGGAACAGTTGGCGAAGAAGTAGATCGCCTGTTGCACCGTCGAAAGCCATTTGTGGAAGCAAGGTGACTGCATCAGAAGCCCTCCGCGGGAGCAAGGTGAATGCCCTTAGAAAGCCCCCTGCGGAAGCAGGATGAATGCTTTAGAAAGCCCTCCGCGGAAGCAAGGTGAATGCTTTAGAAAGCCCCCTGCGGAAGCAGGGGGGGGATTCCGCCGCCTTCCGGCAAGAGCCTCCTGGCCTTCCGATTGCAGCGGCGGTCGAGGGCCTATGACAGGCCAATAGTAGCCGACATGCCGGAATGAGAACTTGACATCCAGCCGGCAGCGGCGCAGAATGACGTATCTGTGAACAAGCAGTCCAGCCGGACAGACCCGGCAAGTTGCGCGAGTAGCTCAATTGGATAGAGCATCGGTCTACGGAACCGAAGGTTACAGGTTCGAGTCCTGTCTGGTGTACTGAATTGTCGCATTTTCATCCAAAACTGCGACTTATCTCTCACTTCGGATCGCGTGACAGCAACGGAGTGCAACTCCGTTGTAGTGGTACCGCCTGGATTTGCATCTACTCACCTCGCTATCCTGGGGGGCGGGCGCTCGTCCTGGGTATGGGGAGGGGATGACGCGATGGCGCGTACCACCGTCGTCCGCGTGCGGAAGCAGAAGAATCGGGAGACTTGCGTCTACGTCGGTCGGGCCATGCCGTTGCAGGGGCTGGAAGGCAGTCCCTTCGGCAATCCCTTTCGCGTCGGCGAGGATGGCGACCTGCAGACCGTGTTGTTCAAGTATCTGCTCCATGTTCTCTCGCGTCCTGACCTGCTCGCACTGATTCCGACGCTGCGTGGCAAGGCGCTGGGCTGTTGGTGCTGCGAGGACCTGCGGAACGATTTCTTCCCGCGCGATCCGGCGACCTATGTCTGCCATGCCCAGATCCTGGCTGATCTGGCCGATGGCC
>CAYQJH010000073.1:0-16947 GCA_964417755.1 uncultured Planctomycetaceae bacterium
ACGGCGCGGCGATGTGGGACTACTTTCGCGGCCAGGGCGGGTATGAGATCGTCGAGCGAGATGATGGCTTCTTTGGCCCATCGTCGGGGCCAGCGTCGTATGTGGCTGAATACAAGGACTGGCCGGCCCACCAGAAGCAGGCGATTGGCCTGGCGCGAGGGCGCATATTGGACATCGGCTGCGGCTGTGGCCGGGTAGCGTTGCACCTTCAGAACAAGGACCTCCGCGCGGTTGGCATCGACATCTCGCCGCTGGCGATCAAGGTGTGCAAGGCACGCGGCCTGAAGCACGCCAAGGTAATGTCCATCACTGGCCTGCCCGGTCGGCTGTGCACGTTCGACACGATCGTCATGTACGGCAACAACTTCGGTCTGTTCGGAAGCGCCAAGCGGGCCCGCCGCCTGCTGCGCGTGATGCACCGCATGACCAGCCCCCAAGCGCGGATCATCGCCGAGAGCAACGACCCGGCTCCACCCAAAGGCATCACCCCGACCTCAGCCAAGGCCGCCATGAAATGTCACATGGAGTATCAGGCCTTCAACCGCCGTCGCGGTCGGCTTCCGGGTCAGCTGCACATCCGCATCCGCTACCTGCGGAGCGTCACGCCTTGGTTTGACTACCTGCTGGTCTCCAAGGACGAAATGCGGCAGATCGTTGCCGGCACTGGCTGACGAGTGGCCCGGTTCTTCGATTCGAATAGTTCCGTTTATGCCGCCATGCTGGAGAAGGAGCAATCGTGATAAAGCCGCGATATGATGGCCTTGCGCGCGAGTATGCCGAGCACCGCCGCCCATACGCGAGTGTCTTGAACGCTCTGAGAAAGGGCTGCACGGTCACTGCTCATTCCCACGTTCTGGAAGTCGGCTGTGGTACCGGCAACTATGCAATCGCATTGCAGACGGCCACTCGTTGCGAGTGTGTGGGCGTCGACATTTCAACCCAGATGCTGGCGGTGGGACGTGCGCGATCGAAGGCAGTGCGCTTTCGACAGGGCAATGCCGAAGAACTTAGGTTCCGTCCTGGTTCTTTCGATGTTGTGTTCTCCGTGGACGTGATTCATCATCTGAAGGATATCGCGGCGTACTTTGCCAGCGCCTGGCGCGTCCTGGCTGCTGGCGGCACGATCTGCACGGTCACGGATTCACGTGCGATTCTTCGCCGTCGCCTCCTGTCCACATATTTTCCAGCGACAATAGAGCCCGAGTTGGAAAGGTATCCGACCATTCCAGCTATCAAACGGGCCATGCGCGGCGCAGGCTTTGGCAGCATCTCTACCGAAGTCGTTGAACATCCCTACCAATTGATTGATGTTCAGGGCTACCGCGATAAGGCCTATTTATCGCTGCATTTGATCTCTCAAGATGCCTTTGAGCATGGAATCAAGCGGATGGAAAGGGACTTGAAGAAGGGATTGATTGAGGCCGTAACGCGATACCTTTTAGTCTGGGGACACAGACTCGCGTTATGTGACAACCGAGGAGGTGCAGCGTGAAGAACAAGGACGAGCAAACAAAGATGTCAGACCTGTGGACGAAGGCGGACGAGTATTCGCGGGCTTACCAACAGGACGAGCAGATCGGAACGGTCCTTGACCTGCTTGAACTGTCACCTGCTACTGGCCTGATCGACTTGGGCTGCGGGAACGGCGCATTCGCCGTAGAAGCGGCCCGGCGGCATCCCGAGTGTCGCGTCTGGGCGTGCGACGTTCTGCCGGGCGCGGTGGATGAGTGGCCGTCGCCGCGCAGAAGAGGCGCAGGCGGCCAATGTGGAAACCGTCATCTGCTCGGCTGAGTCGGTCCGCTGCCGAGTGATTGATTCGCCCGGCTGCTTCGTCCCGGCGGACGACTGCTGCTTGAAGCGCCCGTCAATGCTTGGGACGAGGAGGTAGGTCGCCTGCTGACAGACATGGCCGTAAGACACGCGCTGGCGTAGCGATAGGCCCTTTCCTTGTCTGGTGAATCGGTCCAATTCCCCGAAGGGCCTCGCAGATCGGCCAGGCCGGAACATGCGCTGCCAAGCTTATGGAAAACCTCGAATCGATGATTGTTGAGTTTCGTTGGCCCGGGGAAACGATCCAGGTATCTCTGGCATTCCAAAATCGTACGGTCCCACATCGCCGCCGACCGCTCTTGTCCGCGGAGGAAGTACGTGCTGTCGATCGTCAGGGCGGCGGCATAGGCTGCCTCCTCGCTGGTCGGGTCGAGATGGCTGGCTCGCACCGCTCGCCCGGCAATCGCGGCGCGCAAACGCTGCTTCAGGGGCGAAAGATACCAGCCGTTGGCAATGTCGCTGATCGGCTGGATGGTCTTATAGGTCTTCATGAGTCGATTGATGGCTGCCATTTCCTCCTGGGCAAGTCGGCGGCAGGCTTCTTCGTCAGCGGTGGTGTCGGCATGGCCGGCAGACAGGCCCTTCAGTTGGCTCATCAGCCACTTTTTGGCGGCTTTCGATGCATCCTCGTGCTTGGCGACGGTGGCGCTTATGGCCTGCGAGGCGCCCGTTCCATCACGACGCGTGCTCTTGAGGGTGATAGTGAATTCAACGACATCAAATGATGCGCCCGGCGTGGAGGATTCCTCAATATACAGGCCTATGCGGAGATCCGGCGCAGCCAGCAATGCGCCTGCGCGATCATCCTTGCCCGCAGCAGAGAAGCCCATTGCTCGCAGCAGCCGCTCTTCCTTTGTCGACAGCGGGCAGCGAGGCGTCAGCAATGCAGTTCCTGACTCGGCGCCCACAGTGGCGCGCAGAGAATCCACTATGTCATCGGCGATCCATTGCAGGCGGCCGGACTCGTTGATTGCCTGGCCCGACGAGATCTCGATCAGTGGCAAGCCGGACACCCGCTGGAGGCTCGCGAGCGCCTCCGCGCACAAACCTTGCAGCGATTCGGTGGCATCCGGCACGTTCCATTGCCCCTGATTAAGGGACGATGTGAGATATGTCTCGGCCAGCAGCTGTCCGCTTTGCGCCGCCACGGCCTGCACGATGATGAGCATTCCGGCGGCGTTGTCCTTTGGGTCCATTGGTTGGATGGAGCAGCAGATCAGAATTCCTGCCGCCCGTAGCGGTCGCAAAGGCTCCGCGATGACGCTCGTGCCGGCCCCGGCTGCGGCGTGTGATCTTCGGCCTGGCATCGTGTCGGCCAGGCCTGCTGATGCCGTCTTGTGCTCGTCGAGCACCTTGTCTATAGCTTGGCGGTCGACAAGCACGACATCTTTGCGTGCGGAAGTCGCCTGTGTCAGGAGCACGTCTACCATGCCGGCTAGCGCCTTTCGCTGATCGGCCGGCAGATCAGCTAGCACCTCTGGCTCGATGATGGCGACGCTGATGCCACTGGATGAAGGCGCACCAACGGGCTGAGATGTGCAGTAGCGATGGTTGACGGGGGGTATCCGCTGAGAAGCGGGCCCGGTCGTGGGCGCCGAGGATGACCACAGGTATTCATTATGGCAGACAATGTTACCGTCAGACAGATCGATCAATTCGAGAACCGTCCGCGGAATCGGGCATCCAGTATCGACCCGCAGGCGCAACATCATGTCATATGCCAGGATCGCCGAAGGTCTGGAGGCGGCGCCGGAATCGTCAGAGAATTTCAGTTCCGTGACCAAGCGGTCCAATTGCGGCCTGTCAACTACCCGAAGTTCGGCATGCTTGCTCAGTTCCACCGCCAGTTGGTCGCACAAGAGTTCCGCCGCCGCGAGGGCCTTGTTCTCGTCGGGCCCGACCACATGAGGTGACAGGATCACTATTGCCACCGGGGCTCTGGCACTTGCGGTTGGTGCGGTGCCAGAGCTTGTCTGTCCTTGCGTCCGCGGCAGCCAGCATAGAGTCACCGACACGCCGATGCATAGCGTGAGCATCTTTCGGCCCGACCGCGTCATTTCTTCTCTTCCTGCGACTTAGCATTCTGAAGGATCACCGCGTCCAGTGCGTTTGCGCCGGCGTCTTCAAGGGCGGCCTTGGCGGCCAGGGCTTCCACCAGGTCGACGCGGGCGGCGACGCCCTTGTCGCTGACTGTTACGGCCCGGCCCGGCACGGCGATCAGGCGCAGCTCCACGCGGGCGCGGCAGGAGATCATGCCCTGCATCTCGGCTGCATAGGCGCTCGTGCCTTCGCCTTCAAGCAGGAAGTCCACCTTCTTGTCGCCGTACTTGCCGGTCTCCAGGAGTGACTTCTTCCAGTCGTCGACGGGGTCTTTGGTTACAATCACGTCAATGCCGATGGCCTTGAGACGGTTGGCAATCGCCATCTGGGCGGCGGGGTCCTTCAGCGGGCGGTTGACGTGCGTCTCGCTGACATCGATCAGGATGATCTTGCCCGCGAGGGCGTTGGCGGCCGAACGAACCCTGGCCAGCGCGGCGTCATCTTCAGGCTTCAGTGGCTTCTGAAGCTCTCGCACCTGAGGGGCCAGATCGCCCTTGAGCCGCTCCAACAAGGCCTCCAGGCCATTCTCGGCGGCTGCCTTTGCCGAGACAGTCATCTGCACGGTTGTGCCCACGTCGATGATCTTCAGCACAAGGTAGTTCGTCTGGCCGATCTTGCTGGCCCGGCCGACGATGACGTAGTTGGCCGACAGGAACTTCCCCAGTTGCGCTGCCGAGGCGGTGTCTACCAGGCCAGAAAGGGCCATCTTGTGCTCGTCGGCCACCTTCTTGATCTGGTCGCGATTGACGATAGTGACCTTGTCCAGGGCTGACAGCATGGTATTGACCTGGTCGGTCAGCGCCGCAGGCTCCAGTTCCACGCCCTTGAGCACGTCAAAGTCGAACACAGCCACGCGGATGTCGCGCAGGTCAGCCTTGTCCGCAGGCTTGGTCGACCGGCGGGCGGGGCGGCTCGCGCCTTGTCTGCCATCCTGCTGTGCCGCCGCCAGCGCGGGTGCCAGAAGCAATGCACTGGCCATGAGTGCCGTAATCAAGCCATAGCACTTTGACTTCACGGCTGCACAAAGGAGACGGTAGATAGTCATTGTTTCTTCTCCTCTTTGATTGGCGGCGCCAACGGCACGTCGAGTTCAGTGAGTTTCAGCATCAACCTGATCTGGTTATCCTTCGAGGGCGGCAGTTCATCGTCGCTCAGCCAAATCACTCCCGGCCGGTTAATTGTCTTCTTCGCACGGTCAAGCTTCAGCCACTGCCACTCATCCAGAATCTTGTCGTCGCCGAGAATTAGAAGGCCTCGCCATGGGTCCGGATCGGTCGCCTCGATCCGAAGCTTCCTTTCGCCATTCGGATTATGCCGACTCTCCATGCCTCGGCATCTGTCCAAAACGTCGGCTGGAAGTTGAACCTTGCCCCTGAGATCAAGGACGAAAAGGATGGAAGGCTCAGATACTGAGAAGACCACGGAAGGCAATGCGGAAGATAAAACAGGTCGATCAACAGGCGACACATCCTTCCGCGCCGGGTAGAGCATATTCACCTCCAACGGCTCGAACCGAGCTGCATCAGCCAGAGCCGACTGCGGCGGCCTGATCTTCCGGGGCGAGATCGCTTCCAGAGAGGCGGCCTCCTTCAGAATTGCCAGGAGGAGTTCATCCGCCTGCTCACTTCGGCCCAGCACATCTGGCCAAGACAGGTAGCTGCAGACTTCCCGCCATCCAAGACCTCGTATTTGCTCCACGAGCGGCAGGCCAGACTCATCCACGATCCACGCCCAGCGGTTAGCGATGCCATCCCAAGGCCGGCGGTGAGAATTGAACTTTAGCGACTGCGCCCATTGTTGCTTGGCCATCTCGGCGAGTACGCCGAGCATTTGAGCGGGAGCAACGCTTACTGGCCCAGCGGATTGGCCGAACCATTCGGCGTCAAGCACCAAGACCGGGCGCGGGTTTGCCTTGACTTGCTTCCATAACTCGGAAAACTCCTCTGCCGCGGTCGCACGGCCCAGGATCAACAGGCTCTTGCCGTCTTCTTTGTCGGGCGCCAGCTTGGCCGATGGAAGCTCTCGCCTGGCGACTTGTTTCACCGGCAGCCCGATAGCGGTGGCCCATTGATTGAACCATGCAGGCGTACCACAGGAATAGAGTGTGAGCTTCTTGTGCCATTCCGTGTCACTGTCGGGATAAGCGACCAGTTCGCCAACCGTGAACTTCGTCTTGAGGTCTCGAACTGCGAAGACCGTCGGGACTCGCACGGGGGGCACGGTAATCGTGGTCTTGGTAATGGCGGAAGTCTGAATCACATCCGTCGGATCGGACCAACTACGGCCAAAGGCGAACAGCACCACTGCTTTCTCGATTTTGCGGCCTCCGGGAAGGGGACGCAGGAGTATCTCTGCCTGCTGGCCGCTGCGTGCGAAGGTTATCGGCAGAGAGAAAGCGGGCTGGCTCATCGGCGCTGTCGTCGCTATCGGCTGCGTGTTGGTCGGCCTCGACTGGGCCATGCTAGTCGTCGCCAATGTCAGCAGCGTCGCGCTGCATGCAATCCACAATCCGAATACCGTCTCTCGACTTTGCTCGGGACCCTGAGCCTGTCGAAGGGCAACCCGCGATTTCATTGTCTGTGCTCCTGTCGCATCGGCCATGCTGCGGCCTCGACGTTTAGCAGCTTGTCGCCCACGGCCAGTTGCCCCAGCGGCGATTCGGCAAGCCCGAGATTCCGCTGGCCGCTGAGGCTCGCAAGCGGCGCCTGCTGAGACTGGCCATCTGGTGAGTTTGTGGCCGAATCGTCCACAGCGATGGCATACCGCACGTCCACTTTGCCGTTGGTGGTACGCGGCGTCAGGTACACTCGCAGGCCCGCGCGGTCGCTTGATTCCGCGGGCAATCCGATGACGGCCGGCTGGTCGTTCCGGCAGACGATGATGAGTGTCCGGGCGGCTGCGCCCGGCGTGGCCGATTGCAGCCTGAGCAGCACCCCGATGGGCACTTGGCCGGCCTCCGCCCCCCTCGCGGAGGCCAACCGTACATTTTGATCGTCGGCGGCATACCAAGCCAGCGGCCCAGCCACCGATTCATGCAGCGCAAAAACCTTAGCCACCTGCTGCATCTGCTCAGGCGAAACCTGCGCCGCGGCGGACAGTGCGTCAGGCCCGGGCGTAATCTGCCATTGATGCTCCGATCTGATTGGGCTACCCAGCCAGCCCGACGCCCAGATGCCCGTCAGCACCAACAGCCCGCCTACGCAGGCCGCCACGGCCAGATTGCTCAGCCGCCTGGTGATTCGCCAGCGTCTGTGGAGATGCCGCTGTTGCGAGACAACTACCACCGTCCGCTGCGGCTGTTGTGTGCGCCAGCCGACCATCGCCCGGCGAAGGCGCAGCATGGTCTTGAGCTTCTCCCGCTGGGCGGGCGTGTCCAACACGTCCAGCAGCAGGTCGTTGGCTTGGTCGCTGGCAAGTTCTCCGTCGGCCAGTTGAGACATCAGGATTTCATCGTTTTCGTTCGTCATGAGCTCGCCCTCCCATCAATGTGGGCGTTCATTTGTTCCAGGAGGATCTTCTTGGCGCGAAATACCCGCGAGGCCATTGTGCCGCGGGGTTCGCCTTCGATCTCGGCCGCCTCGTCGTAGCTATAGCCGTCCAGCTGCGTCAGGGCGAACGCCGATCGGCACTCTTCCGGCAGCTGATCCAACAGCCGCCAGGCCAAGTCGGCCAGTTCCGCCTTCTCCGTGATCTCCGCCGGCGAGGGCGGCCTTGCGCGATCAACCGGTCGCGATTGCAGGGCTTCATGGGCGCGGTCTTGCCGGCCTTGGGACCTCATGGCATCGTGGGCGCAGTTGACCGTGATGCGGTGCAGCCAGGTGACCAGCGACGAGCGGCCGTCAAATCGCCCCATGCCTGCCAGCGCCTTGACGCATGCCTCCTGCACCACGTCATGCGCCGCGTCGGCGTCGGCCAGCAGCCGATAAGCCACGCGGTACATCCGCGGCACGTGCAAGCTGACCTGCTGCGGCAAGGCAAGGCTCGCCTGATTAACTGCCAATTCGTCCATTCCTTTTCCTTAGCCTGAGACTGCTGCTTGTCTTCGCGAAGCTATCTAATTAGACGCTGCCGAGGCGGGGTGTTTCACGTCCAAAGTCTCTTTGACATTGAGATCCTGTGGACGTGAGGCTGCGGCATCGGCCGGCTGCCGGATGCCATGCTTGGCGAGGACGTCTTGTCCGGCAGGTGTCTGAAGGAATCGCAGGAAATCGTCAAGCACATCGCCGCCTCCTCTGGCGGGGGGCATAAGGAGCGACAGTGCTCGAGCCGGAGAACCGGGCGTTGGGGAATAGGATCCGAATCTGCGAAGCGGGAGGTCTTTCGTGCGGTAGATCTCCGCCAACGGCGTTAGATCGACGGCGGGCACGTCCCCCATGATCACGATGATGCCGTGCTGCTCTTCGACCGCTTTGAGCAAATTGGGACTGGACATAAGAGACAGCCGCACGTTCGGCTGTTTCTTCCTATAGGCCTCACCAGCCTGCCTGAAAGCCTCCCTAAGACCGGCGGCTTCACTTGGAAACCTGAACAGCAGCATGACGTTTCCGAAATGCGGCTCGTCATCCTGCAATTTGTAGCCGACCTTGGGGATGTCGCCGATTCCGCGCAGCCCTCGATGCCAAAGCTGGAATGAACTGGTGCTGCTATCAACGCTGCGGAAGAGGGCGAAGATCATCCTATCCACCGAGTCGGTCATGTGCAGCCATTGCGGATTCTTCGGGTCAGGCCATCGCTGCTGCATCTTCGTCAGCAGATCGATGAAGCCCTGCCGGTCCTTCTTGTGCTTGAGAATAACCAATCGAACAAAATCGCTATGGACGGCTTTGTCCGGGTAACCATCGAATCGCCGCGACCAGTCCGCAACAATGCCGTCCAGTTCCAATTCGGATGCCTGCGCCAATTCGACGTATGTCTGCACGTGGTAGAGATAGTGCTCGAAACACATGACGGCCTGGTGCTCGGGGCTGGGACTGCCCTGGATGCGATAGAGTTCCATGTACCGCGCATAGCTATCAAGTCCATGGCGCATCAGCGATATGCGCAGCCTTGCATTGGCGCCCGTGGGGAACTTGTCGCGGCTGCCTGCGTATACGCAGGTTGTGGCGTGCCGGTACAGGATCTCCCCGTAGTATTTGGAGCGTGGAAACGCCTGAAGGAAACGCTCCAACGGCGCCACGTACGCAGGCAGAGAGATCGTGTTCTCCCCGCTAGTTGTCCAACTTACCATGAAGTCCACAAGAGAGGGGATTGCCTCGTAAGCGGCTTCTTCGTTGGTCGGATCAAGTTGAGCGGCATGTCGAGCGTGCGCCGCAGCCGCCGCCGTGAGTGCCCGCACTTGCGAGTCGCGAAGCCGATCTATGCCTGCCTCCCGGGCGCGAATGCCAGCACGCGTCTTGAGTTGGCGCGAGATATCCAACTCAACGCCAGCCTGATGTCGCGCCCACTCGTCGATGTCGCCCGCCGGCATAGACGACGCAATCGGCCTGCGCGGATTCGCGGCGATCTGCCGGCTGAGCCATCCCTTCGCCGCTGTTTGCAGGGCCTGGGCATCGCCAGAGAAAGTTTCTTCAGCCAGTACCTTCAGGGCGGCGTTTCGAAGGCGGAGTTCGAGCTTATAGGGCGATAGCAGGCGGGCATCGACGATGTAGTCGGCCGCTGGCGTGAAACGTCCGCCGGTGGGCGATGCCAGCCCCAGTATCCGCAGCAGCATCTCCTGCTGGGCGTCGTCAAATGTCGAATCTCCGGGCGCAAAGACCAAACGTTCTTCGGCAAGCGAAGTCTGCAGTGCCGCCCGCAACGCATCGGAAGCCTCAAGCAGTTCCAATGTGGATGGGTAGACATCGAGCACCGCCCACGATGGCTTGTCGCGGCTGTCGCGGAGGCGGCCCAGCACTTCGGGCCACCATCGGCGAACGGCCTGATCCAGCGGTGGGTCGAAGGTTGCAGGGCCGGCGGGATTGATCGGAAGTTTGAACTCGCCAAGCAGGCCGCCTGTCGGGCCATGCGTCGCGCGGATGCGAAGGAAGGTCTTCAGGTCCTCGGTGACGAGGTGTGAGATCACCAGCACGTCGGCTGAAACGATGGGCTTGGCCGGGCGGTCCTCCAGACCCAGGACTTGCATCTGTCGCTCGTTCAGGACGCGAGACAATTGCGTCCGGTCCACGATCTTCAACTGTCCATCGGCCTGGATGGCGTCAGTGATCGCCCGCTCGTAGGCCGCGTGATGTGAGGGGTTAGCCATGCGAAAGACGGTGCTCAGCGGCTCGGTTGGAAGAACAGCAACGGCTCCGTCGACCGACCCGGCGGAAGTCGCGGCAGAAGCGGTCGTGGCCGCCTGCCGTAAAGCCGGCCTTGAAGCAACGGCGCTGTCGGCCTCGCTGACGTGGGCCGCCGGCCACCGGGATGAGCTTCGATCATCAGCCGCACTCCTGAACGCCTCAGCCGCGTCAGCCGTCGACAGCCAATCGACGAATGCTTTCACTTGCGATTGGGCTGAGGCGCGGATCAGAATCTTCAGCGGTGTCCGCAGTACATACCGACCGGAGGCCAAGGCGGCGGTATCTGTCGGCGATATGGCTTGATTCTCTGCATTAGCAATGACAGGCAGAATCTTGTAGCCGCTGGCTGCGAGCTTCTTGTCGTGATACCAGATCGCAATACCATCGGGATCATCAGCCAAATTAGGTATCCCGCGATCAGGAAGTGTGACGCCCAGCCGATGCTTGTCTGCGCCGCGAAGCGATAACGGCTCGCTCGATGATTCGGAGCCCTCGCCGCTGCCCAGGGCCCGCGCGATGGCGGACGCTTCATACGTGTACAGACGTATCCTACCGTCCGTGGCGCGGCCGATGTCCGGCCAGCGGGCATCGGGATCGCTCAGAAGCCGGCGAAGCTGTTCCACCGTAATCGACTTCATCGGGTTGGCGGGATGCACCGCAACCGCCAATGGCCAGTATCCAATTGTTCGCTCAACTGACTCCTCGGGAAAGCCCTTGCCAAACTTTTGGTAGTCCGGACCGCCGACGTGATCCAGGAATTCGCCTGTGTAATTCGCCAGGTCAATCTCTCCGCGCAACAGGCGGGTTGGCACGTTCAAATAGTCCTTTGAAAAGGTGATTGTCACTTCGGGATGCTTAGCATGGTACGCCTTGGCGGCGGCTGCCAGTTCATCCTGCCACCCTATCGACCCGATGCGAATGTGATTCGAAATAGGCGAAGCCGCCGGGTGAACCAGCCAAAACCTCAGGAAGGGATCAAAGTCGCCTCCCTTTTCCACGTCGGCCAGGACAGCCATCACCTTGGCCGCTGTTTTGGGGGCATCCGGGCGAAGGATCAACCGCCACGGCCTAGCCAACGGGTAGCTGCCGTTCTGGATGTTAGCCAGCGAAGGAAGCATCGCGTTGTCTTTGTCGCTGCCGATAGGCACCAGCGCAACGCGCTCCATCTTCGAGAAGTCCAAGTCGCTGAGTTCTGAGGACGTCAGCACGACGTCAGCGTCGCCTACAATCGCAATGGCCTTTCTTCCTTCATCAATCTTCCTCAGATTCTTGGCAGGCTTGATGCCGGTTACAGCCGCGATAAGCTCGATTGCACGCTGATCGGTAATAGGATTAATCTTGCCACCGCCGGCTCCGAGTTGCTGCCAATCGGTGATCTCGCCGGAGATGATCCGCCCGACCTGCTCAACGGTTAGGTGGGAAACCGGCCGCTTAGTTGAAACGCAGGCGCTGACGGCCAGGTGTCCCAAGGTCATCACTTGTGGCGGTGTACTGAATGTTCCCTCGAAATCCTTTGCGCCCACATCCTGCGGCAAAGCGAGAACCGAGCCCAGATCGATCTTGCCCTCCATCAGGCCGCGATAGATCGCGGCATCACTCATCTGGGTGACTTTACTGTTGCGGGCAACCTCGATGCCCAATCGTTGGAGAATGTGGTTCTCCGACACGTAGGCCTTGGTCAGGTCGATGGTGCCCACATGAACATCGCCCGCCTGGCTAACGGACTGGGTTACGGCGACCGACCCAACCGACAAAACCGCGCCTGCCGCAAGAATCACTGCCATTGCCCGCAAACTATACTCGTGCCGAGTCCACATGTTCACTTTATATCTCCGGTTTGGCAGGAGATGATCCGTTGGCGCACCAACTCGCTTAGCTCATTGGTTTTCAACTGTCCCTTGAGCCAGCGATGGGCCTCGTTCCGAAGATTCTGGTCAACCTGCGCAACCATGTCGCTGATGTTGTCCCACCTGGTGAAGCAATGCCAGAACTTGTCCGATGGATCCGGCCATTGTTGCATCATCCTGGAAAATTGCTCCAGCACGTTGCGTTTTTCTCCCCTGGCAGCCGACAAACCTATGACCAGGAATGGACTAGGCGGAATGAGTTCAGGATAGGCGTCGTATCTCTTGGCCCATAAAGCCACCACTTGTGCAAGCTGCTCGTCGGAAACCTTGGTCAGGTACAGGTATTCCACAAGAGCCCGCAAGTAGTGATCCGGAAAGCAATTCGGAAGCTTGAACCTGTCCGCGGCGGGGTTGCGTTTCGAACAGCGGATAAGCCAGTCCGCCATCACGCGGTAGGTCTGAAGCCTGGCCTCGAGATCGAGCAATCGGAATTAATCCTTCTCCATCCACTCTGGAAAACCCAGATGCCGAAAGCCATCGCTTGCTCCGCATGAATAATGCAAGACCAGTCCCTTGTACATCGTGACTGAATCGCGACGAAGATCTCGCGCCGAGTTGGGAAAGGTTAGGATGAATCTTCCGGCTGCCTCTAACAGGAGCGGCGCCTCAGGTAGATCAGGATCATCACACCAGTGCCCGGCCAGTTGCAGGAGGCGATATGCGATAGTTTCATTAGTCGGATCGAGTTGGTATGCTGCCAGGTAGCGACCAACCATGTGCTGAGTCATCGGCAGGCGGGCCGGGCTTTTGTCAGGAAGGGCGGCAGTGGCAGCGATGAAGTCGGGCCAGGCGTCTTCAGCGGCCTGAAACTCCTCCAGGGCCAGACGAGCAGACCAGTCATCCGGCCCCAAGGATGTGGGGCGCTCCAGCGGCTTCTTGAGAGTCTCGCTCTGCCGCACAGCCCATGCCTGTGCGGCGGTCGCTAAGGCGTCAAGGGAAGCTGCCTCAGCGACTCTGCGTGCCATTTGTTCTCCACTGGCCGCGGCGACGATACGAAGCTCTGCCCGCCGGTCCGACAGGAGTTTAATCTCCAGCACGTAATCAAAGGCGACTGAGCGATAGGCCGCTTGCGGCGACGACATGCCCATAGCCTGCAAGAGCGTTTCAGTAATCGTATTGATAGTGGTCTGATGCGGAGCGCTGAAGCATCGGCCTTGCTCAGCCAGCGCCTCTTGCACCTGGGCCTGTATGTGTTGCGCCTGCCGCATGGGGCCCGCTCCCCGGCCGGCTCCGCGCACCCACACTAAGGGCAGCATGCGGGCACGGCGCAAATTCTCCAGCACGCCCGGCCACCATGCCGCCATCCGCCGATCCAGGTGCAGGTCCAGATTCCCCGTTCGATCAGGATCAATAGCCAACTTCATCTGACCCAAGACACTGCCGGTTTGGACATGAATGGCCCGTAGGTGCAGATAGGCATGCTGGGCATCGTCCACGAGTGTCGGCTCCAGAAGTACATCGGCTGCGAGCATCTTGCCGTCGCCGCCATCGCCGCCACTGATAAACGTTAAACGCTGCTCTGCCAGGACTTGATGCAATATGCTACGTTCGACCACCGTAAGGCGAGCGTTGGCAACCAGCGCGTCCTCAAGTCGGGCCTCGCACTGCTTCACGTGGTCGGACCTGACAAGGAGGAAGTATTTCAGTCGCGACTGAATCGGAAGGCAGGCCACGGCTCCGGTTACCGGGCTTGGGGCGGCTGCGTCGGTCCTGGGCCAGACGATCTCACGCGGTGGGAGCCCAGCGATGGCTCCCCACGAGCCAAACTTCGTTGCATAGCCGCCGGCGATCTTGTCCCATATGAATTCAGCAAGTATCCACGCGTCGGACGGAGCCCCGGCGCGGCACAGAATACTCGTCCGCTCAGGCGGTAAGGCTGCCGCATCCTGGGGCGTTTGCGGAATGATGCGTACCAGTCGCAGGCCAGTTGCCGATAACCATGGCCGCATGGCGATGAAGCCGATTGCATCAGGATGTCCGGCCACGGCGAATGCCGTCTGTTCAGATCGCTGCTTCCAGCCGACTGAGGAACTGCTTGTCGTCATCATGGGCTTGAGAACGTTTGCAGCCCATGCATCACGATACACGCGGATCGAGCCGCCCGAAAGCCCTAGTTCTTCCCACGATTGGACCTTCCCGCTCAGGACGGCCCTCACGTCGGCGAGGCTGATTTCTTTCAAGGGACAGGCTGGATCGACCACTACCGCGAAGGAGTCTTCCCCCATCGCGACCCCGGAGAACATCTGCCGATAGCCTTTAGATGTCCATTCCTGCACGTCCTTCGGGCGAACCTGGACCAGGACGACAATGTCGGCTGTTTCAGCCAGGCTCGACCGTGGCGGAGAATACTCAACAACACATCCCGGCTGGAATTGTTCAAGCGTGTAGTCCTGGATGATTTCCGGGACGAACATGTGCCCATAGTGGCTTGCGGTGACGCGAATCACGGGCCGAGTTCGCACGCCGGTGCTGGGGGCAGTGGCGCGACAAGTGGCGGCCATCAGGCCCGGCGTGGGCCTGGTTGCCGCCCTGTTGTGCATCCCACAATTACATGCAGTCTTGCCGCACGCGGCGATGAAGATCGCAACCACAGAAACGCTGCCGATTACGATCGCGCAAAGGCTTTTGTTCACATTCCTTCCCCCTGTCTTTGCCCGGCCTTTTGGGCGAGCCAGTGTGTGTTTTGCCTGAGCCTTTCGCTGCTCGTGTTGCGTGGGTATCGCTCCTGGACGAGTCTGCCCACCCGCAGCGCATCGGAGTACCGCTTGGCCTCGACGTGCAGGCGGTACTGATGAATCAGCCCTGCCAGTGCAGCTGGGACATTGTTATCGATAGCCGCCAGTCTGACGTAGTATTCCATCGCCTTCTCAGGCTGGTTCAGGCAGCAGGACTCATGCAGCAGGCCCATCATCAGCAGCGCCTCGGCGTTTGCGGCGTCCTTGTCCAGAATGTCGGCGCAGAGGTCGCGGGCTTTGTCCCACTGCCGCAGGCACATGGCCCACTTGGCCTGCTCCAGCGCCGGCGCGGATTTGATATGCGCCTGGCGCCTCGCTCGGAAATCAGGGCCGGTAATGACTCGTCCGGCCTTCGTGGCTGCTGCGATGAATTCAGCCGTATCCAGATAGATCAATTGGCGATCGGTCGAGAACCAGATTCCATTGTGGCCTGAAACGGCGGTGTTGATGCCACCAGTCCACGGCTCAGTCTCAAGCGGGCCATACCATGTGTCGCTGGCAGGATCAAAGCATAGGATCCAATCGCTTAGCAGGAACAGATGAGATGAATCATGGGCAATGACACGATACATGCGATCACTCACAAGATCAGGCACATCGCTTGGCAGGAGGATGTCGTCCGCGGGGATCAGGGCGTTGTCGCTGAGCCGCTGACGAAAATAGGTAGCCCACTGCTTCAAGACCTTCCCTTCCTCATCAATCTCCCGTAATGCATCGCGGCACAGAATGAACCGCCGACCGGCGACTACCGCCATGCCCTCCGAGACCATTTCGTAGGAGTCACGTGGCTCTGTCTCCCCAGGCCATGATGCCACCATCGGCTCGTCCGCCGCGAGTTTCGGCAGCGTGTAAAGGCTGCCGCCCCCGACAAAGCCGGCAACACCGTCGCCGGCTTGCCATGCGGGATGCAGGCCGGTATCGACAAGAGGGTTCCTGCCGTTTGAATGCACGATTCGCCGCAGGAGCGTCACCTGCGACGTTGTGGGGTCTACCCGGCAGAAGAAACCTTGCTTCTGTTTATCCCCGCCGTGGCAGAAGAGCGTGCCGTCGTCCATCGCCAGCAGGCTGTACACGTTCCAGTCGGGCAGGCCCTGCTCGGGGCCTAGCGTGCGCCATTGGCCCGTTCCTGGGTCGTACTCCAGCAGGCCCGCGCCGGATGTCCCCATATAAAGCCTGTCCTTGCAGACGGCCGTGCAGAGGATTTCCCTCGGCCATCCTGCTGACGGCTGATGCGGCAGGAGCGTGATCTTGCCCGCCGGCCGGCCTTGTTCATCTAAATCAATGAAACCTGCCCGTGGCGGGTCCTTTGGCTCCTCGCCAGGGATGATGCAGTACATCCGTCCGCCGCAAGCCGCCAAGGGACTGGCTCCAATGTCGTCATATCGCATCGCCTGGACATGAGTGCGTGGCCTTCCCGCAGACGAGTCCTGCCCCCATGGATTAAACTGCGGCCAGTGGATGCTCAACGGACAAACCAGACCCCGGCCAGCCATCGCGGCCTCCAATTTGTCCTTCAGGTCAGGGGCGTTCATCTTCTCGATGCAGAGACGGGCCTGTTCTGCCGCATAGCTGCCTGAATCCGGCGCGGCGGCTGACAGGAGCGAAATCAGTTCCTCCACATACGAACGGGCCGCCTTGGCGTCGCCTTCTTCCGCAAGCAGCCTGGCGGCGTGCGTGCAAAACCGCATCTTCCTGTCCAGCAATTGTTGTTCATGCACCTGCGGAGAATGTGTCGCCAGAGAGACATTTCTTTCGCCGATACGCACAACTCGGTCCAGCCAACGATGGCGTTCTGCGACGGCTACTCCCGTCAGCGTCATCCCGCGGTAGACGATCCTCATCGCGTCGGGCAAACGTGATGGTAGTTCCTCGGGCGGGCCCGCAAGGAATGTGTCGATGATTTCCTTAAGTGCGTCCACAGTAAGGCAGGCACTGGCATCGAGAACCTCCGCGCCCTCAAAGTTCGCGCGGAGCGTGAACCAACTCATGGCCCAAAAGAAGGATCGGTCGGCCAATAGAGTGCGTCGTTTTGGGTCAACGTGAAATCGTTCTATGTACTGCAGCTATTCCCGAATGCCTGCTTCATAGCAGGACTTG
>CAYQJH010000074.1:0-16746 GCA_964417755.1 uncultured Planctomycetaceae bacterium
CAACAAGTACGGCATCGGCATCTGCCTTGTTGGCAACATGAGCAACCACTATCCTTCCGCCAGGCAGATCGCTTCGCTTGAGCGCCTGGTGAGCTATCTCGTAGCCAAATACAACATCTCGCCGCAGAACATCATCGGCCATCGGGATGCCCCCAATGCCAAGACCGAGTGCCCGGGCAATACACTGCACTCCTATATCTGGAGAACATTGCGGCCAAGCCTGGCCCGGCGATGAAGCGGCATGAACGTGGCGCGGGCATTGCTACTCTGCGAAGTAGCTCGCTACGTAGCACAAGCTTGCCCGCGTGTACGGCGGACGTCTCGTCCGCGCGATCTTCCCATCTAGGCAAACTCGATATCCCCAAAGAACTCAGGCCGGTGGTAATCGGGTATCGGATTGTCGATGTGGCTCCAGACGCCGTATTCGACCTCGCGTCCGCCGCAACGATAGAAGTTGCCCCGCCAAGCAAGGCCCGCACGTGGCGAGACCTTCTTGCCGGCAAGTTGGCTGATCGTCTCCCACGGCAAGGCCACCGCAACCCACCAGCCGTCGTCCGCATCGGACTCCTGCTTGATCGGCCCCTTGACGGAAGTAACAATCTCTACCTGCTGCGCGATGGCCGGCGTGCTGAGCCGCCTGCCGTGCCGGCCGGGGCCGAAACCCAGGTGCATCATGCCGCAACAGTTGATCTCCAAGTTGAAATAATCGTTCGAGGTAGCCGGGTCGATCATTCCAAAGAATTCGACGCAGCTATCAAGATACACATTGCCATTGAGTCGAGTCTCGACGGCTGAGATATGCTTGTCCTCGCAGAGGAACTGGATATAAAGATTCCGCTCGTCCCACAGGGCCCGTACCTGCGTCGGCCGGGACGGATTGCCTTGCGGCCAGGGGTAATCCTCGATCTGAAGGACGTTAGCCTTGTCCCAGGCTGTGCCGACAACATCGCCGGACAACGGCACCGCTTGATCGGCTTTATTGATGATGTATTTGGGCACTGTGGTCTCCAACGGCAATGAATTGGTCACTGGTCGACTGCCTAATTGCCGGCGCCTTACCACAGGCGGCAGCCACCAGTCAGCCAGTCAGCCAGTCAACCAGTCAACCAGTCAACCAGTCAACCAGTCCACCAATCACTAACTCACCTTTATCAACGAATGCACGTCGTAACCGGTTAGCTTCCGCCGGCCATCCAGGAAGCATAGCTCGACGACGAACGCAATGCCGGCCACCTTGCCGCCGACCTTCGTCACCAGTTGGCAGGCAGCCGCCATCGTTCCGCCGGTGGCCAGCAGGTCGTCGATCAGCAGGACCTTGGCACCATTGGGAATCGCATCGGAATGTATCTCGATGTGATCTGTGCCATATTCGAGATCATAGCTCTGGCTCACCGTGTCGAAGGGCAGCTTGCCTCGCTTGCGGATTGGCACGAAGCCTCTCTTCAACTCCTGAGCGACGACCGAGCCGAAGATGAATCCGCGGCTCTCGATCCCGACGACGAGGTCGATCCCGCGGCTGCGGAACGGCTCGCAGAGTTCGTCGACCGTCTGCCGCAGGGCTTGGTAGTCGCCCAGCAGCGGCGTGATGTCCTTGAAGATGATTCCCTTCTTGGGGAAGTCCGGCACGTCGCGAATGTATTTTTCCAGCATGATTCTGCCCATTATGGTTCTTTGACTCCGATGCATCCTCTGGCATACACGTCCTACCGGGGCGGCTTGCGAAAATAACAAGATGGCCGGCGGGGGGCAACAGATTCCTTGCAGGCACAAATGCCAATGAATGCCAGGCATTGGCGCAGGGGGTGGAGCATGTGAAGACAGATGCAACCAGGGCGACGCGAGGCTGCTGCCTGCATCCACTGCTGTCAAAATTCCTAAGTATTGTGTTGTGAATAACTTGCGGATCCAGTGCCTGTTCAGTTCTGTTGGGTTCTGTTAGACTTGACTCGGTTTTCGACTGGATTTGCCTTGTTTACGCTCAATTCACTCGCCCTTGGGTCTTGAACTTCCCTTAAACAACGCGAAAGCCTTCTCAACCCAAAAGGATTGAGAAGGCCTTCGTGTTGTTTTCGATATTTCGCAGACGAGCGACTTGTGTCACAGGTCCTTGAGGTAATCGCTTAAGCGCAACGGCGGCGGCGAAGCAGCATTCCGGCTGCGCCCAGAGCCAGCACGCTCATCGTCACAGGCTCGGGCAGGTTGAATGCGCCGGCCTCTGTGCCCGAAATTGCATCGTCAAAGACACGCCCGCTATACCAGCCGCTCCAATCGTCAGATACGGTCAGGCGGAAGATATGGTAGGTGCCGGGGCCGTTCTTGCCGAAATCGGCCCAGCCCATGTCAATCGTCGATGTGTCGCATACTACCTGCTGCGAGAGGTACGTCATGGTCTGCGGCGCGCCGAACTGATTTGCGGATGTCCACGGCAGCGGGTTATTGTTGTTGTCCACGGGGTTGCCGATGGCAAAGGTTTCCCACTGAAGGGCGGCCTGGGTCGGCAATGCCTCCCAGAGGGCTTGCTGAGCGACGGCGCCCGAGCCAACCATCGGTGCAACCTGCAATATACTGCCAGTATTAGTGGTCAGCTTGAATTCGGCATATGTCCAATCGTTTTGCGGCTTTTCAGTCGTTGCTTTGACCGTGGCGACCAGATCGTACGTGGTGTAGCCCGTTGTGTGGCTACCCATGTTCGTCCAGACGAGCTCGATGGATGTTGGCGCTGTTCCGGCCGTCCAGACGAAATTCGTGGGGAATGCGGCTGAGGCACTGCTTGCCGCCGTCAGCAACGCGGCCAGGAGCAACAGTATCCTCCGGCTGTTCTTCATTGAAAGCTCCTCTCCTTGGTAAGAATCGAAAACGGATTGTTCGTCAAGATCGCTCCAGCCAATGTACTTGTGCATCGCGAGATTTCGGTTGCCTCTGCACTGGCTGAGCCCAGGGCTTGGATTGCGAGGCATCCTCATTCTCAGGATCGAAGGAGTGGCCTTCGGTCCGGCTGGCGCCACTAGCAGGTAACTGGAACAGGGGCGTCAAGACAAAGCCCCCTCAGCCTCGGCGGCTGAGGGGGCTTGGGAGTAAACGAGAGATACTTAGCTACGACGACGGCGGAGCAGCATGCCCAGGCCGCCGATGGCCAGAAGGCCCATCGTCACCGGCTCGGGAACCATTTCGAAATCAACGCCAACGCCAGAGGTCACGTTGTCTTGAATGAAACCCTGGTAGGTGCCAGCCCAGTCGTCAGACACGGTCAGACGGAAGATGTGGTACGTGCCGGGGCCTTCGACAGCGTAATCGAACCAATCCATATTGATAGTCGTGGTGTCGCATACAGCGCCGCTAATTACCTCGGGTGCGCCATATGAGCCGGCGGGCCAAGGAATAATGTAGTTTTGGCTCATATCCTTCGGAGCACCAATGGCGAAGGTGTCCCATTCCAAGGCGGGGGCCATGGACCAGAACATCTGCTGTGGTGACCAATGCGGAAGCCCCCAAGCATTGGCGACTTGGGAGATGCTGCCTGCAGTTGTGGTCACTTCGAGGTGGCCAGCCGCCCAATCATTGTTCGGGAATCCAGGCTGAGCATCAATGCGTACGACCAGATCCCAAGTACGGAAACCGGCCGAGTGACTGCCCATATCCACCCATGAGAGGCCCATCGTGTCGGAGATGGGGGTGCCATCCTGCTTTTGCGTCGGGATGGTGACCGACATATCCGGGTTGAAGGCTGCCGAGGCGGAGCCTGCCACTACGAGCAAGCCAGCCAAGGCTAACAGAATCGTCCTCACACTCTTCATCGTTGTCTCCTTAAGTTGACGTGAAAGTAACCGAAAGTGAACGATACACAGGCTCCATTTGTTGCGAATCTTCAGGACTGCCTATTTGATCCTGAGACTGATTTCTCTCACTTTTTGCGAACTGGGCACTGCTCGTGTCAGGAACTGATGGTCAACTCTGGTATATTAAAGCATCAGCGTCAATTCGTCAATGGCAATTGCAGCCTTTTCCGAGTTTTTTTTACAGTGCCTTGAACTGTAATGAACCATGATCATCATTATACCGTATGTTCGTTTTTTGGCAAGAGGATAGAGGGCAATTTGTAGCATCGACCTCCGTAACCGCCCGGCAAATGCCGGTATCGACAACCGCTTGTCAGTTCCAGGCATCCAACCTAAGCTCTGGTTCAGACGCGGTTTGCAACTGTTATCATCCATACACCGCAGCCGTCACCGCCAGCATTGCCACGACGGCTGTCTCGATACGGAGCGTGGTGCAGCCTACCCGCACCGGCAGGAAGCCGGCCGCCATGGCCATCTGCCGCTCGTGGGGCATAATGCCGCCTTCGGGCCCAACCAGGATATGAACACTTTGCGGCTTGTGGGGCGGCAGGGCCTGCACAAGAGGCCGCGATTCCTCGCTCAGATCGCCCATCAGCCTCAGCGGGCTGGTGACGTCCGTTAGCCACTCCGCCAGCGGCTTCATCTGCGCGATTGATGGCAGGAAGTCGACCCCCGCTTGCTTGCCTGCCGATATGCACTGCCCCTGCCAGCGGGCCAGGGCGGCGGGGCTTAGTTGCTGCCCACCCGCAACGCTGCGCTCAAAAACTACCGGCTCGATGGAGGCCACTGCCAACTCTGTTGCCTTCTCAAGCAGATAGTCCAGACGATCGCCTTTGGGCACGGCGAAGCCGATGTGGATCGCGGGCCCGCGGCGGGGCTGGATGTCATTAATATTAATGGCGCGAACCGTGACACTGCTGCGGCCGGCCGATGCAATAACGCCGCGGCAGCGGCAGCCCATGCCGTCGAAGATCTCCACTTCATCGCCGATTGCCAGCCTCAGGACGTGCAGGGCGTGATGGACCTCGCCCGGCGGCAGAGAAATTGTACTGTCTATGCCGGCGCCGGCCTGGCGGAGCAGATCGCCACAGAACAGGCGGTAGATCTTTGATTGCGGATTGTGTCTGTCGCGTGTTTTCACGTTAAGTAACGTCTCAAGGCCTGCGGCGCCGGCACGTGTGCGCGTGTGCCACAGATGTTTTCGCCTGCGGGTGGATCCCAAATACGAGGGCAAGCTCGTGCTACGTAGCGAAGCTACTTCGCAGAGTAGCTCTGCTCCGCCCTGCGTAGCGGCTACGCAGAGCAGGGCAATGCCCTCGGTACGCGCGGGCGAGACGCCCGCGACACGCCCGCGACACGCAAGACAGCCAAGTTACGATCCTGCCAGTACATGTCGCCACGGTTTACCGGCCTGCGCCTGCCGGTGAGGCCATCCATCCAGCCACCAGCTTCAGCTTTGCATCCTTGGGGCCGGCGGCGTCGTAACCGGTGAGCTTCGGGGCCACGAGGCGGAGCATGTCGATGGCATTCTGTTCGGCCGGCGCATTAGTCGCGTCGGCTTCGAGATTGGCCTTCAGTTCCTGGAGCAGGCCGTCGATGCTGCGGTCGCCCATGGCTTGGATATCCGCGGCGGCGGCCTTGCGGGCAGCCTCGTCTCCGTTGCCCATGACAGCCAGCAGTTTTCCGACGCGCTGACGATCAACGGCGGCCTGGGCGGCCTTGGCCTTTGTTTGCAGTTCCTGGTAGCCCTTTCGTTGATCTGCACTCAGGCGGTCGGATATCTGCTTGCCCAGTTCGCTGGTCAGGACGATCATCGACTGCCAACGGCCTTTCTTGTCCATGTCGGCCAGCCGAGCGTCGCAATACTCCATCGCCTTGCAGAATTGGGCGTTATCGCTCTGGGCGGCCAGTTCCTTGACGGCAGAAGGATCGTCAGCGGCCAGCATTGCATCGACCCACTCCAGCCAGGCAGCCTGGCATTCGGGGCTTTGGGCGGCTGCCATGGCCTTGTATGCGTCGGCCAGGTATGGGCAGGCCTCGGCATGGCGATCATTCTTCGCCAGCACCAGGCCCACCTGCCGAAGCACCGACGGCATCTGCAGATCGTTGGAGTCTTTCATCAAGGCTGCCAGCATCTGCAGAACCTTGATGCGCTGGGCGACGGCATCCTGACGGCTGGCGAGCTTATCAGCCACGTCGGCCAGCACCTTGACGTCGGCCTTGGCAAGAATGCCCATTACCAAGTCCCAGGCTTGCTGGCGGTTGGCGGCATCGACCTCGGCGGCCGAGTCCGTCCGCTGGAGAATCACCTGGAGGTACTTCAGGCCGTCCAGCGTGCGCAGGGCTGCCAGGGCCGCCCCGCGGACGCCGCGGTCATTGTCTGTGACCAGCTTCTCGACGGCTGCTGCCGAGGCCGTGGCGCCCAGCTTGGAGAGACTGCTGACGGCCGCCAGGCGGACGGTTGCGGCCTCGTCCTGAAGGGCAGCCTCGAGCATCGGGATGAAATTCTTCTCAGCCAGATCGCCCATTGCGGCAAGCAGTGCTTCTCGAAGTGGCGTTTCCGCGGCGGTTTTGCCCAGCGCGCTGTAACGATCCGTGATCGCGCTGATTGCCAGCCGGCGATCTGCTTCCTCCGGCGGGGCCTTGGAGACGATTCGCCCCACGGCCATCGCGGCTGCCGCGGCGACATCTTCGTCGCGAGAGTTCACCTCGGCCAGCACCGACGGCATTGACTTGCTGTCGTGCAACTGCCCCAGTGCCATCAGGATGCCCTGGCGAACCGCGGGAGCCGTTTCAACCTTCAGACGCTCCACAAGGAAGTTCATTGCCTCTGCATCGCCAGTGACGGCAAGCACCTTGGCTGATTCCTGGCGGACAGGCTCGTCCGTGTCGGTCAGCAGCATCTTGACCTGTTGGCAAAGCTCAGACGACGCAGCCGCTCCGCCGTCGATGCTGCGCCCAAGCAGTTCCAGGCCCACCAGCCGCACGTCGGCAAGCGGGTCCTTCAGGAAGCCGATCAGCATGGCGTCTCGCTGAGCGGCGGGGGTGGCCGTGAACAGGTCGATCATGCCTTTGGCCAGTCTCGTCCGCAGGCGGGCGTTTTCGACCTCCAGGGCAGCCTCGGATTGCCCCAGGCTGTCGGCCAGATCGGCCAGCCATTGTGTGCGGTCCTTGTTCATGTTCTGCTGCCACCACTGCTTCCACTGGGTCCGGCTGGCGCCGAAGGCCCGAATGTTGGTCAGCTTGCCAAGGGCATCGCTGGCTGCGATGCGGATGGCTGGCTCGTCATCGTCAAGCAGGCGGATGAGCGAATCGACGACCTGCTTGTCGAGCACGCGATGGAGAGACGCAATCGCCACCAGGCGAACGGCCTTATCGTATTTGGCTGAAGCGGAAATCTCCATCAAGCGGTCAGTGCCACCGCACGTGCGGCAGGCAGCCAGCGCCCTGCCCGCAACATCGCGAACCGATGACTCGCTGCCGGTCAGCATGGCCAGCAGCGGATCGACAAACATGGCCTGGTCGCTGCCGTGGCGAGCGATGGCCTGCGCGATGGCGATCTGGGCGGGGCGATTGCTTGAATCAGATAAGAATTGCTTTAATGCTTCAGCCGCCTGCGGGTACGGCCGAACCAGCATTAGTTCGGCAGCCTCCTGCTTGGTCTTTTCGGCCCTGGCGGTGTCGGCCAGTTGCCCGGTAAGCGTTTTAAGTTCCAATTCTTCGGCTGGGCTAAGAGGGCGGCTGGCTGGGCCTTGCGCTGCCGCCACTGCAAGGCTAAGCAGGCAGAGTGCTACCGTCGTTGATGTTCGCGTCCATGTCATTGCGCCTACCCGCATGGCTGTTTGCCTTTCAGCCATATAGGGACATCTTACCTTGTGGAAGGTTCCGGAAAATAGACTCGATTACTGAAAATGTCCGTATTTTTTCGCAGGCATTTTGGCTACGATCAAATCTGGAACTTCTGCGTCAGCAGCTCGATATCCTGATCGGGGATCGTGAAACTCCTTCCCATCTGCCGGCTGAGGAAGAGGGCCTGGGCGGTATTCTCCAGGACTTCCAGCCGGTCGAAGGCATCCAGGATGCTCTTGCCTACCACCGCAACGCCTTCGTGCTCGATCAGGGCTGCGGGCTGCTGCGGGCTGAGGACTTCAGCGACAGCTTGCGGAGAAGAGGCGAACTGCTCGAACGGGATCCTCGCCATATCCTTCAGGAACAAGTAACTTTCGGGCAGGGCCCGAGTGGCGAGATTCGCTGCGGCGATCGCAAATGCGGTGGCGTGAACAGGCGTTGCAAGAATGACCGCCCGCGCATGTTCGTGGCGGCGATAAATGGCATCGTGAATGGCGGCAGCGCTGCTGGGCTGCTTTCCCGATTCGCATCTTGCACTTCTCATAAGAGCAATGCCGCCTGGGTCGATCGTCTTTCGGTCCACGCGGCGGCAATTGATTACAAAGGATTTCGCGTCGGTTCTGGCGGAGAAACTTCCCTGCGTGCTGGTGAAAAGCCTCTGGCTGTAGCCTCGGCGGATGAACCGACAGAGATCATCGACAATCTGTTCTTCACTTGCTGAAAGCTCAACCGGCAAGTCGCCGATGGCCGGCTCATGGCGGTTGGCCAAGGCGATCTGTTGCGGCGTCAGTGAATGCACCGGCCCAAGCCGGCTTGCCGCTATGGCGATGGCGGCGCACGTCTCCAGCGTTTCAAAACGCCTGAACGCGTCCTCCAGCGAACTTCCCCCAATGACTACGCCGTGGTTCTCCATGACCACGCAGTTGGCGCCCTGCGCAAACACGGCCGCGATGGACGTCCCCAGCCCCTTGCTGCCGGGCATGGCATAGCGTGCAAGGCCTACGCGGCCGCAGATGTTGCGGGCCATCGGCAGCTGCGTGAGGTCCGGCAGACGATGAGCTACCGAATGGGCCACAAGCGCCACCGGATGGGCGTGCACGATGGCCCTGACGTCCGGCCGCAGCGCATAAACCTCCAGATGAAACGGATATTCCGAGGAGGGGGGATGCAGGCCATCAGTCGATCCATCCGCACGGATGCAAACGATGTCCTCCTGCCGCAGGCAGCCCTTGTCAAGCCGAGCAGGGGTGATCCAGGTATGCCCGTCGGCATCTCGAATCGAGAGATTGCCGCCCGAGGTGGTGGTCATCTTGCACTGGTAGATTCGCAAGAGCGTTTCGACAAGCTCTTGCCGCGGTTGAAGCAGGCTGCTGTTCATAATAATCCTTGATCTGGCCCAAAGCTACGTCAGCAAGTGCGGCCACGGCGCAGCCGCCCTAGCTAGGCCAAGCTAGGAGATAGTAATATACTACCGATCCCAAAAGTAGTGTTTCAGCAATGAAGCTGAACGGCCAAAAGACCAATTGCCGATCCCTTCATGCGTTTATATAGTGGTGGGAGTCGCCGCGAAAACACTTTTTGGACCTGGAACTTCAGAAATGCACAGTCTTCTTGCCGTTGACCTTGGAGCTGAGAGCGGGCGCATGGTTCTGGGCCGGCTTGACGGCGAGCGGATCGCGCTGAGGGAACTGCGCCGCTTTCCCACCGGCGTGACATCGGTGCTAGGCCATAAGCATTGGAATTTGTTGCGCTTGTACGAGGAGACGCTGGAGGGCTTCAAGGCAGCCGCCTACGAAGGCGTCCAAAGCGTCGCTGTGGATTCCTGGGGAGTGGATTTCGTGCTTCTGGGGCCTGACGGCCAGCCAGTCGGCTTGCCGTTTGCCTATCGCGATCATCGCGCCGACGGTGCGATGCAGCAGCTTCTTGAGATCGTGCCAGCTGCAACGCTCTATGCTGCCACGGGCATCCAGTTCATGCCGTTCAACACGCTGTTCCAGTTGTTCTCCATGGTTCGCGATCGCTCGCCGCAACTATCGGCCGCGCGTTCGCTGCTGCTGATTCCCGACTACTTTCACTATCTCTTCACCGGCCGGAGCGCTACCGAATTCACAAACGCGACCACCACGCAGTGCGTTGGCATCGGCACCGGGCAGTGGGACGAGGGCCTGCTTCGCCAAGTCGGCATCCCGCCGCACATTTTCCAGAGGATCGTGCCGCCCGGCAGCGAGATCGGCCGTCTGACGCCCGAATTGCAAGGCATCACGGGCTTGGGCGATATCCCGGTCATCGCGCCGGCCAGTCATGATACGGCCTCGGCCGTAGCGGCCGTGCCGGCTGAGGGTGATGATTGGGCGTACATCAGTTCCGGTACGTGGTCACTGGTGGGCATCGAAACGAAACAGGCCATGCCGACCCCGCGAGCAATGGCGTTCAACTTCACCAACGAGGGAGGTGTGGATGGCACGACGCGGGTGCTTAAGAACGTGGCCGGGCTATGGCTTGTGCAGCGGCTTCGGGCGGACTTCGACATTAACTATGACTATGCATCACTAACCGAGCAGGCCCGCCAGGCCAAGCCCTTTGCCAGCCTGATCGATCCTGATGACTCGCGGTTCCTGGCTCCTGCTTCCATGCCGCAGGCCATCGCGGACTTCTGCCGCCAGACCGGCCAAGCGGCGCCTCAAGACCCCGGGACTTTCGTTCGCTGTGTCCTGGACAGCCTGGCGCTGCAATATCGCCATGTGCTCGAGCAATTGCGATCCTTGCAGGATCGCCCAATCAACCGGATTCACATCGTAGGCGGCGGATCGAAGAATAGGCTGCTGTGCCAATTGACCGCCGATGCCTGTGGTCTTGACGTGCTGGCTGGCCCTGCCGAAGGTACTGCGCTGGGCAATCTGATTGTGCAAGCGCGATGCGGCGGATACATTCCCTCGCTGGAGCGAGGCAGGCAAATGGTCCGCAATTCCGTGGAGTTGGTCGAGTATTATCCTCAGCCCAGCCAGCTGCTCGATGAAGCATGGCGGAAGTTTGTCCAATTAAAGTGCACACAAGGCGTACGATGAGCAGAATAGAAGCCGCATACAAATTGGCCCGGCAGCGTTATGCTGATCTGGATATCGACACCGAGGCCGCCATGGCGCATCTGGCCCGCGTATCGCTTTCGCTGCACTGCTGGCAGGGCGATGACGTAGGCGGATTCGAGAGAACCGCTGGAGATTTGGCCGGCAGCGGGCTCCAGGCTACCGGCAACTATCCGGGCAAGGCCCGCACCCTGGATGAACTGCGGCAGGACATCAAGAAGGCCCTTAGCCTTATCCCCGGCACACATCGTCTCAACCTGCACGCCATCTATCTCGACCATGCCGGCCGAGCGGTACAGCGCGACCAGATCGGCATCGAGCATTTCCAAAGTTGGATCGATTGGGCCCGGGGCACTTTTTCGGGCATCGACTTTAATCCCACCTTCTTTGGCCATCCCAAGGCCGCAAGCGGCTTCACATTGTCCAGCCGTGACCTTGGTATCCGCAAGTACTGGATTGCACATGGCCAGGCCACGCGACGCATCGCCGCCGAAATCGGCCGGCAGATGAACTCGCCCTGTGTCCACAACATTTGGATTCCCGACGGGTATAAGGATATCCCCGCCGATCGCAAGGGGCCTCGCCAGCGATTGCTGGAGTCGCTGGACGAAATACTGGTCGACCGGTTCGATAAGGCCCTCATGCTCGATGCGGTGGAAGGCAAGCTTTTTGGCATCGGATCCGAAAGCTACGTCACCGGCAGCCACGAGTTCTACATGGGCTACGCATTGAGCCGCCAGATCATGCTCTGCCTGGATGCCGGCCATTTTCACCCCACTGAAGCCGTCAGCGATAAGCTCTCCGCCATCCTGCTGTTCATGGATCGAGTCTTGTTGCATGTCAGCCGGGGGGTGCGCTGGGATAGCGATCACGTTGTGATTTCTGACGATGAACTGGCCGCGCTGGCTCGTGAGCTGGTCCGGGGCAGCTTCCTGTCCCGCGTTCACATAGGCCTGGACTACTTCGACGCCAGCATAAACCGCGTTGCCGCTTGGGTTATCGGCGCGCGGAGCATGCTAAAGGCCCTGTTGTGGGCCATGCTTGAGCCCACCGCCCTGCTGCAGCAGTACGAAGGCCGCGATGACCTTACCTCGCGCCTGGCAATGATGGAGGAGTGCAAGACTCTTCCGGCTGGCGCCGTGTGGGACTACTATTGCCTGAGGCATGACGCTACCCCTGGGCCCGCCTGGCTGGATGAAGTGAAGTCATACGAATCAACCGTGCTTTCACGCAGAAGCTAGGGGAATCAGAACCACGTCTGCACTGCTAATCATAATTTGCGCGCCGTGCGAAGATTTCTCGGCGGGCATACAAACAAACCTTTGCAGTATCACGGCATATCATTGTCTGTAGAGACCTGGCAGGTCTTTTACGGGAGGCTGATATGAAACCAATTGTTCAGGAAGACTTAAGAGCCATCGTGACTACTGCATCTACTCCTTGCATTTCGATCTACATGCCGACGCACCGCGCCCAGGATAACCAGCAGGACCCGATCCGCCTGAAGAACCTGCTGGGCAAGGCCCGTGATCAACTTATCGCGCGCGGCATGAGGAGTTCCGAGGCCCGCGACATGCTCCAGCCGGTCAGCCGGATGCTCGATGACTCGCAGCTCTGGCGCGACGTGCAAAGCGGGCTGGCGGTCTTCTGCGCGCCGGGCACCTTTCTTCAATATCGGCTCAGCACGCAGTGCCCGGAGCTGGCCATCGTTACCGAGCACTTCCACCTCAAGCCGCTGCTGCCGCTGTTCATGGGATATGAGACGTTCTACGTGCTGGCCCTGAATCTCAAGGACACCAGGCTGATCCAGGGCACGAGGAACTTATTTCAGGAGATCGAACTGCGCGGGGCCTTGTCCAACCTGAACGATATCATGGAGACCTACGTCATGGAGGAGTACGTCAGCTTCCACGCCTACGGCACGGCTGGCGGCGGGGGCCGGCCGGCCGCCGTCATGCATGCCAGCGGGGCCATGTCCGACGATGCGGTGCGCAAGAAGTACATCCGCGAGTACTTCGTGCAACTGGATCGCGCGGTGGCAAGAATCCTCAACGCCGGGCGGCAGGGGCTCATCCTGGGCGGCGTGAAGTACCTCTGTGCGCTGTATCGCGAGGTCAATACCTACGGCAACCTGATGCAGGAAGAGATTACGCCCGGCCCGCAGGTCCAGCCGCGGCAACTTTATCAGGAAGGCCTGAAGATCATCGAGCGCCATCGAAGCGACAATCTCAAGCAGGCAATCGCCCGCTATCAATCTGCACTGGGATCGTCGCTGGCGATAAGCGACATCGAGCGGATCGTGCCTGCCTCCTATCGCGGGCAGGTGGACATGCTGCTTGTTTCGCAGGCCCAGCAGGCATGGGGGCGATTCGATCCCTCAAGCGAAAGAGTTGTCATCCACCAGACCCGCCAGACCAATGACGAGGACCTGATGGACCTGGCCGCCACTTACACGCTGATGCACGGCGGCAACGCATACGTAGTGCCTGCCGGCGAAACAACCGCCCCGGCGGCCATCCTGCGGTACTAACATTATGCAGAAGGTGCAGAAGGAGCCACTCATGCTTGAAACGCTGGATCGACTGATGCTGGCAGGCCTGGGGGCCTGGAACATGACCAAGGAAAAGGCGGAGAGTATCTTCGACGAGTACGTGCGCCGGGGCGAGGTCGAGCGCAACAGCCGGGACAGTTTCGTGCGCGACCTGGTGGACTCAGCCGAGCGCACGCGCATCGACCTGCGAGACTTCGTCGAGCGGCAGGTTCGCCAATCCGTCGACCGCATGAACCTGGCGACCAAGGATGACATCGCCCGCCTGGAGGCCAAGATCGACGCACTGATACAAAGCAAAGTCTAGGGCCAACCATGCGGCTGACACATCATTGGGGCAGGCGAATCAAGCATCTGCGGAGGTATCGGCACATCACGGCGGTGCTGGTGCGGCATGGCTTTGGCGAGATCTCGCAGGGCCTGAGCTACAGGCTGCACCTGCGGCGGAATCACGAGGAATTTCGTGTCGCGCCGGGAGAGACGCGCCCGCAGAGGCTAAGGGTTGTCCTGGAGGAACTGGGGCCAACGTTCGTCAAGTTCGGCCAACTGCTGAGCACCCGTCCTGACCTTCTGCCGCCGGCGTACATAGAGGAGCTGGAAAAACTCCAGGATCGCGTCGCGCCGGTATCATTCGACGCCGTGCGCGGAGAGATCGAGCAGCAGCTTCATCGGCCGTTGGAGGATATCTTCAGCAATTTCGAGCCCCAACCCCTGGCGTCGGCCAGCATCGCGCAGGTGCATCGAGCGCTGACGCGCGAGGGCCAGCAAGTGGCTGTGAAAGTCCGCCGGCCGGGCATCGTCCAGGCCCTTCAGACGGAATGCGAAATCCTGGAGGGCTTCGCCTCGCTGGTTCGCTCGTCGCTGCCGCCGGGCGAGACCATCGACCCAGTGCGGATGGTCCGAGAATTCACCGATGCGGTAACACGCGAGGCTGACTTCATAAACGAGCTGAGAAATATTCAGAAATTCCGCACCAACTTCGCCGGAGATGCAGCCATCCGTATTTGCCGGCCTTTCGAGGATTACAGCGCAAGCGGCGTGCTGACGATGGAGTTCATCGACGGCATCAAGCCAACCAGCGCAGCCGATCTCCGCGAGGCAGGCCTCGACCCGAAGCTGATCGCTCAGCGCGGGGCGGACTTCGTGCTAAGGCAGGTATTCGATTTTGGCCTGTTCCATACAGACCCGCATCCGGGCAACTTCCTGGTTCTGCCCAGCAATGTTCTGGCGCCCCTGGACTTCGGGCAGGTGGCCCGGCTGACCTCATCCGACCGCTTCCTGCTGGGCGAACTGGTGCTAGCCATCGTCGATACCGACGCCGAGCGGATGATCCGGGCCTTTCGCCGGGCCGGGCTGATCAGCTACCAGACCAACATCCCAGCCGTCACCGGCGAACTGGAGGAAATTCTGGAGAGCTATCACAGCTTGCCTTTTGCGCAGGTGGCCCTGGGACGAATGATGCTCCAGTCGTTCGACCTGATCCGGCGGCATCATATCCATCCGCCGCCGGAATTCACCATGATGCTCAAGAGCATGATGACGATTGAATCGCTGGGCGTGAGGCTGGACAGAGACTTCAGTATCCTGGAACTGCTCCGGCCGTACGCGCAGAGGCTGAGTTTCGAGCAGGTAAGCCCCAGCCGGCTGCTGCGCCAAACTCGGCGCAGCCTTCGCGAGATGTTGGACCTATCAGCCAACCTGCCCGAGGACATCGGCAACATTCTTCACAAGGTGCAGGATGGTCAATTCCAGATGCGCGTCCATCATGAGCATCTTGAAAGCATGATCCATACGCTGGGCAAGGGCTCCAACCGCATCAGCCTGGCGTTCATTATCGCGGGCCTGGTGGTGGCCTCCAGCCTGCTGGTAACGCAGGAGCATGGCACCGTCCTGGGCCTGATGCGCCTGCAAACGCTCGGAACTCTTGGTTACCTGATCGCGGCGTTCATGGGACTTTGGCTGGCGGCATCCATCATCCGCAGCCGGCATTTGTAAGGTAGCGCAGCCTTTCCAGGCTGCCTGGCTTGGTCAATCGCTGCCAATGCGCCTGTAGTGCCGCACGAGCAGCAGATCGGTCATCACGAGCGCGGCATTGATCGCGTAGAGAATGGTCACCGGCTCGGGCCAATGTCCGGCGGCCGCACGGGAGAACTTGGCAGCCACGCCACTGAGATATCCGATGAACACCAGCACGAGAAAGCCCATGCTTTTGCCCTCGGTGCGTTTTGATCGCCAGGTCTTGAGAATTGCCACCGGCCAGCTAACGCCGAAGCAGACTAACATGCCCGATTCGAAAATCTGGCCAAGCGTTGCCCCGACGGCCAGCACTACTCCAACGGCTGCGTCATCAATCATTCGTAAGCTCCAAGAGGATTTCTCGGCGGGCATACATTGAATCTATCGCCCGCAAGTTCCGCAGAGAGTAACGTAAAGAGGCATCCGAACCAACATCAGAATAAGGCAGCCGCAGCCGGAACAGACCACTTGAAACTTGCAGATCCTTGTCAGAAGGCCTGCGCGCAGCCTATAATCCCGCCTGCTGATGACCTTGCAGGAAACGCCTTCTATAGGACATGATAATGAGCCGCCGGATCGTGATGATCTCGCAGTCGTTTGGCCGTATGGCCGCACTGCTGCTGGCATGCGCCGCGGTTGTGGGCAACCTGGCGGGCTGCCAGCCTTCGCCGCCGATTTCCCAGGCGGTGGCCTACCCCATCAGCCTGACGCTGCCCAAGGAAGTCCGCATCCATTCCTTCACGGGCACGAAGGTCTTCGGCGAGGGCGACAAGGCCGTCAGGGGCCTGGAAGTTCACATCGAGGCCCGCGACGCTTACGGCGACCCCACCAAGGCCTTCGGCGATTTCCGCTTCGAGCTGTACAGCTTCGCGCCGATGAGTCCCGACCCCAAGGGCAATCTGATCACGCGGTGGAATGTCTCGCTGCTGGAGCCCAAGAACAACGCCGTTCACTGGTGGAACGTCTCGCGCACGTACGTCTTCCAGTTGCGAAGCGATACGCCGCTCAAGGCCGGCCAGCAGTTTGTGCTGGTGACGACTTTCTCCAGTCCATACACCGAGCGTCTCTTTGCGCAGCGGGTCTTCACGGCGGGACAATGATCCAACGCATAGCCAATGGCCTTTGGTTCAGGAGCAGAACATGGTTACAGCCTTCATCCTGATTAATGCCGAGCGTGAGCGCATCGCAGCGGCCTCACAGGAGATCCTTAACCTTCCTGGCGTGGCCGAGGTCTACAGCGTAGCGGGGCCTTACGACCTGGTAGCCGTGGTGCGGGTCCGTCAGAATGATGAACTGGCCAAGCTCGTGACGGAAGACCTGATCAAGGTCAAAGGCCTGACAACCACCAGCACGCTGATCGCCTTCCGCCAGTACAGCCGCTTCGACCTGGAGCGCATGTTCGCCCTGGGGACGT
>CAYQJH010000075.1:0-16414 GCA_964417755.1 uncultured Planctomycetaceae bacterium
GATTGGACCGTCGTTGGACTACGCGTGCCATACGTCAACTCCTAAAAGTATCGCTATTGCCGATCCGGCAGGCCTGAAGTATCTCTGATAACCATAAGCAACGTCAACTGAATTTCGATGCCGATGGGGCATTGCGGAACATTATGCATGTCTTATACGTGCCGGGCGACGTGGCAGAGCGCGCGGGCCAAACCTGCTTCCTGGCCGTAATGAGAACGCATAGAATTTTCCTCTTGTCTGTTCTCGATGCTTCCGCACAATAGGATGCGAGGTGAGCTATGCGGATTGTCTTCTGTGGCAGCGGGGCATTTGCGGCGCCCGCTCTGCGCGCGGTTGTCGCAGCCGGGCATGAGGTTGCCGCGATCGTTACCCAGCCGTCTCGGGCGTCGGGGCGGGGAGGCAAGCTCACGTCCACGCCGCTGGCCCAGGCAGCCCACCAGTTGCAGCTTGACGTGCACGAGTTCGAGAACGTCAACGCGCCGCAGTCCATCGAAACCGTCAGTGCCGCCAGGCCCGATGTGATTGTCGTCGTGGATTTTGGGCAGTTCGTGCGGGCCGGAGTGCGCGGCTGTGCGCCGCTCGGGGCGTTCAACCTGCATGGTTCGCTGCTGCCGGAACTGCGCGGGGCGGCACCGGTGAACTGGGCGATCATTCGCGGCTACACGCGAACTGGCGTAACCACCTTTGACCTGGTAGACAAGATGGACGCTGGGGGGATCTACCTGCAAGCGGCTGTGGACGTGAATCTGGATGAGACGGCGGAGCAGCTTCGCGCTCGCCTGGCAGACGTGGGCGCTGATCTTGTCTGCCGAACGCTCGATCTGCTATCTGGCGGCAAGGTGCAGGCCCAGGTGCAGGATGAGTCAAAGGCTACGCTTGCGCCCAGGCTTACGCGGGCGGACGGCCTGATTGATTGGTCGGCGCCGGCGGAGGAGATTCGCAATCGCATTCACGGCGTTTGGCCCTGGCCGGCTGCGCACGCGGTGTTCTTCCGCAAGGACGGCCTGGCCATGCCGGTGCTCATAGAGCGATGCAAAATTGAAGAAGGCGCCGCAGAGGCCGAAGCCGGGATGCTCGACCGAGACCTTATGGTCGCCTGCGGGCAAGGGCGGCTGTCCATTCTCGGGATTCAGCCAGCTGGCAAGAGGCTGATGGCCTGGAAGGACTTCCTCAACGGTTACAGGGCCAGTGAAGGCGACAAGTTCATCCGCCCGCCGGGATGAGAATGCAGCAGGTTTGGGAAGCCCCCTGCGGAAGCAGGGGGATCCTCCGCCTTCTGGCGGGGGCTTCGTGTGTTTCGTGTCCCTCGACGTTGCTCGGGACCCTGAGCTTGTCGAAGGGTAATTCGTGGATCGTAGGAATGTCCCCAACAGTTCATAATGGCCAAAGATAAATCGAAAACCTCCGGCAAAGACGCCAAGGCCTCGCAAGGCCCGCGGATGCTCAACCGCAAGGCGCGGCACGATTACCATATCAGCGAGGTCGTCGAGTGCGGCATGGAACTGTTGGGCACCGAGGTTAAGAGCCTGCGGGCCGGGCAGGCCAAGATCGACGAGGCCTTCGCGCGAATTCGCGGCGGGCAGGTCTACCTGATCGGCATGAATATCGCGCACTATCCGCAGGCGGCCGCCGCCATGCAGCACGAGCAGGTTCGCGAGCGGCGGCTGCTGCTACACCGGCGGCAGATTGTCGAATGCCTCAAGCACGTCATGCAGAAGGGCAACACGCTGGTGCCGCTGGCCGTGTACTTCAAGCACGGCTGGGCCAAGTGCGAGCTAGGCCTGGCCAGCGGCAAGCGCAGCTTCGACAAACGCGACACAATCCGCAAACGCGACCAGCAGCGCGACATCGCCAGGGAGATGTCCAAACGCCGGCGCGGATGAGACCTGGATATGGGCCATTCACAAGGAGATCTCCGGGACATGTGGAAGACATTGAAAGCAGCCGGCAGAAGGCTTGGCGGAAAGGAAATAAACGGTGACTGTCCCGGTTTGCCCACAATAGAAAAGAGCTGATCTTGCTGACGCCAACATATCCAAGCAAGATCCTATGGGCAGGATGCTAGTCAACTTGATGCTCTGAGGGAAATGGCTGCGGCTTGTCAAAGTTCAGATTCAGGTCAACCGATTTTGTTGTCTCAGACGTATCTGCATCATACCAGGCGCGGACAGTTCGACCGTCCAACCAACGGAATGTTGAAACACAAATGTCCCGCTCGGGCCTTGTTCTTGCATAAACGTCGCCATTTCTAATGTCCGCTACTATGATTTCTTCGTCTGACAAGGAAGTTGTCGGAAAGACAAAGATGAACTTGCCGCTGGCGTCTAAGGACGCACCCGTCGCCGTTCCTCTCCAGCATTGCCTCCCTTCAACGGTGTAGACGCCCCAACAAGCGGAATTGACTCCCGCCCCGAACTCGTGATAAAGCAAGTCATGCTCTGCCCAACAGAGTCGGCCGCCAGCCCCTGGCGCAAATGATGATATCCTCTTGCGGCTCGTCAGGTCATAGACGGTAATCTTTCGAGGTGGATAGTCCATGTGCCAGACATATAGATAGCGATCGCTTGGGGAGACTGCCGCATCATAGATGTGCTGAGGCCGGGCAAACTTGGTGATGTTGTTCCCCTGGACATAGACATCCTGAATCTCCCCGAACGTGGCCTTGATGTCCGCGCTCAGCCAACTCTTGCTAAGCGGTTCTGGCGGCAGCGGATGGTCCGCCGCTGGTTGTGACGACGCGGGCATTGCGGCCGCAATTGGCGGCGCTTGATTTGTTTTGGAGCAGGCTGAAAAACTTCCGACCCATACTATCGCCACCATCCATGGTTGCATGCGCATGGCCAAAGTCCTTTCCCCTCCAGTCGAACTTCTAGAGATGGTACTTGACAGAATTTCAGTCTGCAAGTGCGACGAACGCGTTCTTCAACATGGAAAATAGGGACGTACCCTAATTTGTCAGGACGCCCAGCAAGCGAGAGCCCCAGAGGGGCGACAGAATCTTCCCATGCTTGGCCCATGAATTCTTTCGCCCCACCGGGGCTCAAATGTCGTGGGTCCTGGTTCCGTGGGTTCGCTGCAAACAACGCCGCTTCACCCACGGCTAAATCCTCGCCGGCCCTGGCGGGCCTGGCCAGAATTCTTCGCAGGTTCTTTACCCGTAGAAACAAGTCAGTCGCCTAATAGAGAAATGACAACAACTGCCACTATTCTTCCAGCCGTACCCTCGGCTGAACAGCCGTTGGGCAGACGATTGTCCGGCTATGTCGTTGCAGGTATAATCGACGCCTTATGTTCCTCGCGGAGACGCCCGTATAGATGTGAGCATGACATTGAACCAGCAGTCAACTTCACTTGCTGAACTCACCCAGCCGTATGCTATTCGCGCGAAGGCCGCCATCGAGCGATGGCTCATCGAGCCTGGTTGCCCGCCTGAACTGGCAGAGGCGATGCGATACAGCGCGCTGGGCGGCGGCAAGTTTCTGCGTCCGGTGCTGGTGCTGATGGCCGCTGAGGCGTGCGGCGCGGATGACGGCCAGGAGCTGGCGCTGCGTGCGGCTGCTGCTGCGGAGATGATCCACTGCTATAGCCTTGTGCATGATGACCTGCCGGCCATGGACGACGATGTGCTTCGCCGCGGCAGGCCCACGCTGCACGTGAAGTTCGGCCAGGCGATGGCGATCCTCGTGGGCGACGCGCTGCTGACGCGGGCGTTTGCGACAATAGCCGAGGCCGGCGGCAGCGCCGCGGCTGAGGAGACCGTTGGGCACGTGCTTGCGGAATTGGCCTTGGCCAGCGGACAGGCGGGCATGATAGCCGGGCAGGTGGCCGACATGGAGTTGTGCAGCGTCGCTGACGGCATCGAGGGCCTGCGGTACATTCACCAGCGCAAAACCGGCGCGCTGATTCGCGCATGCGCACGCATCGGCGGCCTCTGTGCCAATGCCAGCAGCGAGAAACTGGACTGCCTGAGTCGCTACGGCGAGTTGCTGGGGCTGGCCTTCCAGGTGACGGACGATATCCTGGATGTTGTCGGCACGGCTGACGGCATCGGCAAGACGCCGGGCAAGGATGCTGTCAGCGGCAAGAGGACCTACGTCTCGCTGATGGGTTTGGAATCAGCCAGGGCCTTCGGCCAGGAATTGGCCGGCCGGGCGACGGCGGCGGCTGAGGCTTTGGGCGATAGCGGCGGCAACCTGGCGATGCTGGCCAGGCTGCTTGCGCAGAGAACGCGCTGACGATGTAACCACAAAGGCACTAAGACACGAAGAACAACATACGAACTAGTCTCAGCCAATCAGGCTGTTGTTGCGTTGTTGTTGCCGTACCTGAAGCCTGAAGTCTGGAGCCTGAAGTCCGGTTGTTGTCGTTGTTGCTGTTGTTGCTGTTGCCGTTGCTGTTGCTGTTCCGGGAGCCCGGAGCCGGGAGCCCGGGGTCGCCGTTGTTGTTGCCGTTCCTGAGGCCTGGAGTCTGAAGCCTGAAGCCTGTTGTTGGAGTTGTTATGCCAGATGAAAAACTCATAGACCGCATCACCTCGCCGCATCAGTTGCGCCGGCTGAGCGAGCCGCAACTGACGCAGCTGGCCGGCGAGTTGCGGCAGAGGATTATTTCCGTCGTGTCGCGGCGCGGCGGGCACCTGGCCAGCAACCTCGGCGTGGCTGAGTTGACGCTGGCCTTGCATTACGTCTTTGATTTCACGCATGACCGCCTGCTATGGGATGTCGGCCACCAGTGCTACGCCCACAAGATTGTCACCGGGCGGGGCGAGAAGTTCGATATGCTGCGCCAGGCTGGCGGAATCAGCGGCTTTCCCGCGCCGGAGGAAAGCCCGTATGACTTGTTCGCCACCGGGCACGCGGGCACGGCTATCTCTACCGCAAGCGGCTTGGCCTGGGCCGATCCGGAGGCCAAGCACAAGGTTGTCGCCGTCGTCGGCGATGCCAGCATCGTCAACGGCCTGGCCATCGAGGGCCTGAACAACGCAGCCCTCTTGCAGCGCCAGTTCCTGATTATTCTCAACGACAATTCGATGGCCATCGACCGCACCCGCGGCGCGATGGCGCACGCGCTTGACCGCCTGCGCATGACGACCACTTACAGCAGCGTCAAGCAGTCGGCTGAGCAGGTCCTTCAGCGCGTGCCGCTGGGGCAGGAGATCAGCGGCGCAATCAAGAATCTCAAGGCCGGCCTGAAGACCACGCTGCACGGCGGACAGGTGTTCGAGGCTTTGGGCTTGGAGTATTTCGGCCCGATTGACGGCCATGATATTCACGGCCTGATCCGTGCTCTTCGCCGCCTGGCCGAGGTCAAGAGGCCTGTCCTGCTGCACGTTCACACGCAGAAAGGCCGGGGGGCGGAATACGCCGTGGAGGATCCCTGCCGGTTCCACAGCCCGTCGGCCTACACGATCCAGGACGGCAAGGCTGTCTTCGCGCAGAAGCAGCACCCGACATGGACGAAGGTATTTGGCGAAGTTCTGGCGGAGTTGGCTGGCCAGGATTCGCGCATCGTCGCCCTGACGGCGGCCATGCCGGACGGCACCGGGCTGGTCAAGTTCCGCGAGGCCTTCCCGCAGCGATACATCGACGTGGGCATAAGCGAATCGCACGCGGTGGCGATGGCGGCGGGCCTGGCGAAGGCGGGCCAGCGGCCGGTCGTCGCGATCTACTCCACCTTCATGCAGCGGGCGTTCGATCAGGTTTTCCAGGAGGCCTGTCTGCAGCGCCTGCCGGTGCTGCTGTGCATGGATCGCAGCGGCCTGGTCGGCAGCGATGGCGCGGTGCATCACGGCTTTAGCGATATCGCCTTCCTGCGTGCCTTGCCGGGCGTAACGCTGATGGCCCCGGCGGACGCGGCTGAGCTGAAGGCGGCTATGCAGTTCGCACTTTCGCAGAATTTGCCCGCAGCCATTCGCTATCCGCGCGACGAGGTCAGCCTGGAACTGGAAGGGCCTTGCCCGCCGTTCGAACTGGGCCGAGCACGGATCATCAGCAGCGGCCAGGAGAGCGATACGACTCTTGCCGGCCTGGCCCGCGCCGACGCCACGCTGCTGTGCTACGGGGCACTGGTCGAGTCAGCCATCGCAGCCGCCCAGATGCTGCGAAAGGACGGCCTGGCGGTGGCGGTGATTAATGCCCGTTTCGCCAAGCCGCTTGATGCTCCGCTCATCAGCCGGCTGATTGCCTCCGGCAAGCCGATGCTGTGTGTGGAAGACCATAGCGTCATCGGCGGGTTTGGCTCAGCCGTCGTCGAACTTGCCTGCTCGCGCGGGCTATCTGCCGCCAACGTGCGGCTGGCTGGCATACCGGATCGCTTCATCAGCTATGCCTCCCGCCAACAGCAACTAACCGAGTGCGGCCTGGACGAAACAAGCCTGGCCGCCACGCTCAAGGACATGATCCTCCATCCGGCCTGCACGCTGACGAAGCGGTATCAGTGACAGGGGCCCCGTGGCCATTTCGGTGAGCGAGGTCGAAATGCGGAGCTGCGGCCATAAAGATCAAAACGTGCAATTATTCTTGCTAAGGTTTAGCTGGAAGAAGAACGGCTTGATTTTAGTATTCTGGCTCCGATGCCTTCAACTGTGGATGACAACTTCTTCAGCCCCGGCAAGAACGGGACCCGCGCACTCCGTAATCGGAACCAATTGTTTAATCCTAGAGCACAGTTAATCAGAATGTATGCCAAACTGGGACTATTGGCCAATACCAATATCACGTACATGCTAACATCAAAGGAAAACAAGATGAAAGCTAAGATTATGCTCATGGTACCAACAATGGCAAGAGTGACAATGCAGGCAACACACCACAACACAACCGCTCTTGCCTCTTGAGCGATCTTGGTGGCGTGATCATTCCTATGACGAAGCCACAATACTAATGCTGCTAGACCGCAACTCCAGGGACCCAATACGTAGATATACCAATATGATCGAGCGTCTTCATTATCCATATGCTTCATCTCCATTCATTGCATAGCCGAGTGCTATATCGCGGCGTTTGCGGCCAGGAAGAACAATAGATGCAAGCGTTACTGCTACGGCTTGGCTGGGCTACTGGTGACAATGATCATCCGTCCCTGTGTCAGCAGTCGGGGCGCATCGCCGTTGGCCTGAAGCTTTGCCGACTGTTCCGCATCCAGGACAATTGCGCCGGGCATCTTGTCATCCGGCGTCTTTGCCCGCAAGACAAGAGCGCGGGGCGGCAACGCCTTGAGCAGGTCGTCGGCATTTCCTGCCTTCCGGTCAGTCGGCGGCAGCGTCACATAGATAGCTGTCGGGTGATCGTCTAATCCGGCTGCACTGGGAGCAAAGAGCACGTCGGCTGTCTTGTCCTTGACAATTCTTGGCAGCAGGCATGGTTTTAGATCGGTTGAGCGAGCGTCGACTACTATGACAGAGGCCGCAGCCTGCTGATCGGGCTGGGTTTGGTTTTCGCCAGGACTTGCCGGTAATGTGGCAGGGAGCTTCGCCCCCCAGAGGCGGATGACGCCCTTTGCCCCGTAGAGCGGGACAGCCAGCTCAACGCTGGCGGTGCGGGTCCTGGGGTCGAAGCTGGCTGAGACTTCTTCAAATCCCTGAAGGACCGCATCGACTTGGATATTGGCATGGGATATGTCCAGGAATCGCCCGCTGCCGCTGACGCGGATATTGCCCATCAGCAGGATGGCGTTGCGGGCCGCAGCCAGTCGAGCAGCCCGCTGGGCCATCTCCACCTGCTGGGCGGACGTGCCGGCAGCCCTGCCCTCTCCGCGAGCTATCGCCTTGCCGTGCGTCCAGTTGATAACGCCGTTTTCGACTTTCTCGATCATCGGCTCGGCTGGCAATTTGGCCTCCGCCAGCAGGGCTATGGCGTCCAGAGCTTGGGCATTGCCTCGCCCGCTGGTCGGGGCGGAGGCCGGCCGCTGGTCATCCTTGGCCAGAGCAATGTTCAGCGCCACGGTCATGAGCGTCAGCAGGCTGGCGCCGCCCAGGCGACAGAGCGTTGCAGTTTTGGTTTTGTAAGTACGTATAGTCATAAATGCCAGCCTTCTTATATGTGTATGCATAAACAGGGTTCAAATCTTATCCTTTAGACCGCTATGCTGCCTGAACGTTTGCAACCTACTATAATGATTGCATGGTATATAAAATCATGCCGGCTGGTGATTTCCAAGGTGTAGTTGAATGAACCTCCGGTGTTCTGCGGCGTATGGTTAGTTGCTTGCAGGGCGCGATATTGCTTCGGCGAAGGCCGCGAATGTTAAACTTGACAGCCCGGAGCCCAATGGCCTATACTTCGCGGTCTTATCTGTGGGCTTGGTTGGCCTTGCAGGGACTTACGACCGCCCGACGTTAATCATTGAGGACTGTGCAGTGGCAAAAAAGGGAAGTTCCAAGAAGATTACCGGCAAGCCCCGCAAGGCCGTCAAGGCCTCGGCGGCCAAACCTGCCGCCAGGCACACTGCCAAGGCAGTTCGGCCACGCCCGTCGGTTGTGCAAGCACCGGCGGCGCCGAAGGGCCCCGTGTTGACCAAGAGCCCGCTGAGCAAGTCGGAGCTGAAAGAGTTCCGCCAGATGTTGCTCGACAAGCGCCGCAGCCTGATCGGCGACATGAATGGCATGGAAAGCGAAGCCCTTCGCACGAACCGCCAGGAAAACAGCGGCGACCTTTCTCTCATGCCCGACCATCCAGCAAACATCGCAACCGATAATTTCGAGCAGGAATTTACCCTCGGCCTGCTTGAAAGCGAGCGGACGCTGCTGAAAGAAATCAACGAAGCGCTGGAGCGCATCGACGGCGGCACATACGGCATCTGCCTGGGCACCGGGCAGGCTATTGGCAAGGCCCGCCTGACAGCCCGGCCATGGGCGCGGTACTGCATCGAGTACGCCCGCATGATCGAAAAAGGCCTCGTCCGCCCGGAGGAATCTTCAAGCAGCTCGGACGAAGAAGAGCAAGACGAGGATTACGTCCCCTCCATGTCGGCGGACGACGAAGAGGAAGAAGTCGAGGAAGAAGTTCCCGACAGCGAGGAGTAGCCCTCTTGGCTGATGCTCCCGCGCAAGAGCCCAACGGCACGTCGAATCGACCCAGCAGCCGCCTGGCCATCCGAAGCCCCTTGGCTGTGGCGGTGTTTCTGGCTGTGATTATAGCGGCCGGCGCTGCCGACCTGCTGACCAAGCACTATGTCTTCCGCAGTTTCCTGGATAACCCCCAGTTGTCTGCTGCCGTGCGGGAGATATCCCATCCGCGGATGACCACGCGGATGATCCTGCATGACGAGCGCGTGGCTGGCTTGCTCAGGAAGCAGGTGGCCCCGGGAGTGCAATTCACCATCTCCACCAATCCAGGCATTGCTTTCGGCACGCGATGGCTGCCGAGATGGCTCGTGAGCCTGGCCACGGTTGTGACAGTGCTGGCTGTCATGGTCTATTTCGCCATCTCGCCATCGCAGGACTGGCTTGGCCACGTAGGGCTTGGGCTGATCGTCGGCGGGGCGCTGGGCAACCTTTACGACCGCCTTTGTTCGGTTGTAAGCGTTGGCGTGAGCGGCATCGAGCCGATCCGAGGCGAGGTGCGAGACTTCATCGACTGCAGCGGCCTGTTCTGGCCCTATGTCTTTAACGTTGCCGACGCGTGGCTGGTCATTGGCGTTGGCCTGCTGATGATCGTTTGGTTTCGGCAGGGAAAGAAGCATCCCGCCAGGAAACGCCCTGCATGATTCTCATCCAGTTGGTTGGCTGGGCTAGAAGGTCGGCTGGTCGGGCAGGTTGCGTTTACCGCATGGGCCAACGGGAAACTCGCAGTCTTGCCGTCGGCACCCCACGCAAACTTGTCATGCGATGGACCTTCAATCGACTCGACCGCCCTTCGATCTGAGCTCGGGATAGAAAGTGAGCTTGCCGATTTCGACGAGCCTCAGGGCCTTGAACTCCGAGCGGTTCGCCAACTTCTTTTGCCGGTGGCTCCAATGCGGTAAACTCCGGGCTCTGGGGCAGAGCCCCAGATTCGCCGCACGCGCGGTTATGTGTGCCTTGGTTGCGGCCATCTTGGGTTCGCGCCAAGGCTATCTGTTGTCCTTGCCAGGACACGTGTTTTACTCATGAGGTTCAACCGTAATGAAGATCTTCCTGGCCGGCATCATTCAAGGCTCGATGGTCGAGGCCGTTATCCACAACCAGGACTGGCGCGAGCCGATCAAGCAAGCCTTGGCTCGCTGCTGGCCCCAGTGCGACGTGTACTGCCATTACACGCAGCACCCCGACAGCATCAGCTATGAACTGCCCGAGATAGTCTCGACGCTGGCTGACGGCATAGACCGTGCCGGCCAGTGTGACATTCTGGTAGCGTACCTGCCCAGCGCCTCGATGGGCACAGCCATCGAGATGTACGAGGCCGCCCGCCATAACGCCGTTGTTCTTACCATCACGCCACTGGCTGCCAACTGGGTCGTCCGCGCCTATAGCGACAAGATCTTCCCGACCGTGCAGGCCTTCGAGGACTTCCTGAGCAGCGACGAATTGCCCCAGCTTCTCCGGCACAAAGGCCGCCTGAAGAGCCAAGAAAGATGATTCCCAAACCCGCTGGTATTCGTCCTTCGCTGACGTTCGATGCCGGTACGCTCGTGCTGAGACGGGCCGCCAAGGGCGTCGTCAACAATGAAGGCGTGTGGGTTTGGGATGAACGCGTGACCTCGTGGCGATGCGACGCCATTCATTATCAACGCATAAGTGGCGAGCTATTGCACCGGCCGGGGCTGGAGCTTTGCGATGAGCTGCCGCCACCTGCGCGCGTCTTCTGGCCGAAGGTTTCCCTGCCCGTCCTTCGCCTGGAGCAGACGCAGGCGCTGGAGGCATGGACTCAGAAAGGGCGTCGCGGGCAGGTCATCATGCCCACCGGCACCGGCAAGACCGAGGTCGCCCTGGCGGCAATGGCGCAGACGAGCCTGGCCACGCTGGTGGTCGCGCCCGTGCGCGACCTGATGTACCAGTGGCATCGCCGCATCCTGAAGGGCCTGGGCTATGACGCAGGCATCCTCGGCGACCGGACGCACAATCTTCGCCCAGTTACCGTTACCACTTACGACAGCGCTGCCATCCACATGACTCAAATCGGCGCTCGCTTCGGCCTGCTTATTTTTGATGAGGAGCACCATCTGCCCAGCCCCAGCTATCGCGAGGCCGCCATCAAGAGCGTCGCAGCTATGCGCCTGGGCCTGACAGCAACCGCGCATCGCCACGATGGCAGGGAGGCGGACCTGGATTGGCTGGTCGGGCCGGTGGCATATGAGATGCCTTTCCAGCAGGCTCGCGGCAAGTCTCTGGCTGAATATGAAGTGGTCCGCGTTCCGGTGCATCTCAGCAGCGATGAGCAGCAGAACTACGACCGGTATGCGCGGCAGGTGCGGCATTTCATCGCCGAGCGCCGCAAGGTCCAGACCTCCTACACGTGGCAAGACCTCTGCAAAGAGTCAGGACGCGACGCCGCTGCCCGGCTGGCCCTGAAGGCGTACTATCTGAAGCAGGCTATCGAGGATCGCTCATCCGAGAAGCTACGCGTTCTGGAAGATATCTTCCGTCTGCACACTGGGCAGAAGACGATTGTCTTTGCGGGCTCGAACATGATGGCCATGGATGTCTCCCTGCGATTCCTGCTGCCGACAATTCTTTCTCATACACGGAAGAAGGAGCGCCTGGCGGTGCTGGACGGCTTTGCCAAAAGCGAGTTTCCAGTCATTGTTGCCAATCGCGTACTTGACGAGGGCGTGGATGTTCCCGAGGCCAAGGTGGCGGTGGTGATTGGCGGCCAGGCTTCGACGCGACAAGCCAAGCAGCGCCTGGGGAGGATTCTCCGCAAGACCGGTGCCGCGCGAGCAACACTATACGAAGTCGTCTGCGAGACCACGGGCGAAATGGAACGCTCAAGGCTGCGAAGGCAAAGTGATGCTTACGTCTCAGCACGCCATCATCGAATATGAAGCTGGCAGGGCCAAGCCCGACCGACTGGTTACGTCTGCGCACCGGCACTACCTGGACTATGCGCGGAAGATGCTGGAGATATATCGCAGCGGCTCGGGCCTGCAGCGACGGCAACTCCATCGAAAGATCGAGGCGATCTTCGCGAAGGAGGCCGACTGCCCCTTGCGCAGGATCCAGTCCTTCTGCAAGCTGCTGGACGACAGGAGCACGTACGATGCGGACGAGCGTGGACAGGCTGCCCAACTTCGTCTGAGAGTTTTCTCGCTTGCCGGCCGGCTGCACCCGCTGGTGACGCAGAGCGATCGGCTTTTCGAGCACGATGAAGCAGAGGCCAAGACTGCAATTGCCTCGACATTGGGCATGGACTGGCGGGCGATAGAGCAACTGCTTTACGCCGATGTGCTACCGCTGCAGAAGCTCAACGCATTCGAGGGTTATGCCGACCCGGCCGCCTTACTTTCGCGATACAACGTCGCGCAGTTGCAGGCCTGTTTGTACCGTGCGGAGCGGATGACCATCCATGCCGGCGCCGACTTCAAGACGATACTGCGATACGCCAAGCTCGCCCGCCTGCTGCACGAGATCACGCCGCTGAGTCCTTGCCGCTATCGCATCAGCCTGTCCGGCCCTGCCTCGATACTGCGACAGACCCATAGCTACGGGGTGAACTTTGCCCGATTCCTGCCGGCCTTGCTGGCGTGCAAGGACTGGTCGATGTCGGCTGTGCTGCGCACGCCGTGGGAGAAGGTTGTCCGCCTGAACCTGAGCGACCGCGACGGATTCAAGAGTCATCTTCCATCGCCGTCGGAGTTCGATTCAACGGTCGAAGAGGCCTTCGCGGCCAAATTCGGCGACTATCGAAATGGATGGCAACTATTCCGCGAGGGCGAGATTCTCCATTCAGGCCAGCAAACATTCGTTCCCGATTTTCTTTTCCGCCACGATGATGGGACGACGGTGCTGATGGAGATAGTTGCTTTCTGGACGCCGCAATATCTTCAGGCAAAACGCCGCACGCTGCAAAAGTTCAGCGGGCGCAACATTCTGATTGCGGTGCCGCAGCGGATGGCCAAGCCGCAAGTCGAGATCGGCCCTAACGTCATCCTCTACAAGACGGCGTTGACCATGAGAGCAGTGCTTGATGCGCTGGAAAGGTGCCGACTTTGTGGCACTGGCGCTTCAGCCTGCGCGGACACTACCTAAAAGGCTGTGCCACCGCTTCCCTCTACCGCAGGGCGCTGACGCCGCCACCTTTTAGCGCGCGCTTTACCTCAGCCTCCACGTCGGCTTGCTTGACCATGCTCGTATCGCCGGGAGTCTCTTGCACGCAGATGCCGTGCGCGGCGCCCCATTGCACGGCCTCATCCACGCCCTTGCCAGCCAGCAGGGCAGCAGCCACGCCGGACATGAAAGAATCTCCGCCGCCCGTGCGATCGGCGATCTCCACGTTCTGGCGTATGGCGGCCAGGTGCGTCTTGTCTTCCGCAACGTCGTAGAGCACCGCGCCCCAGTGGATGCGGTCTGCGCTGAGGGCGGCCCGCAGCTGCGTGCCGATGAGCTTAAGGTTGGGGTACTTCCTGGCCACTGCCCGCAGCATCTCGCTGTAGGCCTCCAGCCAGACCTCAAACGCCTCGTCCTTGGAGACTTTGCGGGACTGCTCGCCCAGGGCGTCGTCGAAGTCGCTCTGGTTGCCCACGAGGAATTCAACGTGCTGGACGATACGGCGATTGTTGGCGCGGGCCTTGTCCTTATTCGGCTCGACCTTCGAACGGTAGTTCAGATCGAATGCTCGCAGCGCGCCGGCCTGGCCTGCCGCCTGCATGGCCTCTACGGCTACGTCGGCCGATGTCGCGCTCAGGCACGCGAAGATGCCGCCAGTGTTGAACCATCGCACGCCGCCAGCGAAGACTGTCGGCCAGTCGATATCGCCGGGCTTGATCTGGCTGATCGGCGTGTGGGCCCGGTAGTACTCCGTCACCGAGGGCAGCAGGCCTTTGCCCGCCCAGGTGAAGTTGATGCCATTGTGCAGCGAGCCCTTGGCGTCGGTGCTGAACCTGCCCTGGCCTTTGGTCGAAAACCAAGTGATGTTGCGCGTATCGACGCCGGCTTCGCGAAGCTGGTTGTCGATGTTGCGGCCCACGCCGTCATCGACAAGGGCTGTTACCACAGCCGTCCGCAGGCCAAAGCAGTAGCTCAGGCCCTCAGCGACATTGGTCTCGCCGCCACCATGCCACAGGCGCATCGTCCGCGCGCGGGCGGTCGGCACGTCGCCCGGGTCCAGGCGAAGCATGACTTCGCCAAGGCTGACGGCGTCGTACTTGCACTGTGCGGCGGGCTTAATATTCAGGTTTGCCATGGGCGACTTGCCTGCTAAAGAAGTATGGAATGAGCAACTGTTGAGTATTTAGATTGCCGTGGCAAGATCGTCTAGTCTCACCCTGGCATTGCTCTGCTCGGCAAGATCTATCAACTTCTTGTATTGCATGACGGCTATGTCAGCCGTCCGAGGGTCTTGTTCCCAAAGCCTGGCGCGCAACAGAAGGTGAAGTTGGACAGAGCCATCGTGAATCTCGATCATCAAACCGGGATATTGTTTCATCAGTTTGGAAACGCCTTTGATCTGCGCTCCAATTATGGCATTGCTCTGTTCAGAGTAATACACGGTCACAATGCCATCGACACGTTCAGCATAGTAGCTATCGGGGTCGGCAATAAATTCGATGCAGTCGCCATCGCGATCATAGGCGGCAAACGGGGAAAACTCCTCGTCTGCATTGCACTCCCGCAGCACGCGCTGGGCAAATTCATCTGCTTTCATCAAAGCACTCTCATTCTATAGCGACCTGAGGCGTATCCTATCGGCAAGCCGCTGTCGTCAGAATCAACCTTTTCCCATCTCCAGGAAAATACAACCCTGTCAGCATCCAAGTATACCATGAACACTCGATTGTCCGGGCATGGAACTGCATCATTCGGGTGAACGTATCGCCTCGATGGCCTGCCGGCATAAGCAAGCCAACACTGCTCATCCAGTTCATCACCTTCACGAATACCCACGAAGATCGCCAAGGGGCATATCAGGATTTCAGGAACATTGTATGCCAACGTCCTTGCGGCCCACATACGGCCCGCCTGCTGGTGAAACTTGGACTCCGAGAGCAGGACAGACCATATCTTCCCGTCATGCGGGTCGCGGGCATCGATTTCAGAATAGAATCTCCTCGACTTTTCCTTGCCGCCCCAAGAACAGCCCGAATTGCCAGGCGATACCGTATCCATGGGCCGATATGTTAAGAACGCCCTGGACAAAGATCAAGATCAGTTGATGCCGTTGCCATCTTCGCTGCTAGAGCTTGAAAGTCGCCCTGAAGGCCGCCAAGGCCTCATTGATCGTGTCCAGGTCGCCGGGCTTCTTTCTCTCGGCAACCAGTTGGAGCGGGGCTGACATGCCCAGGACCGGGCTAAAGCCGCGCTTGGCGATGGCCTGGTAATACTTCGGCCCGGTTTCAAGGTTTACCGCGCCCGTAGGCATGATGATCTTGCCGGCATGTCGCTTGCGGGCAAAGGGGGCAAGCAGGTCCGCCAGACCTTCCGGCCCGTGCGAGCGGGCAGGAAAGACCTTGATTGCATCGCTCTCCAGGCCATCGTTGCGTTCGAGGAAGTAATTTAGCTCCGTCGGCGTGAAGATTGCCGGCGCGGTGAACACGTCAGCCTCGTGCGCGATGCGGATGAAGTCCTTGCCTTCGCCGCAACCGCCCATCACGTTGGCCGGCGCGACGATCATGTCGAAGCCCATCTCGATGGCCGATAGTAGCTCTTTGGGATTGATCACGCTGCCCACGCCCAGGACGAACGGCTTATCGGCTGGAGCGGCGGCGCGAAGCTTGACCAGTTCCTGCATAGCCTCGCGGAGAATGCCCTCGTCGATGCGGAAGGTTAGCTCAGCCACGTAGCCGGCCTGGTAGATGGCCTGCATGGTGGTTACGGCATGGGCCGCCGTCTTGACGTGCTCGGTGTTGAGCACCACAACCACGCCCGAGGCGCGAAGGGCGGCATCGACGTTCTTTCGATCTTTTTTGTAACTCATGCTTTCTTCCTTGAATGTCCCGCCCTTATTGCTGATTGCGAATTTCTTTCTGTCGCGGCCTGATGCATTGCTCTTTGTCCAATAGCATGACCAGAGACGACTAATCATCGCCGCCCAGTCAAGCCAGCTTCATTCCAGAAGAATTCGCAATTCGAAACTCGCAATGTCGCTATTCGCCAGCCACCGGGTTGGTCAACTCGCCGATGCCCTCGATTTCGACGGTCAGCTTGTCGCCGCTCTTGAGGAATATCTGCGGCTTGCGGCCCATGCCCACACCGGATAGTGTGCCGGTCATGATGATGCTGCCCGGCAGCAGCGTTACGCACTGCGAGAGGGAGCTCACCAGGTCGCGGCGCGAGCAGATCCTG
>CAYQJH010000076.1:0-16389 GCA_964417755.1 uncultured Planctomycetaceae bacterium
ATAGGCGCACTTGCCGTCATGGAACGCCCGCATCAGGTCCTCACCGCGCTGGCCCGCAGTCACTACGCCGAACAGGTCCTTGATGAACTGACGGATCGTGTGGAAGATCCCCGTGCCCGTAGGACCGATCCGCAGCAAGCCTTCCGCCCAGAACTGATACGCGTACGCGGCGCGCTCCTCCGGGTCGTTGAGCTGCTCCAGAGCGGCTTTGTGGTCCTTCAGCTTGGGCATCTCGGTCACGATGGTGATGTCGCAGTTTTCCACCCGAAGTGCCGCGGCCCTTGCTAATGATAGGGCGTGGCGGACGAACTGGCTGCTGGCTGCGCCCGACCATCGAGGATCATTATCGGGAAAGTGCTCGCCGATGTCGCCGGCGGCAATGGCCCCCAGAATAGCATCCGTCAGGGCGTGCAGAACTGCATCGGCGTCGCTATGGCCGGAAAGGCCCAGCGGATAGTCGATGCACATGCCGCCCAAGACCAAAGGCCGGCCCTCAACAAATCGGTGCGAATCGTAACCGAATCCTATGCGTGACATGTGCCACAGCGTATCGGACAGCTTCCAAGTTGGCAAGCACGGCGAAAGCAAAAAGAGGGGGGGACGCGAAGAGCTTATGCGAACGAAGACTGGCCGAAGCTATGTGTCGTGGGCGAGACGCAATGGTGCCACCCCCAAGTACTCTTGGGGGTGTTCGCCCGGTCAGGCCAACACCCCCAAGCAAACAACAACGGCGCTTGGGGGTGGCACCGATTGCAACGCACATGGGCACGAAGACCAAACGTGGTCGCAAACGCCGCGACCACGGCACCCGCTTGCCCTCGCTTCTGGACAAGCCGCAGGCGAGACGCCTGCGGTACGCGCGGGCAAGATGCCCGCGACACACCCGCGACACGCAAAACAGCCAAATAGCATTGTGCTGTTGGAATGCGTCTAGCCTTTCTTCTCCTCAGCAGCCCGGCGGATTTTCTCGCGCAGGTAGTTTCGTTCTGTCGGCAGGCCGTGCTCGTTCCAGGCCCATGTGATTCTGGCGCTCACCTGAGCGTTGTGGGCTTTTAGCTGTTCCAAGGCCTGGTAGTCAGGCGATTGCGGGCTGGCCTGCAGAAAGCCGTCGTGGCTGTCGACACTGAAAAGATAGACAGCATCTTTAGGCGGGCGGGACATCCGCAGTTTCATGTGCGGGTAAAGCATATTGCCGATTCGCAAGGCAAACGAGCGGACGCCGGCCAGCGGAGCATTGGCTGGGTCGCGCTCGACCAAATCGCTCATCAGCCACTGCGTGGCTTGGGCATGCTCATCGGGCATGAATCGCTCAGCCGTCGGTGGGACAGCCTGGCCATACGCCACCTCCAGATACACCTGGACGGCCAGGCGAATCTGCCTGATGCTAGGCAGCGGCAATTCTTCGACGGGTTTGTCCTGCATTGGACCTATAAGACCTCTGTGCCAAGGTAACCGATGCCGCGCTATTATAGTAACCACAATTCTCAGGCAATCTTGCCTGCCTATAATAGACATGAGGTTAGCGACTATGAGCGCGACCATGACAACGATTCATGCCCCGGGGCCATGCCCGACGGACGACTGCATCCAGCGGGAGCGCAAGGGTCAGATGGAGGCCCTGCAGAAGGTTCGTCGCATCCTGGATAGCGCCGAGCCGCCCAAGAAGCCCGACACCGTCCTAGAGTGGGCCCGCGGCATCGCCCCTGAATATGCACACCCCGAGACGGGAGAATAACCGGCTTGGCAGGAAGCCCCTCTGCGGGAGCGGGGGGATGCCCGCAGTTCGGCAGGGCTTTCAATGGGGGCAACGTCCACCGGTCCCATCATTGCTATCGCGGCTACGTGATTGTTAGCCTGTGACACCTTCTGACACGCTTCATTCGTTTGCCAGTGCATCACGCAAAACTTCAAGTTTTCCTGCCTTGGCGCTGTAAATCCGCTTCGAAATCTGGGACAATGAGTGTTCTATATTGCCCGCCGCATTGCAGGCGGAAGCAGCTGCCTCAAGCCTCAAGCGGATTGTTAATCGCACATGGTAACCAAAGCCGCCCAGCGCGGTGCATAGCGGCTTGCAGGCAACGACGAGGGTGGAATAAGTCATACAGGAGCTTTCAGACGTGGCAGAAGAAGAAGCTGTAAATCAGAACGATAAGAACGAAGACGAAAGCGAGCTGGCCAACGGCTCTGGCCAGGTCAACGGAAACGGCGGCGCCGGCCGGATGGCCGCCGTCATGTTCAATAATGAACGGGTCGAAGACCAGGCTATCGAGGAAGAACTTCGCGAGAGCTACCTCACCTACGCGATGAGCACTATCATGGACCGCGCTCTGCCGGATGCGCGAGACGGCCTCAAGCCCTCGCAGCGGCGCGTGATGGTGGCTATGAACGATCTGAACCTTGGCCCGCGGAGCAAGCACCGAAAGTGCGCCAAGATCGCCGGCGACACCAGCGGCAACTATCACCCGCATGGCGAGGGCGTTGTATATCCGACGCTGGTTCGCATGGGGCAGGAATGGAACCTGCGATACCCGCTGATCGACCCGCAAGGAAACTTCGGTTCAATCGACGGCGATCCGCCCGCTGCGATGCGGTACACCGAGGCCCGCATGACAGCCGTCGCCACCGAGCTGCTGGACGACCTGGAGTACGACACGGTCGACATGCAGCCCAACTACGACGACACGCGCACCGAGCCGACCGTTCTGCCGGGCAAGTTTCCGAATCTGCTGGTCAATGGCAGCCAGGGCATAGCCGTCGGCATGGCTACCAGCATCCCGCCGCATAATCTGCGCGAAATATGCGACGCCCTGGTCAAGCTCATCGACAAGCCGGAGACGACAGTCGACGAACTGATGAAGATCGTCAAGGGTCCGGACTTCCCCACGGGCGGGCTGATTTGCGGCCGGGGCGGCATTTCGGACGGTTACAGGACCGGCCGAGGCAAGGTCGTGGTTCGCGCCCGCATGCACACCGAGCAGCAGCGCAACGGCAAGACGATCATCGTAGTCACCGAGATTCCTTACCAAGTGCTCAAGTCCACGATCATCGAGCGGGCGGCCGAGGTCGTCAAACTCGGCAAGATTCCTGACATCGCCGACGTGCAGGATCACAGCGACCGCAACGGCATGCGGATCGTGATCGAGTTGAAGAAGGGCGTCGAGCCCGAAGTCGTCATCAACCAGCTTTACCAGTACACGCCGCTGCAATCAACTTTCAGCATCATCAACATCGCCCTCATCAACCGGGCTCCAAGGACACTTTCCCTGCGGGACATGCTCGTGCAGTTCATCGAGCACCGCAAGGAAGTCATCCGTCGCCGCACGATGTTCCTGCTTCGCCGGGCGCGCCAGCGTGCGCACATACTGGAAGGCCTGATCCTGGCGGTGGGGGACATCGACCGCATTATCGAGATCATCAAGAAATCGCCCGACGTGCCGACAGCGCGGCAGCGGCTGATGGCGCATGGCCTGCGGATCAGCGAGTCAGCCACCATCCGCAAGCTTCTGCCTGAGGCATTCGTGCTCAAGGCCACCAGGCACGATCAGTTCCTGACCAACGTGCAAGCGGATGCTATCTTAGCAATGCAGCTTCAGCGGCTGACCGGGCTGGAGATTGAGAAGCTCGCCGCCGACTACAGCAAGCTGTGCGAGGAGATCGAAGGCTATGAGGCCATCCTCACCAACGAGACGCTCCTGATGGACATCATCCGTGAAGATGTCTTCGAGATGCGCGAGAAGTACGGCGACGAGCGGCGGACGGAGATCGTCGGCGACGTCGGCGAATTCAATATCGAAGACCTCATCGCCGAGGAAGACGTTGTCGTCACGCTCAGCCATGAAGGCTATATCAAGCGAATGCCGCTCAGCACCTATCGACGGCAGGGCCGGGGCGGGCAGGGCATCATCGGCAACGACGCCAAGGAAGGCGATTTCGTCGAAGAGTTGTTCATCGCCTCCACGCATGACTACATGCTGGTGTTCCTCAACAACGGCCGGATGCACTGGCTGAAGGTTTACGACGTGCCGTCGATGTCGCGGCAGTCCAAGGGCCGCGCCGTGGTCAACCTGCTGGACATGCAGGCCAGCGACAAGATCTGCGCCGTGGTTGCGGTGCGCGAATTCGACCAGCGTTTCCTTGTGACGGCCACCAAGCTCGGTCAGATCAAGAAGACTTCGCTGGAGGCATACGGCAATCCACGCAAGGGCGGCATACAGGCTACCGGCCTGGATGAAGGCGACGTAGTCATCGGCGTGGCCATCACCCGCGGCGACGATGAAATTGTGCTGGCCACGCGGGCCGGCCAGAGCATCCGCTTCCCGGAAACCGACGTTCGCCCGATGGGCCGGACGGCGGCAGGCGTCAGAGGCGTGGACCTGCGCGATGGCGATGAGGTGGTGGCGATGGCCATTGTGGACCCAATGGCGACGCTGCTGACGGTCTGCGAAAACGGGCACGGAAAGAGAACGAGTTTTGACGAGTATCGCGTGCAGTCGCGCGGCGGTAAGGGCATCATCAATATTCGCACGAGCGACCGCAACGGTCCGGTTGTCGGCATGAAGAGCATCCGCGATGCGGATGAATTGATGATGATTACGCTCAACGGCATGATCGTCCGCACGGGCGCAAACGAGCTGCGAACGATCGGCCGGGCCACGCAGGGCGTTCGGCTGATCGCGCTGAAGCCAGGCGACAAGCTGGTGGCAATAGCCCGTGTGGTGGCGGAAGACACCAACCAGGGCGAACTGCAGTTTTCGCCGCAAGACCCGCAGGGCAAATTGCCGCTGAGTCAGCAGCCTGCCGATGATGCTCAGCAGCAAGGCAATGCTTCAGAAGAACAACAATAGAAATAAGTCGCCTGCGCCGTCATCTTGATGCCATGCTTCCGCAGCTCTTGCGCAAGCATGGCATCTGATTTGATTGGGGGTATCAAACGGCTGTGAAGACCGTGACTGTGAAGAACCTAAGATAAAATGGCCGAACCTAAGATAACATGAATCTTGCTCAGTCTTCTCTGTGGGCCGATGACGTGCTATTTCCCCAATGACGACAAAAGCGGGCGATGAGATTTGAACTCACGACATTCACGTTGGCAACGTGACGCTCTACCACTGAGCTACGCCCGCACATGCGACGGAACTATCATAGCCTGCGCGCTGGAGGGGTCAAGAGTTTTTTCTGGTCATTGTCGGCTTATGCATGGTAGCTATTGCAGGCGTCCAGGCCACTCATGCCGCTGGATACAATAATTCATGGAAATTCGCATGAACGCCATGGTTCTGGCTGAAATTGCGCCGATAGAATCCTCGCCATTGCGGCTGCTGGAGATGCCTGTGCCTCAGCCGGCTTCGGGAGAGGTTCGCATCAAGGTCCGATGCTGTGCAATCTGCCGCACCGATCTGCACGTTATCGAGGGCGAGCTGCCCACGCGGAAGCTGCCGCTGGTGCCCGGACACCAAATTGTTGGGGTCGTCGATGCGATGGGGGAAGGATGCGTGCGGCTTTCTGTGGGGCAGCGCGTGGGCATCGCCTGGCTGAGGCACACATGCGGCCATTGCCGATTCTGCCTGGCTGGACGCGAGAATCTTTGCGAGGGTCAGCGTTTCACCGGCTACCATGCCGACGGCGGCTACGCCGAGTACGCGCTCATTGACGAGAATTTCGCCTACGAGATACCCGAGGGCTTCTCCGATATTCAAGCGGCGCCGTTGCTGTGCTCGGGAATAGTAGGGTATCGGGCATTGAAGCGGGCCAATCTGCCAAGCGGCGGAAGGCTGGCCATCTACGGCTTCGGCTCCAGCGCGCACCTCATCGCCCAGATCGCCATGTCGCGCGGCTGCGAAATCTACGTGGTTACGCGCGGCCAGAAGCACCAAAAGCTGGCTGCTGAGCTGGGGGCCAAGTGGGTCGGCCAGAAGCCAGCCGACATGCCGGTGAAGGTCGATTCCGCCATCATCTTCGCGCCGGCCGGTGAACTAGTGCCGCCGGCCCTGGAGAAACTTGAGAAGGGCGGGACGCTGAGCCTGGCCGATATCTACATGACGCCCATACCGCAGATGGACTACGAGAAGTATGTCTTCTTTGAACGCAACATTCACAGTGTGACAGCCAATACCCGCCAGGATGGCCTGGAACTACTGGCTGAGGCGGCACGCATTCCGCTGCGGCCGCGCACAACAAGCTATCCGCTCATCGAGGCAAACCGGGCGCTACAGGATCTCAAAGCAGATAGGATCAACGGAACAGGCGTGCTGATCGTTTGAGCCGCAATTTGCTTGACGGCCCGCGGCCGAATTACTAATATCTTGCTCTTTTCCAGGTTGGAAAATCGCCGTTTGGGCGAACTAGGCTTGAAGTGCCATAGAAGAAATGCAGCACACGATGCCCCCATCGTCTAGTGGCCTAGGATATCAGGTTCTCATCCTGGAGACAGGGGTTCAAATCCCCTTGGGGGTATTCGTTTTCAAGGGCCGGGCGGTGTAAAATCGTCCGGCCCTTATGCTATACTCGCTGTCAAAGGAGCACCATGTCATCTACATATAAACATGCGCGCACAAGTGCCGATGCCGCCACCGCGCAGTTGATGAAGAGCCGCTGGGGCATTGCAGTTGCCGGTGTGGCCATCCAGGTCATGCTGGGCACCGTCTATGCCTGGAGCATCTTCAAGAAGCCCATCATGAATGTCCACGGCTGGCCGGAGTTCCAGGTCGGCATCACCTTCGCCCTGACGATCTTCTTTCTGGGGCTCTCAGCCGCCATCGGCGGACGCCTGGTAGACAGGGCCGGCTCACGAACCATTGCAACCATCGCGGGCGTGCTCTTTGGCTGCGGGACGCTGCTGGCCGGCGTTGCGCATCAATTCGGTTGCATAGCCCTGCTCTGGCTTGGCTACGGCGTCATCGCCGGCATCGGCAACGGCCTGGGGTACGTTACGCCGGTGGCCGTCCTGGTCCGGTGGTTCCCGGACCGCAAGGGCCTGATTACAGGCCTGGCGGTGATGGGTTTTGGCTTGGGCGCCGCCTTCATGTCGCTGATCGGCGAAAGGATGATCCATGTTTTCGGCAACAACGTGGGCGTTTATGGAACCTTCTATGCCTGCGGCGTAGCCTTCCTGATTGGCCTGCCGCTGGCAGCCCGCTGGCTGGTCAACCCACCCGAGAGCTTCGCCCCGCCCATTTCCAGCAAGATGACCGCCCGCCAGAGCGCCATGTCACAGACTCTTGGCAGCGCCGTTCGCATGCCTCAGTTGTACATCCTCTGGGCGATACTGTTCCTCAACGTAGCCGCTGGCATCGCCTTGCTGAGCAATCTCGCGCCCATGGCGTTGGCGAAGCAGTCCATCGCACGTGACACAGGCGTGGCCAGCCTCATCGTCATTCTCGGCTCGTTCTGCAACGGCTTTGGCAGGCTGTTCTGGGGCGGCCTGTCGGAGCGACTGGGGCGGCGCAATGTCTTCCTGCTGATCTTCCTGACGCAGATTCCCCTGTTCCTTCTGCTGCCGCATCTTCAATCGTTCCTGCTCTTTACGCTGGCTGCCTGCTACATCATGCTGTGCTACGGCGGCGGATTCGGCACGATGCCCTCCTTCACAGCCGACACGTTCGGCCCGAAGAATATCGGGGCAATCTATGGCGTGGTGCTCTTTGCGTGGGGACTGGCGGGGGGCTTTGGCCCGATGCTGATGGAGTGGGTCAAGAAGTCAACGCAGCGATACGACACAGCCCTCTACATCGCAGCCGGCATTTTGGCGGTCGGGGTAGTCGCGACCCTGTTGTACCGCAAGCCGGCCGACGATCAACGAACCATCGCGCCTGCAGGTCTGAGGCCCCATCATGGAACAATGATTCTGGTCTTCGGCATACTCGGTCTTTTGTGCTGTTTCGTCTTTGGCATATTGGCCTGGACAATGGGCGCTGCGGACCTCAAAGAAATACGATCAGGGCGTATGGATCCATCAGGCAAAGAAACAACCGCCGCTGGAATGATTGTGGGTATCGTGGGTTGTGCTCTGTGGGCCTTGTCTCTCTTGGTTCTGTTCTATGTCTTCAGGTCTCAAATCAAGTGAAAGACATTCGCTTGGTCTAGAGTAATCTCGCAGGCCAATCATCATCGCCCGGATGGCGTTCCTGCCGGCGGCTGCCGGTAACAATGATCAATCAGTAACGCAGAAACCCCTCCCGAAGAGTTGGTTGCAGGATATGGTCTTGTGAAAACGCGAGGGTGCGTTTATCGCATGCAGCCGCCGGCATCCACCAGTAATAAGCAGGTGGCCTTCCCTAAAGAAGGCCACCCGTGCCGTATGGCACCTGACTGGCGCTCGGGTCGCTCGCCAGCGTTGCCCTATCCTCCAGTCAGGCACAAATAATATACCTGTGACTGCCGTTGGCAACAAAGCGTTAAACGCAAACAAATATGTTAAGTGACATGAACAGCTATTTAGCCACGAATTCTTCCGGAGGGGAGCCGTAATTCAGGACCATCCGTAATGCATGCAGGCCAGGGCGATAATAGTCCGTCAGAAGCTTGATGTCCTTGAAGCCGAGGTTGCGGTACAGGGCGATTGCCGGCTGGTTGTCGTGGCGCACCTCAAGATAGATTCGGTCCGCCCCTCGCTGCTTAAGCAGCGACAAGATGCGCTCCATCAATCGCCGGCCGATCTTCATCCCGCGTGCAGCAGGATCAACCGCGACGGCATATACTCTGCCGCTGATGGTCTTGGCATGATGCCGCGTCAGTGCGGCCGCCCATCCAACCAAACGTCCTTTAGCCTGAGCGACTATCACAATAGCTGATGGTGAGCCAATCAGGCGCCTGATCTGCCGCAGGTGAAATCGCTCGTGCGGATCGGCAAAACTGGACTCCTCCAAGGCAAGGATGGCCATCGCGTCATTCGCGCCGGCCTGCCGAAAAGCAGCATGAATTGCGGATTGCGAATTGCGAATTGCGAATTCCTTTTTAGGTAGGTGCTGGCAAATCCTCGTCGTCGGTCAATCTTCAGCAAACCAGACCGCAGCATGCGGCGGTTGTCTTTGGTTGTTCAATTCGCAATTCGCAATTCAGAAATTCGCACTGCCGTCACTCTCCCGCCTCCAGCACGGCCAGGAATGCCTTCTGCGGGATCTCGACGTTGCCAACCATCTTCATCCGCTTCTTGCCTTCCTTCTGCTTCTCGAGGAGTTTGCGCTTCCGCGAGACGTCGCCGCCATAGCACTTTGCGGTAACATTCTTGCCGACGGCCTTGATCGTCTCCCGCGCGATAACGCGCGAGCCTATCGCCGCCTGCAGCGGCACCTCGAACAAGTGCCTCGGTATCTCCTTGCGAAGCTTCTGAATGACAGCCCGGCCACGGATATCGGCCTTGGTGCGATGCACGATGAAGGACAGGGCATCGACCTTGCTGTTGTTGACCAGGATATCCAGCTTGACCAGGTCGTTGGCCTTGAAGCCGATCATCTCGTAGTCCATCGTTCCGTAGCCGCGTGTGGCGCTCTTGAGCTTGTCGTAGAAGTCGTAGATGACCTCCGCAAGCGGAAATTCGTAGCTGATAATCACGCGGTCGGCGGAGAGATAGTCCTGCTTTTTGAATATCGCCCGGCGATCTTCAGCTAGTGCCATGATCGACCCGATGGAGTCCGTCGGCACGATCAGGTCAACTGCGACCACCGGCTCGCGGATTTCCTCAATGTAATTCGGCTCGGGCAGTTCGCCGGCGGAATCGACCTCGACAATGCTCTTGTCGCTCTTGAGCACCTGGTAGGGCACGGTGGGGGCGGTCTGCACCACCTCGACGTTATGCTCGCGCTCCAGCCGCTCCTGGACGATCTCCATGTGCAGCAGGCCCAGGAAGCCGCAGCGGAAGCCAAAACCCAGTGCCTCGGAATTGATGGCCTGAAACGTTAAAGCGGCATCGTTGAGCTGGAGTTTCTCCAGGGCATCGCGCAATTGCGGGAACTGCGTCGTCGGGCCGGGATAGAAGTCGCAGAACACCATCTGTTGCGGCGGGCGGTAGCCCGGCAACGCCTGCGTGGCTGGGTCTTTGGCCAGCGTGATAGTGTCGCCCACGTGAACGGAGGAAATCGTGCGGATGTTGGCCACCACGAAACCCACCTCGCCGCACTCCAGGGCATCGACGCGCACCGCCTGCGGCGTGAACTTGCCCAGTTCGGTAATCGGCCAGATCTCGCCCGTGCCCATCATGCGGATCTTCTCGCCGACACGAAGATGGCCATCGAATACGCGGACGTAGACCACCACGCCGCGATAGTCGTCGTACTTGCTGTCAAAGATCAGCGCCTTGGTCTGGCCCTCAACGTTGCCCTGCGGCGGCGGAAGCTGCTTGATGATGGCCGTCATCATCTCGTCGATGCCCTCGCCGCTCTTGGCTGAGGCGAAGATGCAATCCTCTGCCGGCGTCGCCAGCAGGGTCTCTATCTGCATGGCCACGTCTTCAGGCCTTGCCGACGGCAGGTCGATCTTGTTGACCACCGGCACGATGGCAAGATTGTTCCGGCCGGCAAGGTGAACGTTGGCGACCGTCTGGGCCTCGACGCCCTGCGTGGCATCGACAACCAGGATCGCGCCCTCGCAGGCGGCCAGCGCCCGGCTGACTTCGTAATGGAAGTCCACGTGCCCCGGAGTATCGATCAGGTTGAGCATGTACTTCTGGCCTTCCAGCTCGTGGAAGATGGTGACGGCTGAGGCCTTGATGGTGATGCCCCGCTCGCGTTCCAGGTCCATGTCGTCCAGGAGCTGATCGCGAAACTCGCGCTGCGTAATGGCGCCGGCTGTGAGCAGCATGCGGTCAGCCAGGCTGCTCTTGCCGTGGTCAATATGCGCAATAATGCTGAAATTACGAATAAACTTCTGTTCCATCCGTGCGATTGTACTGATTTGCCCGCTGCAAACAAGTGGCCGAGATGCCGGCACGCATTGAGCATTGTTTGAGTTGTGACCCATGCTGATTGATACGAGGTAATCGGGGCCCTCGGACGCTCGGCTAAACCTCCAGAGCATGGCTGCCAAATAGAGTTGGACATGAGGATATAGCAACGCAACAAAACCAACCAAACAAGGAGAATTACCCATGATGTGTAGATTAGCGGTCGCATTGATCTCATCAGTTGTCTTGGCAGCGTTGGTGCAGCCGGCCTTGGGGCAGGACCGCCCGCCCAGGGGCGACGAAGGCAAGGCTGTCCGGCCTGATGTGGACCGTGTACAGGCCGCCGCGCGTGAGCGCGAACAGAAGGAGCGGCAAATACAGGAACTTCAGCAGCAGGTCAAGCGGCTGACGGAAGCCCTTGCCAAGGCACGAGCGCCTAAGGAAGGTCAGCCCAAGGCCGCCGGCGGTCCGCAACGCGAAGGCGCCAAGGCCGCCAGGGCGCCGCGCGATGAACGGTTGGCTCGCGGCCAGGCGGTTCGTCCTGGCCTGCAGCAATTGGCCCGGTGCTCGTGCCAGGTATGCCGGCAGCTAAAAGCACGTTTGGCGCAGCGTCCAAACTGGGCAATGCGCAAGGGCGGGCGCGGAATGGGCGATGGCATGGCTGCCGGCCGATTTGGCCCGCCTACGGGCATGCGCCAGCAAATGCCTAAGGGTCAGTTCGGCGCGGTGGCGCCGCGGCAGGGACAGAGGCCAATGCCTGCCCCCGACGCCAAAGCGCCCAAAGGCCCGGCGGCACCGGGCGGCCAGGAAGGGGTCGCTGCTCAGATTCGCCAGTTGCGAGAACAGGCGAGGAAATTGATGGAGAAGGCCGAGCAGCTTCAGAAGCAATTGCCGCCTGCGAAATAGGGCTATGGCGGTGACAGACCAAATGCCATCAAAGATGCCCCCGCAAGCTTGTACGCGGGGGCATCTGCTTTGCCGGCTTGAGACGTCTACAAACAAGCTTCCAACTTCACATTCCTCGAAGTCTGCTTAGAACCCCATCAACTAGAGATTTTCGCCAGATCAGAAACTTCACGCAACCCGCGAGTTCGCAGGCCGGAATCAACTGTGGTTTCATGTGGGAAATGATTCCTCTTGAAACCGAATGTCAGGGCTATAGACTCGCTGCTTATTGTTGTCGAAGCCTAAGCTCGCAGCAGGTCGTTGCCGTTGCTGTTGCCGTTCCCGAAGTCCGGAGCCTGCTGTTGTCGTTGTCGTTGCCGTACCTGAAGCCTGAAGCCTGGAGCCTGAAGCCGGTTGTTGCCGCTGAAGCCTGGAGCCTTTGATGACATCCGAACCAGCCCATCGCATTATTCCGCCCGGCAGCGACCAGGGCATTTCCGGCATCTATCGCGTGCCGCCCAACTCCATCGAGGCTGAGGCCTGCGTCCTGGGCTCGATGATGCTCGATGCGTCGGCCGTCGATATTGCTGTGCAGATCGTGCGGGCTGAGCATTTCTACCGCCCCGCCCACCAGGTGATCTTCGAGATCCTGGTGGACATGCAGGACGCCCGCAAGCCCATCAACCTCGTCACCATCAACGAAGAACTCCGCCGCCTCAATAAGCTCGATCAGGTTGGCGGAATTGAGTACATCGTCTCCCTGGTCGAGGGCGTGCCTAACGCCGGCCTGGTGGACTACTATGCCAAGACGGTTCGCGACAAGGCCCTGCTGCGCGACCTCATCCGAGCCGGCAACGAAATCGTCAGCGAAGTTTACGACAGCCACGATGAGGCCTCCGCCATCATTGATTCAGCCGAGGGCAAGGTCTTCCGCATTGCCCAGGAGCACGTGGGCGACCAGGCTATCAAGCTCGATGGCCTGATTACACACGTCTTCGAGGTTATCGAGAAGAGCAGCGGGCAGATGATTACCGGCCTGCCAAGCGGCTACCACGCCCTGGACGAAATGACCAGCGGCTTTCAGAAGAATGAAATGATTATCCTGGGCGCGCGGCCGAGCATGGGCAAGACGAGCATCCTGCTGAACATCGCCGAGAACATGGCTGTGACGGAGAAGAAGCCGGTCGTCGTGTACAGTCTGGAAATGTCCAAGGAGCAGATCGCCCAGCGATTGCTGTCGGCGTACTCGCGATTCAACTTGCGGCAGATGCGGCGGGGGATGATCTCGCCGGAAGATTGGACCAAGCTTCAGATGGCCGCCGGGGACCTGGAACAGGCGCCGATGTTCATCGACGACTCGCCGATGCTGACGATCCTGCAACTGCGGGCCAAGGCGCGGCGGCTCAAGGCCAGCCAGGACATCCAGTGCATCTTCATCGACTACCTGCAGCTAATGACCTACAGCGGCCGGGCCGACAGCCGGCAGGAACAGATCACGGAGATATCGCGCGGCATAAAGGCGCTGGCCCGCGAACTTCAGGTGCCGATCATCTGTGCCGCACAGCTTAACCGAGGGCCAACCGACCGCCCCAGTCAGCGCCCGCGCATGAGCGACCTGCGCGAATCGGGCTCGATTGAGCAGGACGCCGACGTCGTCATGCTGCTGCACAACGAGGACTACTACCACAAGGGCGAGGAAGGCTACAACCCCACGGGCTTTACCGAGCTCATCATCGAGAAGCAGCGTAACGGCCCAACCGGCGTGTGCAAGTTCACGTTCATGAAGGAATACACAAGGTTCGAGCCCTACGCCGACCCGTCCAGCTATACCTAGCTGCCGGAATGACGAATGACGAAGCTCTAATGTCGAATCAATGACGAAACGACAATGGACCTGCCATCATCTGGCAGCCGGTCAGCCCAGCAATTTCTTTATCGTGTCCACATCCGCCGCGTGGCCGGCGATCTTGACCTGCCCGTCGACCATCAGCGCCGGCGTGAGCATGACGCCGCTGCCGGCGATCACATCTATGTCGGTGATCTTCTCCAGCGTGTACTCGATGCCCAACGCCTTTGCAGCCGTTTCGGCATTCTCAGCCAGCTTCCTGCACTTCGAGCACCCGACGCCAAATATCTGCAATCTCTTCATGGCAAGCTCACTCCCGGCTATTCATCCTACGGGGCTACAATAATAGCAAAGGAACGCACTTATGAGAAACGCCCTATGGATCGTTGCGATGCCGCTGCTCGTGTCGGCTGGCCTCCTTGCCGCCGACGCCGCCACTGTGCCTGTCGAGCGTATTGCTGTCACCATCACGCCTGAGGGCATCATGGATACGACGACGGAATTGACTGCCGTCGTGCCCGCTGACCAGCGTGACAAGGCTGAGGCAGCCGTCAAACTCGCCGAGGAGGCTCTTCGCGACGTGGAGGCCAAGATGTCCAGCCACCTGGCTGAAACGGACATCGCCACGTTCAATGCCGCGCCGGTCGGCCAGGAAGTGCCGCTCTTGCCGGAGACACTGGCTGTGCTCAAATCGGCCAGGGCGTACTACGACAAGACCGAGGGCGTCTTTGACATCACCTGCCGGCCGCTGCTGCAACTGTGGAAGCGTGCCGGCAAGGCCAAGAGGCTTCCTACCGAAGCCGAGATCAAGGAGGCGCTTGCCCTGGTCGGCTGGGACAAGGTCAAGCTCACCGACAAGGGCGCGATTAAGCTCAAGGACGGCGCCAGCCTCGACCTCGGCGGCATCGCCAAGAAGTGGGCCGTTGATCGCGCAGCCGACGTGATGATTCAGCAGGGCGTCAGCGGCATCGTCAACGTCGGTGGCGACCTGCGCTGCTTCGGCCAGCCGCGCATCGGCACCAAATGGCAGATCGGCATCAAGAACCCCTTCGCCAAGGATGAGGACTTGATCGCCGTGATGGCCATCTCCGACGGCGCCGTCTGCACCAGCGGCAACTATGAGCGGTTTGTTATCATCGACGGCAAGCGGTACAGCCACATCGTCGACCCCCGCACCGGCAGGACAGCCGACGCCGTGCCATCGGTAACGGTTTACGGCAAGACGGCTGTGGAGGCTGGCGTCTGGGCCACGGCACTGAGCGTCCTCGGGCCGGACTATCTCAAGAAGCTGCCTAAAGATACGAAGATCGAAGCGATGATCATCACCGGCAAGGCGACCAACTACAAATTCCACTACACTGACGGCTTCAAGAAGATGCTCAATGAAGTGCCCGAAGAGCCGTTGCCGCCGTTGACGACTACATCCGCGCCGGCAGGCGAAGAATTGATGATAAAGTGAAGCCTTCGGTCTTATGCTTCCAGCACGGCCAGGTTCTTCTGGACGTAGGTGCTGCCAACGTTGATGACCTTCAGATGGCCGATGGTGCGCGTGTCGCTCCAATGCGAATGCCCGCAATAAACGTGCGTGATCTTGGGGCAGGCCAGCAGAACGCTGCCGATGGCTTGGCTGCCCATATAGGCTGCCGCGAAGGCCGCCCGCTTGGGCCAATCGGGCGGAATCATTTCCTTGAAGGGCAGATGGTGGATAAAGGCTGCGACCTGATCCACGTGCGGAGCGATTTGGCCAAGCTGGCGTTCCAGCTTTCGCGCCAGTAGATCAACAAAGTCCTCATCGCTGATTCCCAGCCGCACGCGCACGCCGTCCATCCAGCGTGAACCCATTTCCAGGTGCTGCTCAGTCAGCGCATGGCGGTTGGCCTCGACCAGGTGCCGGTGCTCCTGCATGTAGTTGGCCGCCCCGGGGGCCACCTTGGCTCGATAGAAATCCTCAGGCACGCCCAGGCCGTCCAAGCGAAATGAATAGTCATACCAGCCGACCGATCCCACCAGGCCCATAGTCTGGCCAGCCTGATCGCGGATGATTGCCGGCTGATGATCCAGCAGGCCGAAACCCGCCTCGGCCGCCGCCCGCGGCAGCAGTTCCATGTATCGCCGCATGGACGGCCCCAGGCATGTTGTTCTTCTTTCATCAACCGGCTTGTTATCCGGTAGGGCGGGGTCGTTATCGGACGGCTGAACCCAGAGGCAATGATTGCCCGCCACCATCAGCTTCTTGCCAGCAAACCCGTCGAACAGCCGCAGGCACTCAGTCAGTTGCGCCAAGTCTGCGCCGGCTGTGTCCCCAACCAGCACCATTGCGTCTGCGTGCATGTCGCAGACACGCTCGGCCAACTCCTGCGCAGGCTTGCGGGAGCGGGCAATATCGTAATGCAGGTCTGCTGTGACCAGGATTCGCATAGAGACGATTATAGGGCCTCATCGCGCAACTTCGCAGTGGTTTGTGAGAGGCCTTATCAGACCGCGGATTGCGCGGATGTCTAGCTCAATAACAAAAGGCAAAGACCGGCTTGTGTGCCAATCTTTGCCTTCTTTGCTATTCTGTTGGCTGTGCTCGAAGGGTTTCTTCCCAGCACATCCTTCAAACGAGGCCGACGGGGTTCGAACCCGCAACCACCGGATCGACAGTCCGGTACTCTATCCAATTGAGCTACGGCCCCAACACCGGGTAGGATTGGTCCTGACCGGCACGACATTTATATCCTTTGTATGATTTACTTGTCAATCCCGTTTGCAGGCAAAGATGAAATTTCGCGCCTATACA